>NZ_JACHVQ010000001.1:0-307357 GCF_014190805.1 Flexivirga oryzae | reverse complement strand
CGTGGACGACCTGCACCAGGACCTGGTCGGGTCGCAGCCCGGCGAGCGCGACATACGCCCGCACGGTGAGCTTGTCGCCGATCAGCGGGGTGTCGGTGACGCCGTCGGCCTCGACGTGTTCGATCCGCAGCCCGGGGAACGCTTCCTGGGCCCGGCCGACGTATGCCGCCAGGTCCTTCGCGAGCGCGAAGTCGTCGTCGGCCGCGGCGCGTCCGGCGATCGCCGCAGGCGTGTAGAGCCTGGTCGTGTAGTCGCGCACCATCCGGGTCGCCAGGACCTTCGGGCCCAACACGCTCAGGGTGTGCTCGACCATCTCCACCCAGCGCTGCGGCACGCCCTCGGCGTCCACGTCGTAGAAGCGCACCGCCACCTGCGACTCGATCAGGTCGTAGAGGGCTGCCGCCTCCAGGTCGTCACGCCGGTCCGGGTCCATCGTCGAGGACTCGGTGCCGTGCGCCGGGTCCGCGGACGGGATCGCCCAGCCGTTGCTGCCGTCGAACCACTCGTCCCACCAGCCGTCCAGGATCGACAGGTTGAGCGCGCCGTTGAGCGCGGCCTTCATGCCGGACGTGCCGGAGGCCTCGTAGGGCCGCAGCGGGTTGTTCAGCCACACGTCGACGCCGGGCATCAGCGTCTGCGCCATCCGCATGTCGTAGTTGGGCAGGAAGACGATCCGGTGCCGCAGCTCCGGGTCGTCGGTGAACTGCACCATCTCCTGGATCAGCTTCTTGCCGGTCTCGTCGGCCGGGTGCGACTTGCCCGCGATGACCAGCTGGACGGGGCGTTCGGGGTCCAGCAGCAGCTTCTTGAGCCGCTCCGGGTCGCGCAGCATCAGGGTCAGGCGCTTGTATGTCGGCACCCGACGCGCGAAGCCGATCGTCAGCACGTCGGGGTCCAGCAGATCCGCGATCCAGCCGAGCTCGGCGTGGCTCGCGCCGCGGGTCTGCGCGGAGGCGCGCATCCGCTTGCGCACGTCCTCCACCAGTTGCTCGCGCAGTTCGCGCTTGACCGCCCACAGCTCCCCGCGCGGGACGCGCCCGATGCGCTCCCAGCCGATGGCCTCACGCACGTCGGTGTCGCCGAGGTACTTGCGGCCCAGCGCGATGACCCGCCAGTCCATCCAGGTCGGGGCGTGAACACCATTGGTGATGCTGGTGATCGGCACCTCGTCGTCGTCGAACCCGGGCCACAGCACGTCGAACATCGAACGGCTGACCGCTCCGTGCAGCTGCGAGACGCCGTTGCTGCGCTGCGCCATCCGCAGACCCATCAGGGCCATGTTGAAGATGCCCTGCTGGCCGCCCTCGTAGTCCTCGGCGCCGAACGGCAGGATCGCGTCGACCGGGACACCCGGCAGCTCGGCGGTGCCGCTGAAGTGGGTGTGCACCAGCTGCGCGTCGAACCGGTCGATGCCCGCCGGGACCGGGGTGTGGGTGGTGAAGACGTTGCTCGCCCGGACGGCGCGGCGGGCCTGCTCGAAGTCGAGCCCGTGGCCGGTGACCAGCTCGCTGATCCGCTCCAGCGACAGGAAGCCGGCGTGGCCCTCGTTGCAGTGGTAGACCTCCGGGGCGGGCGCGCCGGTCAGCCGGCTCCAGACCCGCAGCGCACGCACGCCGCCAATGCCGAGCAGCATCTCCTGCTGCAGCCGCTGGTCGCCGCCGCCGCCGTAGAGGCGCGCGGTGAGCTCCCGCGCGGAGTCGTCGTTGGCCTCCACGTCGGAGTCGAGCAGCAGCAGCGGCACCCGGCCGACCTGGGCCCGCCATACCCGCGCGTGCAGCGTGCGGCCCTCGGGCAGCGCCAGCGTGACGTCCACCGGGGTGCCGTCCTCCTCGCGCAGCAGGGTCAGCGGGACGTCGTCGGGGTCCAGCAGGGGGTAGTTCTCCAGCTGCCAGCCGTCGGCGGACAGCTGCTGACTGAAGTAGCCCTCCTTGTAGAAGAGGCCGACACCGACGATCGGCACCCCGAGGTCGCTGGCCGACTTCAGGTGGTCGCCGGCCAGGATGCCCAGGCCACCGGAGTACTGCGGCAGCACGTGGGTGATGCCGAACTCGGCGCTGAAATAGGCGATCGACGCCGGCGCGGGCTGCTCGCCGGAGAACTGGTCGTACCACGCCGGGGCGGTGAGGTATGTCGACAAGCCGCGTGCCGCGTCGTGCACGCGGCCGACGAACTCCCCGTCCGCAGCGAGCGCCTCCAGGCGTTGCGGGGTGAGGCCGGCCAGCAGCGCCACCGGGTCGCCGTGCACCGCCTCCCAGACCGACGGGTCCATGTCCCGGAAGAGGTCACGGGTGCGGCGGTGCCAGGACCAACGCAGGTTGGTCGCGAGGTCCGACAACGGGGCCAGCGGCTCGGGCAGCGCGGTGCGGACATTGAAACGACGAATGGCTCTCACGGGAGTGAATCGTAGGGGCGCACGGCGCTGACGCGAATTCGACCGGATGCTGGTCACCCGCCGATCCGGACACCGGGGGCCAACAGGTGTCCCTGTCGGCCCCGGATCTTGTAGCGTCGCTCAGGTGACTGAAACGCAGCCGACGTCGCCCACGGTGCCGACCACCGGCACGACCGCCATTGCGGCAGCCGTGCCGTCCCGACCGGTCGGGCGGATCCCGTCCCTCGACGTCCGCCCAGCCGTCGGAGACGGTGACTTCCCCACGAAATCCGTTGTCGGAGAGTCGTTCGCGGTCACTGCAACCGTCTTCCGGGAGGGGCACGACGCCGTCAACGCGTCGGTTGCCGTCACCGACCCGGACGGCGAAGTCAGCCAGGTGCCGATGCGGTGCACCAATCCGGGCCTGGACACCTGGATCGCCACGATCAGCGCCGACCGTCCCGGTATGTGGTCCTACTGTGTCGAGGGCTGGTCCGATCCCTACGCCACCTGGGCCCACGACGCCGTGATCAAGATCGCAGCCGACGTCGACACCGAGGTGATGCTCGAGGAGGGCGCCCGGTTGCTGGAGCGGGCCGTCGACTCGGTCGACCACACCCCGGACGACACGCGCACGCTGCAGGCCGCGATCACCGGGTTGCGGGATGCCGACGAGGAGCCGGGCACCCGGATCTCGGCGGGCACCTCGGCGGCGGTGCGCCACATCATGACCAGCACGCCGTTGCGCGACGCGGTGACGCCGGGCACGTCATACAGCTGGTGGGTGGAGCGGGAACGCGCGCTCTACGGCGCGTGGTACGAGATCTTCCCACGCAGCGAGGGAGCTCACCTCGACCCCGAGACCGGCACGTGGTTCACCGGCACGCTGCGGACCGCGGCGCAGCGGTTGCCCGCCATCGCGGGGATGGGCTTCGACGTGGTCTACCTGACACCGGTCCACCCGATCGGGCAGACCAACCGCAAGGGCCCCAACAACACGCTCGTCGCGGGACCGGACGACCCGGGGTCGCCGTACGCCATCGGCAGCGCGGACGGCGGGCACGACGCGATCCACCCCGATCTGGGCACCTTCGACGACTTCGACGCGTTCGTGGCGGCCGCGCGCGAGCAGGGCCTGGAGGTCGCGCTCGACCTGGCGCTGCAGTGCGCCCCCGACCACCCGTGGGTCACCTCGCATCCCGAGTGGTTCACCACCCGCGCCGACGGATCGATCGCGTACGCCGAGAACCCGCCGAAGAAGTACCAGGACATCTACCCGCTCAACTTCGACAACGACCCGGACGGCATCTACGCCGAGGTCCGGCGCGTGGTCCAGGTGTGGATCGACCACGGCGTCACGATCTTCCGGGTCGACAACCCGCACACCAAGCCGGTGGAGTTCTGGCAGTGGCTGATCAGTGATGTGGCCGCCGCACATCCGGACATCATCTGGCTGGCCGAGGCGTTCACCCGCCCGGCGATGATGGCGACGCTGGCGAAGGTGGGATTCCAGCAGAGTTACACCTATTACGCATGGCGCAACGAGGCGCCCGAACTGCGCGAGTATGTCGAGGAGCTGGCGCGCGACTCCGCGCCGTACATGCGACCCAGCTTCTGGCCGACGACCCACGACATCCTCACTCCTTACATGCAGTACGGCGGGCCGACGGCGTGGAAGCTGCGCGCAGCGCTCGCGGCGACGCTGTCACCCACGTACGGCATCTACGCGGGGTACGAGCTGATCGAGCACGTGGCGCGCCCCGGCGCCGAGGAGCAGATCGACAACGAGAAGTACCAGTACAAGGACCGCGAGTGGTCCCGCTACGAGGCCGGCGGCGACCGTGAGGGCCAGTCCCTGGCACCGTTCCTCACTCGTCTCAACGAGATTCGCGCCCAGCACCCCGCGCTGCACTGGCTGCGCAACATCACCTTCCACCACGTGGACGACCAGCAGATGCTGGCCTTCTCCAAGAAGCACGGCGACGACGTGATCATCGTGGTCGCCAACACCGACCCACACGCCACCCGAGAGTCCACCGTGCGGCTCGACATGGGTGCGCTGGGGCTGGCGCAGCACGACGGGTTCGTCGCACACGACCTGCTCAGCGACGCCAGCTGGCGGTGGGGCGCCGACAACTACGTGCGGCTCGGACCGGACACCGAGCCGTTGCACATCGTCCATCTCCGGAGGTTCTGAAGCACCGTGACGACAGTAGGTTTCAACCTTCCGCAGCCCGGCCTGCGGCACGACCCGCAGTGGTTCCGCAAGGCGGTCTTCTACGAGGTCCTGGTGCGCGCCTTCGGGGACTCGACGGGCAACGGGTCGGGTGACTTCACCGGCCTGATCAACCGGCTGGACTACTTGCAGTGGTTGGGCATCGACGCCCTGTGGATCCCGCCGTTCTACGCCTCACCGCTGCGCGACGGCGGCTACGACATCGCCGACTACAAGGCGGTGCTGCCCGAGTTCGGCACGCTGCCGGAGTTCACCGAGCTGGTCTCCCAGGCGCACGCGCGCGGCATCCGCATCATCACCGACCTGGTCATCAACCACACCAGCGACCAGCATCCGTGGTTCCAGGCGTCGCGCTCGGACCCCGAGGGCCCCTACGGCGACTACTACATGTGGTCCGACACCGACGAGCTGTACGCCGACGCCCGCATCATCTTCGTCGACACCGAGGTGTCCAACTGGACCTTCGACCCGGTGCGCCGGCAGTTCTTCTGGCACCGCTTCTTCTCGCACCAGCCGGACCTCAACTTCGAGAACGGAGCAGTGCACGAGGAGATCTTCGACATCGTCCGGTTCTGGATGGACCTCGGCATCGACGGATTCCGTCTGGACGCCATCCCCTACCTCTACATCGAGGAGGGTCACAACGGCGAGAACCACCCGAAGACACATGAATTCATCGCCAAACTGCGTGCGATGGTCGACGAGGAGTACCCCGGCCGGATGCTGCTGGCCGAGGCGAACCAGATGCCCGACGAGGTGGTGGACTACTTCGGCACCGAGGAGGCCCCCGAGTGCCACATGTGCTTCCACTTCCCGATCATGCCGCGGCTGTACTACGCACTGCGCGACGAGAAGGCGACCCGCATCAACGAGGTGATGGCCGAGACGCCGCCGATCCCGCGCGGCGGGCAGTGGGGCACGTTCCTGCGCAACCACGACGAGCTGACGCTGGAGATGGTCACTCCGGAGGAGCGCGCCGCGATGTACGGCTGGTACGCCCCGGACCCGCGGATGCGCGCCAACGTGGGCATCCGGCGCCGTCTCGCGACCCTGCTGGACAACTCGCGCGCCGAGACCGAGCTGATCAACGCCCTGTTGCTGTCCCTGCCGGGATCCCCGTGCTTGTACTACGGCGACGAGATCGGCATGGGCGACAACATCTGGCTGCCGGACCGCGACGCGGTCCGCACCCCGATGCAGTGGACACCGGACCGCAACGCTGGGTTCTCCACCTCCGATCCCGGAAAGCTCTACCTGCCAATCATTTCCAGCCTCGTCTACCACTTCAACAATGTGAACGTCGAGGCTCAGATGGGGTCCAGCGCGTCCTTGCTGCACTGGACCCGCGAGATGCTCGCCATCCGCAAGCAGTACCCCGTGTTCGGGCTGGGTGACTACCGGCCGGTGGAGGCGGACAACGACGCCGTGCTGGCCTTCACCCGCACGATCCATCCGGACGACGACCCGGATGACGAGATCGCGACCCGCACGGTGCTGTGCATCAACAACGTGTCCAGCCGGCCCCAGTCGGTGACCATCTCGCTGCCCGCCGACCTGGCCGACGCGAAGCTGCGCGACCTCTTCGGCGGAGCCCATTTCCCTGCGGTCGGCCCGGACGGCACCGCCACCTTCACGCTCGGGTCGCGCGACTTCTTCTGGCTCGCGGTGCGGCCGGGGTCGGCGGGCTGACCCATGGCGATCATCCATGCCGGGGCGAGCCTGAAACCCACCAAACTGGAGCTGTTGCAGGGCTGGATCGGCGACCGCCGCTGGTATGGCGGTAAAGGCAGCCGGCCGCACCTGGAGCTGCGGGGCAGTTACCGCTTCGACGACCCGGACGGCGAGGTCGGCGTCGAGATCCTCCTGGTGACGGACACGTCCGGGCCGGAGCCGGTCCTCTACCAGGTGCCGCTCACCTACCGCAGCGCACCGCTGGACGGCGCCGCCGAGGCACTCGTCGGGGAGATGCAGCACTCCGCGCTCGGCAACCGCTTCGTCTACGACGGCTGCCACGACCCGGTGTTCGTGCGCGCGCTGTTACGCGCGATGGTCACCGGTGGTCGGCAGGCCGAACTCGAGACGCACGACGTGACGACGGGTGAGGTCGGGCACCGCGAGTCGACGGTGACCGTGCGCGGCAGTGGTCACCGGCACTCCTCGGTCCCGGCGGTCACTGCGTCCCGGGTGCTGTCGGGTGAACAGTCCAACACCTCGATCATCGTGGACGTGGCCGACGACGATCCGTTGATCATCAAGGTGTTTCGCGTCGTGCACGCGGGTGACAACCCTGACGTCACCCTGCAGACCGCGCTCACCGCAGCGGGCAGCGAGCAGGTGCCGCGGATGGTCGCATCGCTCCGGGGCGACTGGCCGGCACCCCACGACAGCGATGGCCGAGCCACCACCCACGACGGCCGAGCCACCACCAGCGATGGCCGAGCTTGTCGAGGTCACCTCGCCTTCGCGCAGGAGTTCTTCCCGGGCGTGCGCGACGCCTGGCGGGAGGCGCTCGACGCGGCGACCGCTGACCGCTCGTTCGTGACGTCGGCGCACGCGCTCGGTGCCGCGACGGCGCAGGTGCACGCGCAGCTGGCGCAGGCGCTGCCCACCGCGCCGAGCACCGCCGAAACCGTTGCGGCGCAACTGGACACCATGCGCCGGCGTTTCGGGTCCGCGGTGCACGCCGTGCCGGAGCTTGGCTCCGACCAGGCTGCGTTCGAGGCGCTGCTGGACCGGGCGACCGACGCGAACTGGCCGGCACTGCAACGCATCCACGGCGACTACCACCTCGGCCAGGTGCTGGACGTGCCCGGCCGTGGCTGGGTGCTGCTGGACTTCGAGGGTGAGCCGTTGCGCCCGCTGCCGGAGCGCAACGAGCTCGACACCCCGCTGCGGGACATCGCAGGCATGTTGCGGTCGTTCGACTACGCCGCCGGCTCGGTCGAACAGGACGACCCGGCAGTCTCCCGGCGGGACTGGGCGACGCAGTCTCGCGAGGCCTTCCTCGCCGGGTACGCCGCGCAGAGCGAGACCGAGCTCGCGGCATACCAGGAGCTCATCGAGCTCTTCGAGGTGGACAAGGCGGCCTACGAGGTCGTCTACGAGGCACGCAACCGGCCCGACTGGCTGGACATCCCGCGCAGTGCGATCCATCGGCTGTTGCCGACGACGAGGAGCGACCAGATGAGCGATCAGGACAACGGCAGTACGGCCCCGTCGACTGCGTTACGTCAGGAGACCGCCGACGAACTGCTCGCCGGGCGGTACGGCGACCCGCACCGGCTCCTCGGCCCCCACACCGACGGATCCACCGCACTGGTGCGGGTATTCCGTCCACTCGCCCGCACCGTCCAGGTGCAGCTGCCCGACGGCTCACGCACCGACCTGGGCCACGACTACGAGGGCCTGTGGAGCGGCACGCTGCCGGGTGCGGAGGTGCCCGACTACCGCGTCGTGACGACGTACGACGACGGGGTCGAACACGTGACGGACGACCCCTACCGCTTCCTGCCCACCCTGGGCGAGATGGACCTGCACCTGATCGCGGAAGGCCGCCACGAGCAGCTGTGGACTGTGCTGGGCGCACACGTGCGACGCTACGAGAGCCCGCAGGGCACCGTGCACGGCACGTCGTTCGCGGTGTGGGCGCCGGGCGCGCGTGGCGTCCGCCTGGTCGGCGACTTCAACACCTGGAACGCGCAAGGACACCCGATGCGCCGGTTGAACGGCGGGGTGTGGGAGCTGTTCGTGCCGGGAGTCGGTGCAGGCACGCGGTACAAGTTCGACATCCTCGGCCCCGACGGCATCTGGCGGGAGAAGGCCGACCCGCTGGCCCGGAAGGCGGAGATCGCGCCCGCGACGGCGTCGGTGGTCACCGAGTCGTCCTACGAGTGGGGTGACGCCGACTGGCTGCAGCAGCGTTCTACGACGCATGCCCACCAACGCCCGATGAGCGTCTACGAGGTCCATCCGATGTCGTGGCGGCAGGGCAAGTCCTGGCGCGATCTGGCATCCGAACTCGTCTCGTACGTCTCGGAGCTCGGCTTCAGCCACGTCGAGTTCATGCCGGTGATGGAGCACCCCTACCCGCCGTCCTGGGGCTACCACGTGACCGGCTACTACGCGCCCAATTCGCGTCTGGGCGACCCGGACGACTTCCGGTTCCTAGTCGACGCGCTGCACCGGGCCGGCATCGGCGTCATCCTGGACTGGGTGCCCGGACACTTCGCCACCGACGAATGGGCGCTGGCCCGCTTCGACGGCACCGCACTCTACGAGCACCCCGACCCACGACGCGGCTGGCACCCCGAATGGGGTTCGTACATCTTCGATTTCGGCCGCCCCCAGGTGCGCAACTTCCTGGTCGCGAACGCAATCTACTGGATGCAGGAGTTCCACGCGGACGGCCTGCGGGTCGACGGCGTGGCGTCCATGCTCTACCTCGACTACTCACGCAACGAGGGCGAATGGCTGCCGAACCGGCACGGCGGCCGGGAGAACCTCGAGGCGGTGCAGCTCCTGCAGGAGACCAACGCCACGGCATACCGGAGGATGCCCGGCACGTTCATGGTGGCCGAGGAGTCCACCTCCTGGCCGGGCGTCACCAAACCGACCAGCGCCGACGGTCTGGGCTTCGGCTTCAAGTGGAACATGGGCTGGATGCACGACACGCTGGATTACGTTGCGCAGCAACCGATCTACCGACGATTCCACCACGACGAGCTGACCTTCTCGCTGGTCTACGCATGGAGCGAGCAGTTCGTGCTGCCGATCAGCCACGACGAGGTCGTCCACGGCAAGGGGTCCCTGCTGCGCAAGATGCCCGGCAACCGGTGGGAGCAGCTCGCCGGTGTCCGCGCGTTCCTCGCGAACATGTGGGGGCACCCCGGCAAGCAGTTGCTCTTCATGGGTTGTGAGTTCGCGCAGGAGTCGGAGTGGGCGGACGGCCGCAGCCTCGACTGGTGGTTGCTGGATCAGCCGGCGCATCGGGGTGTCGCCGAGCTGGTGGTGGATCTCAACCGGATCTACAAGGATCACCCCGCGTTGTGGATGCACGATCACGATCCCAGCGGTTTCCAGTGGATCGACGCCAACAACCGGGACGCGAACCTCTTCTCCTACCTGCGTTTCGAGAACCCCGAGCGCACCGGCGACGTCATCGCGGCGGTGATCAACTTCAGCGGCTCCGAGGCCCGTGACGTGCGCATCGGGCTGCCCCGCGCCGGTCGCTGGACCGAGGCGCTCAACACCGACGCGGAGCGGTACGGCGGGGCGAACCGCGGCAACCTCGGTGGAGTGACCGCGGACGCCGTACCGGAGCACGGGCAGGAGTTCTCGGCGGTGATGACGGTTCCACCGCTCTCCGCGATCTGGTTCGTGCCCGAGGCGTCCACGCCCGAGTAGCCGGCGACGACCAAGGGCGCCACCCGGACCAGCCGGGTGGCGCCCCCAGTTCCGTGGGCGGTGCAGGAAGCTACTTGCGCAGGGCCTTCACGAACGCCTTCGTCGAGGTCGGCACCCCCAAGCCGGTCAGGTTGTCGTAGCCCTTCTCGGACGTGAGGGTCTGGTCCTGGACCTGCTGGGAGTTGACACCCACCGTGGTGAGCACGCTGACCAGCGAGCCGCTGCTGGTCAGCATGGTGGCCTTCACCTCGAATCCGTGCTTGAACTGGTTGCCCTTCACGTCGGTCAGGCCGGCATGCCCTTTGCTGTAGATGATCGGGTTGAGGAAACCGACGCGCTTGCCGGTCAACGCGACCGTCCCGGCGGTCCACGGCGACGACCAGCTCGTGCCGCCGATCTTGCCGAGCGTGAAGTTGCCGGTGTCCGGGTCGTGGTAGCCGATCAGGTAACCGGTGTAGGGATCACCGGCTCCCGCCAGATCCGGATAGGCACGGTGCGGGTCCACGCCGGTGAACCGCGTCGGGACGACACCCTGCTGGTAGTACGGCTCCTCGTGCACCTGGCTGACGCCGCCGCCTCCGCCGTACCGGTAGGTCCATGCACCCCAGGCATCGTTCGCCTGGATGCTGCGCGAGGTGTTCCACGCCTGCTCCCACAGGACCTTCGAGCCCTTGGCGTTGCCGGTCGCGAGGGAGGTGCCGCCCACGGCGGTGATCCAGGGGTTGGCGGCCGGGTAGTCCGCGGACGGCGGGTTTTCCTGCTGGTTGCCCAGGGTGTTGTCGCCGTAGTCCCCCGAGGAGAACAGCACCGAGATGCCCTGCGCTGCCGCCTGCATGAAGACCGCGCTGTAGGCGTCGTTGCTCGCCGGATCGTCGACCTCGCCGCCGCCCCACGAGTTGGTGATCACGTCGACCTTGTTGCCGTCGACGAGCGCGTGCAGTGAGACCAGGAGCGCATCGTCGAACGGCCGGGAAGCCGCCGAATAGACGATCTTGGCGTCCGGTGCCGCACCATGGATCGACTGCACGTCCAGGGCCTGCTCCTCGTTGACACCGCCCGATGCCAGGTCGTCGCAGTAAGTGGAGTCGAATCCACCGGCGGGGAGCAGCACCTGCAGCTGGTTCTTCCGCAACTGCTGATAGCCGAGATCCTTGGCCCACGTGTTGGTGTCGTCCTTGATGCGGGGGTCGTTGCACCAGAGGGTGATGCCGACCTTCATCCCCTTCCCGGTGTTCTGCACCTTGGTGATCCCGCGCGCGGCCTGCATCTGCTGCGGGGTGTATCCGCACAGGCTGCCCGCCTGCACCCCCTTCAGCGGCGTCTTCGCCTTCGGGATGGAGGGCAGGTGGTACTGCCCGTAGTACGACGAGCACGCATCGCTCGCACCGGATTTCGCGTTCGGTTTGGCGCCGAGCGCGGCGAGGCTGCGAACGTTCTTCCGGCTCGCGGTGGTCTCGTTGGTTCGCACGTTCGTGGTGTGCAACTGGCGTGAGTGGTCCAACCCGATGACGCCCGAGATCACCCCGACACTGCTCGGGACCGTGACGGCCTTCGCGGGAGCGGTGAAGGTGCGCCCGCCGGCGGTGTAGGACCGCATCGTGGTGCCGAACGCCTTGTTGACTGCGGCGACCGTCCCGGTCACCTCGACGTAGCTGCGGCTCGAGGACACGGCGCCGGGCTTCAGACCCTGGCTGCGCAACCATTGCAACGCTTTCGCCACGTCGGTCGTGCTCGCGGCATACCTGCGGGTGAACTGCGCGGCGGACAGATAGTGGCCGTGCAGCGCGCTGTGCGGGTCGGACACGGCCCTGACGAACCCGGCCGCGCCCGCCTCGTCGCGCAGTTTGAACGTGACGATGAAACTGGTCGTCTGCCGGGCCGCGGCGGCGCCGAGCGAACGCCCGGGATCCTGCACGGCGTGCGCGACGACCTTGCGACCCGAATCGGAGTGGCTTGCGGCAGCGAGCGCCGGACTGCCGATTGCACCTGCGGCGAGGGTGACGGCGCCGAGCAGGGCGATCTGTGTGCGCATCGAATTTCCTTCCTGGGGACCGGCGGTCACGGTGGTGAGCCGCCTGGCCACAAGCTAGTGACGCGGCGTTGCCCTATGGGGTTAGCGAGCCGATCGATTGTCAGGAACTCGTCACCGCGCTCCCAGGAGCGACGTTTCGTCATCGCGATCCCGGCACCGCACGACCCGATCCCGTGGCAGGCTGTTTCCATGACTCCCCAGAACGCGAGCCGAGCCGGACAACCTGCAGCTGCCAGCGACCTGGTCGACGTGCCCCATCTGGTCGCGAGCTACTACGAGATCGAGCCGGATCCCGAAAACATCGACCAACAGGTTGTTTTCGGCACATCGGGACATCGGGGTTCGTCGCTGAAGGCCGCGTTCAATCAGGCACACATCCTGGCGACCACGCAGGCCATCGTCGACTACCGGCGCTCGCAGGGGTATGACGGGCCGCTGTTCATCGGTCGCGACACCCACGGGCTGTCCGAGCCGGCGTGGTGCTCGGCCCTGGAGGTCCTGGCGGCGAACGATGTGCAGGTCCTGGTCGACAGTGCCGACGGTTACACACCGACACCGGCGGTGTCGCACGCGATCCTGCGCGCCAACAAGGGACGCACAACCGGTTCCGGCCTTGCCGACGGAATCGTCGTGACGCCGTCGCACAACCCGCCCACCGACGGCGGTTTCAAGTACAACCCACCGCACGGCGGGCCGGCCGACAGCGACGCGACCAAGGTGATCGCGCAGACGGCGAACGACTACCTGCGCGGCGCTCTGCAAGGCGTCCAGCGGGTCCCGTTCGCCCGGGCCCGGGCTGCGGCGGGTTCCTATGACTTCCAGAGCAACTACGTCGAGGACCTGGTCAACCTGGTCGACGTCGCGGCGATCAAGTCTGCCGGCGTCCGTATCGGTGCGGACCCGCTCGGCGGTGCCTCGGTCGCCTACTGGGGCGCGATCGCGGACCACTTCGGGCTCGACCTCACGGTCGTCAACCCGCTCGTCGATCCCACCTGGCGCTTCATGACGCTGGACTGGGACGAGAAGATCCGGATGGACTGCTCGTCGCCGTACGCCATGGCCTCGCTGATCGACAAGCGGGACGTCTACGACCTGGCGACCGGCAACGACGCCGACTCCGACCGGCACGGCATCGTCACACCCGATGCCGGTCTGATGAACCCCAATCACTATCTGGCGGTGGCCATCCAGTATCTCTACGGCGGGGCACGGCCGGGCTGGTCGTCGCGCCGGGTGGGCAAGACCCTCGTGTCGTCGTCCATGATCGACCGGGTGGTCGCCTCGATCGGTGCCGACCTGTGGGAGGTGCCGGTCGGCTTCAAGTGGTTCGTGCCCGGGCTGCTCGACGGCAGTGTCGGTTTCGGCGGGGAGGAGTCTGCCGGCGCGTCGTTCCTGCGGACCGACGGGAGCGTCTGGACCACGGATAAGGACGGCATCGCGCTCGCCCTGCTGGCCTCGGAGATCCTCGCCCGCACCGGTGAGACACCGAGCCAGCACTACGCGAAACTCGTTGCTGAGCACGGCGATCCGGCATACGCACGCATCGACGCACCCGCGAACCGTGAGCAGAAGGCCAAGCTGGCAGCGCTGTCCCCCGACGACGTCACCTCCACGTCCCTCGCGGGCCAGCAGATCTCCGCGAAACTCACCCGGGCCCCGGGCAACGACGCGCCGATCGGCGGGCTCAAGGTCGTGACGCAGGACGCCTGGTTCGCTGCGCGACCGTCGGGCACCGAGGACGTCTACAAGATCTACGCCGAATCCTTCCGGGGCACCGATCATCTCGCGCAGGTGCAGACCGAGGCCAAGGAGATCGTCGCGGCGGCGCTCGGCGGATGAGCCGCCTACACTGACCCGGTGACCGGACACACGGTGAAGCCCGCGACCGCGTCGGGGACGGGGACGGGTCGACTCTTCGTGATCTCCGGGGCCCAGGCCGCGGGCAAGACGACCGTGGGTCAGGCGCTCGCCGATGCGCTGCCGCGGTCGGTGTTCATCGACGGCGACACGATCGGCAACGTCGTCGTGTCCGGCAAGGCGCTGATGACGCAGCCCCCGCGGATCGAGGCGATCGAGCAGCTCTTCCTGCGGTACGCGGGCGCGCTGACCGTGGCCGACGTCTATCGCTCGGCCGGTTTCGACGCGGTGATCGCCGACAACATCTTCGGCAGCTACCTCGACGATTTCCTGATGATCGCCGCACCGGAGCCGGTCCACTTCGTGATGCTCACCCCGTCGGTGGACGTGATCCGTGCCCGGGAGATCTCGCGTGGGAAGAACGCCTACCGGCACGGCTTCACCGTCGAGGGTCTGGTGGACACGATCGAACACGACACCTTCCGCGTCGGGTTGTGGATCGACAACACGTCCCTCTCCCCCGGCCAGACGGTGACCCGCATCCTGCGACGCACCGAGGAGGCGTTGATCGACACACGCGAGTTCGAGCAGCAGGACGAGGCGCCCGCGCCGTGACCGCACCGGTCGGAGCCGCCACCACCCGGCTGGTCGTGCTGCGCGGCCCGTCCCGGGCCGGCAAGTCGAGCCTGTCGATGGCGCTGCGTCAGCGGCCGATGTCCGTCGTCGGCCAGGACCACGTGCGCCGCATCATCCTGAAGGAACGTGACAAGCTCGAGCTCGTCGCCGCCGTCGAGCTGATCGACCTCAACGTGCGCTTCTGCCTCGACCACGGCAAAGACGTTGTCCTGGAAGGCATCCTGTGGTCGCAGAAGTACGGCGCGATGATCCGCCGGCTGCTCGCGGACCACCGCGGGCACAACCTCGTCTACTACCTGGACGTCGATTTCGCCGAGACCGTCGCGCGGCACACCGCCAGCCCGGACGCCGCCGAGTGGACGCCCGACGACATGCGCGACTGGTGGCTCGGGGACGACCGGCTCGGCATACCCGAGGAGACCGTGCTCGACGCGAAAGCGCCCCACGACGAGCTGCTTTCGCGGATCGGGCGCGACCTGGACGGTTAGCCGTCAGCCGAGGACCTTCTCCTCGTCCTTGGCCCACAGGCCGGTGAGGCCGCGGAAGTGCCCCAGGAAGCGTTCGTGCTCGTGCTCCGGGTAGGTGGACTTCACGGTCTCGACGAGCAACCTGTCGAAGTCGTCGGACAGCACCCAGTCGAGCACCATCTCGTCGAGGTCCGGCAGCGACGTCTCGACGAACTCCCGGTAGCGGTCGACCTCGAAGTGCTGATCCGAGAGCCGCTGGTACGCATCGAGTTTCGCCTGATAGTCGTCGTCCCTGTCGGCGATCTCGAACCAGGGGTCGGTGTCGACCTGGGTGCGGCACCTGCGATCGGTCACTACACAGTAGATGGACCACTTCAGCAGCGACTTGATCGCCCACGGGAAGTAGTAGTGCAGCGAGGTCACCGCGACGTCCGGGCAGGCGTTGGCGTAGTCGATCGGGTAGACGACACCGTCCTTGACGAGCATCTCGCAGCTGTTGAACTCCCACCGGAAGAACGCATTGACGGTCTGCGCGATGGTGCGGGTCTCCGCGCCGATCTCCGGAGTGAGGAAGTCGTAGGCCACCTCGTAGCGGTCGTGCATCGGCTCGTCGGGGCGGAACTTCATCACCATCGTCTCGGGGCCGATGGTCAGCGCGCGGGCGAACACCTCGTAGCCGTCCACCGCGCGTTGCAGGTGCATCAGCATCTCGCCGGACTGGTCGTAGCTGCGGCGCAGGTCCTCCTCGCCCCGGATCATCGACACACCACGCCAGGCGCCGCCGTCGAACGGCTTCACGAACATCGGGTAGCCGAGCTCCGCCGCGACCGACGGCAGGTCGAACGACCGGTTGTACTTCGCCGACGTGTAGGCCCAGCGCACGTTGTCGACCGGGTTCTTGTAGGGCACCAGCACCGTCTCGGGGACGTTCATGCCCATCCGCATCAGCGCACAGTATGCCGAGTGCTTCTCCATGGACTGGAACGTGAACGGGCTGTTGAGCAGGTAGACGTCGTCCATCAGCGCGGCCTTCTTCAACCACTCGCGCGGGTGGTAGTACCAGTGCGCGAGCCGGTCGATGACCAGATCGGTACGCGGCCGGTCGCGCAGGTTGAACGGCTCGATGGTCATCCGCTCGGTGCGTATGTCGTGCCGCGACCCGTCCGGCGCGGTGATCGGTCCGACGCGGCGGGCGAGTTCCTCGAACGCACGCGGCCAGTCCTCCTCGGCTCCCAGCAGCAGGCCGATCAGGTGTTCAGTCACTGTGCGCTCCCTTCGTGGGCCGCGGCTCGCCATACATCAGCAGAACCTCGGCAGGTGGTGTGCCAATTGCTTCCGCCACCACGGCCAGTCGTGTGCACTGTCGTGGCCCCACACATCCAGCTGGTGGGGAATCCCCTTCTCGGACAACAATTCCGCGAAGGCGAGGGTTGACGGGAGGGCTTGGGTGGGTTGCACCTCGAACGGCCCCTGGCCGACGACGAGCAGCACGCTCGCGACGCTGCGCAGCCAGTCCAGGTGCTCGCCGTGCATCCCCGCGACATAGCTCACCGGGTTGGCGAAGTAGGTAGCGTCCCCGTGGTCGCCGTGGCCGTGCCACGACCGCACGTCGTAACTGCCCGACATACCGATGGCCAGCGGTGCCTGATGCGCGTGGGTGAGCGTGAAGTGCACCGCGTGATAGGCGCCCATGGAGACGCCGAGGGTGGCCAGCGAACGCTCACCACCGAGCTGGTCGGCGATCCAGGGCAGGACGGCGTGCTCCAGCCACGAGGTGTAGTCGCGCTGCCGGATCGCGCGCTCCTCCGTCGTGGCGGCGTTGTCGGACCAGGTCCACCGGTCCGCGGAGTCGACGCAGAAGAACGACACGCGACCCGCGTCCACCAGGTCCTGGACCGCTTCGACCATGCCGTTGCTCGCGAAGTCCTCGGCCCGGCCGGCCTCACTGGGGAAGACCAGGACCGGCCTGCCCCAGTGACCATGTCGGATCACACCCAGCGAGAGGTCCGTCCCTGGCACGTTGAACTCGACGCGTTCGCTCACCCGATCATCCTGACGCAGACCCACCCGTGTGCACGAGGTTTGGCGCAAATCGAGTTCTGAGCCGCCACGCCGCTCAGTCGGGTGTTGTCCGTCGGAGCGCCGCGGCGGGGCAGAATCTGACCAGCGCGGCAGCGGTCTCACCGTCCGTGACGACGACGGACGGGATCGGGTAGCCCCATTCGTCCAGGGCAAGGTGCTCCGGAGCGATCGCACGACACGCCCCGTGCGCGCTGCAGGCGATCCGGTCGACGCGCACCACTGCCGGGTGCTCCCGCTCAGCTCGCATCGGCGTACCTGGCCTCTTCGGTGACCACGCAGGTGCCGGCCCGGTGCGCGTCGAGGTCGGCGCCGAAGACACGCAGCGCGCCCGCGAGGTAGCGGGCGACCCCGTCGGGGAAGTGACAGGCACCTCGACCCGGCAACAGACCCAGGCGTCGCTGCAGGCCGGTCAACCTGCCTCGGTCCCCCGTGGCGAGAGCGGCGAAGTCTGCTGCCACCGCAGGTACGCCGAACATGCACGGCCCGCACTGGCCCGCGCTCTGCCCGCCGGCGAAGTCCAAGGTCCGGGCGACGTGGGCGACGGGGCACTCGGCACCACCGATCACCCGGATCACGCCGCTGCCCAGGCTGCAGCCGAAGTCGGCCAGTTGCGTCCCGTCCCAGCGCAGTCCGGACGCCTCGTCCCGGGTGAGGAAGCCGCCGCTCAGCCCGCCCACGCTGAGCGCCCGGAACGCCGGGTCCGCGTCGGCGCGCTGCAACAGCTCGGTGATCGGGACGCCGGCCGCGGTCTCGAGCACGCCGTGCCGCCGGACCGCGCCGGCCGTGGTGACCAGTCGTGGCCCCGGCTCGGAGAATGTGCCGAACGAGCGGAACCACCGCGGACCGTTGTGGACGATCTGACTTGTGCTCCATACGGTTTCGGCATTCATCACCAGGGTCGGTCGTAGCTTCTTGCGGTTGGTGTCGCGCCCGCCGAAGATCAGCGATCGCTCGCGGCTCACGGGTCGGGCCGCGCCGCCGTGTGCCAGCGCGATGAGCGCCGACTCCTCGGAGGCGACATACCGGTCCGGCACCTCCAGCACCGGGAGTCCGGCGCCGACAAGCAGATTCAGCGTCTCACTGCCCGTCCGGGCGGCATACCGGGTCTCCCGCGCGATCATGCCGGCGCCGTGCACCAACTCCTCGAGATGTCGCGACACCACGAACCAGTCCTTGGCCGCGTCCATCTCGCCGTCGCAGGCGTTCACGATCAGGCCTGCACCGTTCGCACGCGCCGCCGCGATCTTGTGCGCCGCGGGGTACGCGGCTCCACCACGACCGGTCAGCCCCGCCTCGGCGAGCAGCTGCTCCAGCTCCGTCATACCAGCTCCTTGGTCCGGGCGAACCGTCGCCGGTCGGCATCCGGATGCGTTGCGAACATTCGCCATCCGACGGCCACGACACCGATCACGGCGCACCCGAGCGTGCAGCCGCGCAGGATGGGCTCATCCGCCGTGCCCAGTGCGTAACTGTGGATGACAGCCACCGGCCAGGACAGGTATGCCGCGAGGTGGACCCAGCGCCACGTCCTGCGACCGATCCGATGGCGCAGCAACGACGTTGCGACCACTGCGATCAGCACGTCGAACGACAGGGTGCCCAGCGTCATCCAGGTCGTCTCGTAGCCGGAGGTGAAGGGCAGCACGGTCGCGAACCAGCCGATGTGCACATAGCTGTCGAGCATCGCGCTCACGATGTGCACGACCAGGAAGATCATCGAACCGAGCGACAGGCTGCGGTGCACGCCCATCGCGACCGCCTGGCCGGAGGGCGTCAGTCGGCGTTGCCCCGACAGCAGCACGCCGAGCACGAGCACTGCGGTGAACAACACGAGCGCTGCGACCCCGGTCGCGCGCGAGAGGTACCAGAGGAACATCAGGCGGCCTCCCGTTCCGGCCACCCGGGTGTATGACGCCACGCGCCGTCGACGCCGAGGAGCAGGGCCGGGAGGCGGCGGGCACCCAACCACGCGGGTGCGTCGTGGCCGAGCAGGATCGCAGCGGTGGAGGCCGAATTCGCCTCCAGCGCAGTGCCTCCCGCCACCGTGACCTGCCGCCAGACGACTTCGGCGGGTGCGCCGGTGCGTGGATCGATGATGTGGTGCTGTCGCACTCCGTCGCATCTCCAGGTGCGCAGCTGGGTCGAGGACGTCGCGAACGCCTGTCCCCTCGCCAGCACGGTCTGCAGCACGTCCCCCGTCGCCGTCTCGACGCCGATCCGCCACCCGCCCACGGGCGTCGGCCCTGCCGTTGCGATGTCGCCACCCAGGTCGACGAGCGTGCCGGCGCCGGTCGTGTCGTGGATCCGGGCTGCGAGCCGGTCGGCGCAGAACGCTTTCGCGGACGCACCGAAGTCGAGCGTGCAGTCCGGCGGGATCGCGAGCAGGTGCAGCCTGTCGTCATACCGCACCGAGCGCCACCCGGGCGCGGGCCGTGAACCGGTCGAGGTCCGGTCGCCGAGGGCACGCACGGCATCGAGATCACGGTCGTAACCCCGGCCGATCAGTGCCCCACCGACGGTCGGGTCGACGAGCCCGTCGGTCAGTCGCGCGGCACGTATCCCGGCTGCGACGACGTTACCGAGAAGGGGTGAAACCCGTTGCGGCATACCGTCGTTGCGCAGTCGCATCAACTCCGAGTCGCTGCGGAAGCGAGACGCGGCGCGATCCAGATCAGCCAGCTGCTGCGCAGCGAGCTCGGCAGCCCGCGCGGCGGCGGATCGTTCGGTCACCAGCACCCGGCAGGTCGTGCCGATCGCGGAGAACTCTGCCGCGATCGCGGCTGTGCTTCTCACGATCCGCGGGTGGTGCCGTCGACGCCACCGCCGTTGTCGCCGGACTGCACCTGCGGCACCTGGGCGTAGGAGTTGTCGTTCCCGGAGCTCGACTGCGAATCCGACTGGGACTGCGAGCTGCTGGGTGACGACGTGCTGGTGCTCGGCTGCTGCGACGGGACCGTCGTGCCGGCCGAGTTCTGCTGGTGCAGGGCCAGCTGCCCGACGAGGCCGCCGGTGACGAGCGCGCCGACCGCCATACCGGCCACCGTGAGATGGCGCGTTCTGCGCACGATCGGGATCATCGGGGCTCCTTCCGCCGTGTCACCACCCAGCGTGAGCGCCGCACTTCGGGACGCGATTTGAGCCGGCTGTGGATTACCCCAGGACGGGCCGTTGCGAACCCGGCCGACGGTCGTATCGTCGGACCCGTGACGATGACATACCGCCCGCTGGGCGACTCGGGACTGATGGTGAGCGCGGTCGGGATCGGCTGCAACGCGTTCGGGCAGCGCGTGGACCAAGC
This sequence comes from Flexivirga oryzae, assembly GCF_014190805.1. Lineage (NCBI taxonomy): Bacteria > Bacillati > Actinomycetota > Actinomycetes > Micrococcales > Dermacoccaceae > Flexivirga > Flexivirga oryzae. Next base: position 286,975 of record NZ_JACHVQ010000001.1, on the reverse strand, counting down.
GGGCGTGAGCGCCGTACTCGATGCGGCACAGGACGTCGGGGTGACGCTGCTGGACACGGCCGACATCTACGGGCGTGGTGCCAGCGAGGAGCTGCTTGGGGCGGCGCTCAAGGGCCGGCGCGACGAGTTCGTGCTCGCCACGAAGTTCGGCATGGACATGGGCGGCGCGAACGGCGCCGACCACGACGTGCGCGGGTCACGGCGCTACGTCCGCCGCGCGGTCGAGGCCTCGCTGCGGCGGCTGCAGACCGACCACATCGACCTCTACCAGCTGCACCGGCCGGACCCGGTGACGCCGATCGAGGAGACGCTGTCGGCGCTGACCGACCTGGTCCGTGAGGGCAAGGTCGGCTATCTCGGCTGTTCGAACTTCGCCGGCTGGCAGCTCGCGAACGCCGACTGGACGGCGCGCACCGCGGGGCTGGAGCGCTTCGCGTCCGTGCAGAACCACTACTCGCTGCTGGAGCGCGGGTTGGAGGACGAGGTCGTGCCCGCCGCGGAGGCGTTCGGGCTCGGCGTGCTGCCGTTCTATCCCCTCGAGCGCGGCCTGCTCACCGGCAAGTACCGGCGCGGCGAGCAGCCGCCCGCGGGCTCGCGCGCCACGAGCACACCGTCGCCGTGGCTGGAGACGGCCGACTGGGACCGGATCGAGGCCCTCGAGGCGTATGCCGTCGCGCGCGACCTGAGCGTCCTCGACGTCGCCATCGCCGGGCTGGCGGCGCAGCCCACCGTCGCCTCGGTCATCTCCGGCGCCACGTCTGCGGAGCAGGTCCGCGCCAACGCCGCCGCGCTGCGCTGGGACCCGACGCCCAACGAGTTGGTCGAACTGAACAAGATCACCGACGCCGGCTGACGGGGCGCGGACGCGGCCGCGGACGCGGCCGCTGGTACGCCGCGCTGCCCCGACTCTGACGGTCCGTTTCGCCATTGACGGCCGAATTCGGCCGTCAACCGTGATTCCGACCGTCAGGGTGAGGGTTCCGAGCGCGAGGAGCGTGCGAGGAGCCGCGCGAAAGAAGTCAGTACAGCGCGGACATCAGGGCGGTGCGGGCCTTCTTGACGCGGTCGTCGGTCGGGCCGACGACGTCGAACAGCTGCACCAGGTGCTCGCGGGCGGCGTTGCGCTCGTCGCCGGTGGTCGCCTTGACCAGGTCGATCAACCGGGCGAACGCGTCCTCGACGTGCCCACCGAGCACGTCCAGGTCGGCGACCAGGGTCTGCTTCTCGATGTCGGTCGGTGCGTCTGCCGCCGCGGCACGGGCCGTGTTGAGGTCGACACCTGCGGTTCGCTTCAGCAGCTTGACCTGGCCGAGGCCGAGGCGGGCCTCGTCGTCGGCCGGGTTCTCCTTCAATGCCTGCTCGTATGCCGTGGCGGCCGCGTCGTAGTCCCCGGACTCGATCGCGTCGAACGCGCGCTGGTGCGTCTCCGGCAGCTCCGGCTCGTCCTCCTGCTCCACGGCGTCGCCGCCCCCGGTGCCTTCCAGCCGGCCGGTGACGCCGTTCGCGGCGGCTGCCTCCAGCACCTTGTCCAGCACCTGGCGGATCGCGTCCGCGGGCTGGTCCCCGACATACAGGGGGGCCGGCTGCCCGGCGAGGATGGCGAGCACCATCGGCACCTGCTGCACCTGCAGCGCCTGGCGGATCTGCAACGCGCGGTCGATGTCGACGGTGGCCAACTGCAGGCGCCCGTCATACGAACGCACCACCTGTGCGAGCACGTCGATGTGGTCGTTGCTCGCCGGTCGGCTGCCCGACCAGAGCGCAACGATCACCGGCACGCGGGCCGAGGTCTGCATGGCGTCGCCGAAGGTCGCGTCGTCGACGGCGATCACCAGGTTGTCGGCGGCGCCGCCGCTGGGTCCGCCGCCGGCCGGCGGCGTTGCGGGCCGGGCGAGAGCTGACAGGTCGACGGCACCGCGCAGCGAGGCCGGGGTGATGGGCTGGTCAGTCATGTGCCCATTCTTACGCGTCGGCGGTTCGCCCGTTCTGGCGGACCATCCGGATCTCGTCGCACCCCAGGTCGTCGTCGTGTTTGGTGCCGCCGTCGGCGACGAAGCCGAGCTTGTCGTAGAACGCGATCGCCCGGGCGTTCTGCCGCACGACCCAGAGGTATGCCGCCCGCTCGCCCAGCGTCGCATCGACCAGCTGCCGCGCGACCCCGCTGCCGTGGAACTGCGCGAGCACGTTGAGCGAGCTGAGCTCCTGGGGCACCGGAGCATCGTCGTCGCGGGCGGCGCCGACCGAGCAGAAGCCGGCGATCCGGCCGGTCGGGCGGTGCCGCGCCAGCCGGGACCGCCGCCGGACACCGTCCGCCTCGCCCCGCGCTTCGGTGTCTGCGGCGAACACGATGCGCTGACGCCAGCGCTCGATGCGTGGCTCCAGCTGCATGCCGTCCAGGTACTCCTGGGAGATCATTCCGGCATACGCCTCACGCCATACCTGCATGTGCAACGCAGCCAGCTCGGCCGCATCGGCCAGCGCGAACTCCTCGACGGCGAATTCGCCTGTCATTGCTGCGCGCTGAGTCGCTCCTCGACACGCTGCACCTTCTCGGTGAGCTGCCCGGTGAAGCCGGCGCGCATGTCGGCCTTGAGCACCAGACTCACCCGTGGGCTCTTGGCCGCGACCGCCTCGCAGGCGGCCTTCACGACCGCCAGGCACTCGTCCCACTCCCCCTCGATCGTGGTGAACATCGAGGTGGTCTCGTTGGGCAGGCCAGAGTCGCGGACCACGCGGATCGCTTCGGCGACGGCCTCGCTGACCGAGCCGTCGGGATCGTCGGTGGTGCCGGGGGCGATGGAGAAGGCGAAGAGCATGCAGCCAGGCTAGGCCACTGCGGCAATCACGCCGTCGCCGGATCGACCGCCTCGAGCTGCGGGGTCAGCGACGCGAGGTAACCGTGGACCGAGGGTATGGCGGCCGCGCCCTCCCCGCTCGCCGAGGCGACGCGCTTCATCGACCCGGACCGTATGTCGCCCGCGGCGAAGACGCCCGGCACGGTCGTCTCGAGCGGCTCCGGCGGACAGTCGTCGACCCAGGCCGACTTCGGCACATCACGTCCGGTGAGCACGAATCCCTTGGAATCCTGCGCGATCTCGCTGGGCAACCAGTCACAGCACGGGTCGGCTCCGAGCAGGAGGAAGAGCCCGCCGCACGGTTTCTGCAGCTCCGCGCCGGTGCGGTTGTCGCGCAGCGTGACCCACTCCAGCCGGGTCGCGCCGCCGGCGTCGACGACCTCGCAGCACGGCTTGACGCCGATCCGCGGGTTGAGCTCGATCTCCCGGATCAGGTAGTCCGACATCGTCTCGGACAGGTCCGGCCGCCGGATCACGATCTTCACCGATCGTGCGAAGCGGGACAGGTGCACCGCCGCCTGGCCGGCCGAGTTGCCGCCTCCGACGACCACGACGTCCTTGCCGACGCATTCACGAGCGGAGCTCGTCGCGGCGCCGTAGTGGACGCCCAGACCGACGAACTTCTCGATCTGCTCCACGCCGATCCGCCGGTAGGCCACACCCGCCGAGATGATCAGCGTGCGCGCCCGCACCAGCCGGTCCTCCAGCCGCAGGGTGTGTATGCCGCGGGGCTCGCTCGCCAGGTCCATGCCCACGACCGGTCGGGCGGAGTAGAGCTTGGCGCCGAAGCGGGACGCCTGCGCGCGAGCGCGTTGCGCCAACCGCATCCCGGAGATGCCGCGCGGGAAGCCGAGGTAGTTGCGGATCATCGAACTCGTGCCGGCCTGTCCGCCGATCGCCTCGGAGTCGAAAACGACCGTCGACAGGCCTTCGGAGGCGCCATACACGGCCGCGGCGAGACCGGCCGGACCGGCGCCGATGATCGCCAGGTCGAAGGTCTCGTCCTCCTCGAAATCCTCGAACGCGTAGAAGCGGCGCCCGATCTCGGCGATCGTGGGTTGCACCAGCGTGTCGGTCAGTGGCGACGCGAGCACCGGATAGGCCGGCTCGCCGTTCGGCCAGTCGATCTGCTCGAGGATCTCCTGCGCGACGGGTGTCTCGGGTGCGTAGTTGCGCGTCGGGATGCCCAGCCGGTCCAGGAAGTCCCGCAGCCGCCCGGCCTGCGAGTTGCCGGGCGGTGCGATGATTTGCACCGCCTCGAAGACCGGTTTGCTGGCGCTCCAGCCCCAGTCGGACAGCAGCTCGGTGATCGCGGTGTGGAACTCCTCGTCCCGCTCACCACGGGGTATGGCGAGTCCGGCCTCGATCCGGCCGTCGACCTGCGCCTCACGCAACGTCTCGCGGTTGACGCGGAACTCGGTCGTGCCGTAGACCAGCGCCCGCTTGCTGACGGAGCTGACCGCGTGCAGGCAGTCCATGGTGACCAGTCCGGGCGCGTCCGGCTGGGTGAACTCGACGACGAACAGGGCGATCTCGACGTGCTGGGCGATGAGCGACTGCACCAGCGCCATCGCCGGACCGAGCCCGCGGGCGAACTCCACCCGGTAGTCGCTTGCGTAGCGGGTGAACTCGCGCTGCAGTTGCTCGGCGTGGCAGTCACCGACCAGGACGATCGCGGGCTGGAGAGGTTTCACCCGGCCGAGTCTATGCCTGCACCCACTCACCGACAGGCCCACTAAACACCGAGAGGCTCACACATACCGGGTCGAAACACCCCGTATGTGTGAGCCTCTCGGTCACGTGTGAGCCTCTCGGCAGGGGGTCAGCTCTGGACGCCGGCCTGCGAGTCCAGCTCCACCCGCTGGGGAACCTTCACGATCAGCGCGTCACCCTGGCCGCCGCCGCCGCACAGGCTGGCCGCGCCGACGCCGCCGCCGCGACGCTTCAGCTCCAGGGCGAGGTGCAGGACGAGGCGCGCCCCCGACATACCGATCGGGTGGCCCATCGCGATCGCACCACCGTTGACGTTGACGATCTCCGGGTCGATGCCCAGCTCGCGGGTGGACACGATGCCGACCGCGGCGAACGCCTCGTTGATCTCGACCACGCCCAGGTCGGTCGGCTTGATGCCTTCCTTCTCGCACGCGGCGACGATGGCGTTGGCCGGCTGCGACTGCAGCGAGGAGTCCGGGCCGGCGACGACGCCGTGCGCACCGATCTCGGCCAGCCACTCCAGCCCCAGCTCCTCCGCCTTGGCCTTGCTCATCACCACGACTGCTGCCGCACCGTCGGAGATCGGCGAGCTCGAACCGGCGGTGATGGTGCCGTCCTTGGAGAACGCCGGGCGCAGCTTGGCGAGGCTCTCCGCGGTGGTGTCGGGGCGGATGCCCTCGTCGTTCCGGAACTCGATCGGGTCGCCCTTGCGCTGCGGGATCTCGACGGTGACCACCTCGTCGTCGAACAGGCCGTCCTTCCAGGCACGCGCCGCCAACTGGTGGCTGCGAGCGCCGAAGGCGTCCTGCTCCTCCCGGCTGACGAGCTTGTCGCCGCCGTTCTCCTGCTCGGTGAGCAGACCCATCGCCTGGTCGGTGAAGGCGTCCCACAGCCCGTCGAACGCCATGTGGTCCAGCATCGTCACGTCGCCGTACTTGAAGCCGGAGCGGCTGCCTTTCAGCAGGTGCGGCGCCTGGCTCATCGACTCCTGGCCGCCGGCGACGACGACGTCGAACTCGCCCGCTCGAATCAGCTGTCCTGCCAACGCGATCGCGTCCAGACCGGACAGGCACACCTTGTTGATGGTGAGCGACGGGACGTCCATCGGAATGCCCGCCTTGGCCGCGGCCTGACGGGCGGGCATCTGACCGGCTCCTGCGGTGAGCACCTGGCCCATGATCACGTAGTCGACCTGGTCACCGGAGACGCCGGCCTTCTCCAGCGCGCCCTTGATGGCGAAACCGCCGAGGTCGGTGCCGGAGAAGCCGGACAGCGATCCCTGGAGGCGACCCATCGGGGTCCGCGCACCCGCGACGATGACAGCGGTGTTTTCAGAGGTGGACATGGCAAATGCACCCAATCTGGTCGTGTGGCTCCGCAGTGGTTCTCTCACTGTACGGCGCGCCTCTGCGCCGCACACTGCCGGATCGGACAGTCGCGCGGGCCGCGTCAGCGCCAGGAACCGCGCGGCGGCCGACGGTCCCGCGCGGACCAGCAGGTCGTGTGCCAGTGCCGCCGGTCCGAGACGTCCCCGAGCCCGTCGTCCGGCCAGACCACCACGTGCGCGACGGCCGCGGAGAGCTGCTGTTGGCAACCGGGACAGGTGTATTCGCGACCGGTCGCGTTGCCGCGGACCGCTCGGACGACATACGTGCGGCCGGCATACCCCTGCCGCTGGATGCCGGTCTCCAGCACGCGCGAGATGTCCGGCCGTCGCCCGGGATCACCCGGGCGACGGCTCTGCCGACGGCCTCGACGCGCCACGAACCCTCAGCCGGCGAGGAACGGTGTGCCCGCGGCCGCGTGCTCCAGCAGCAACGGGCTCGGCACGATCGACGGGTCGAGCGACGCCTGCTCCACCAGGCCGTCGGCGACCGTGTCGGCGCCCAACTCGTCCAGGATCGCGAAGAGGCCCTCCGGGTAGCCGCAGCCGGCCGTCATTGCCGTGTCGATGTCCTCCGGGGTCGCATAGCCCGCGTCGACCATGGCCACCGCGTCGTTCAGGTGCTGGAAGAGCAGCCCGTCGACCACCAGACCGGGCCGGGCGGGCCCGGCGACCGGCACGAAACCGGCCGCTTCCAGCGTGTCCCGGACCAGCGCGATCTGCTCCTGCGTCGCCTCCAGGGGTATGCCGACCTCGGCCACCCGGCCGCCCCGGGTCGGTCGGTGCAGCCGGAGCGGCAGCACCGTGACGTCCGCCGACAGCACCCCGGTGAGCGCGAATTCACTGGCCTCGTCCGCGGTCAGCACCACCGAGCGCTCGTCGAGCACCTGCGCGACCTGGGTGAACCAGTCGTCCGGCGCCTCGGTCGCGCCGCACCCGCACTCGTCACCGTCGCCGCCGCAGGACCCGCAGCCCTCCGCGGCGCCCCCGACCAACACCACCAAGGGGTTGCCGGCCAGCACGGACACGTCCGCGGCGGGGTCGTCGATCGCGGTGACCGTGACGCCGGCGTGCGCGAACGACTTCGCGATCAGCTCGGCGATCTCGCCCTTGCCGACGACCGCGGCAGCGGCGGTCATCTCGCCGGTGCCGTCACTCTCCTCGGCGCCCGCATCGGCCGAGTAGTCGTAGAAGCCCTGCCCGGTCTTGCGACCCAGCCGGCGGGCCAGGACGAGTTGCCTCAGCAGTTGTGGCGAAGCGTCCGAGGGACGCTTCGTCGCGTCATACATGACCTCGCAGACCTCCTTGACGACGTCGAGACCGACGAGGTCGCAGAGGGTCAGCGGGCCCATCGGCAGGCCGATGCCGACGCGGCCGGCGTTGTCCAGGTCGGTGCGGCTGACCTTGCCGGTCTGGTAGAGCGCGATCGCGCGGGAGAGGTAGGGGATCAGCAGCGCGTTGGCGACGAAACCGGCGCGGTCCCCCACGACCACGGGCTTCTTGCCCAGGTTGAGCGCGAGGTCGCGCACCGCGTCGACGACCTCGGGGTCGGCCAGGACGGTCCGGATGACCTCGACGAGGGCAAGGACCGGCGCCGGGTTGAAGAAGTGCATGCCGACCACGCGCTCGGGGTGGGCCGTCCCCGCGGCGATCTCGGTCAGGGAGAGGCTGGAGGTGTTGGAGGCCAGCACCGCATCCGGCCGGACGATGTCGTCCAGCGCGGTGAAGACCGCGTGCTTGATCTCCATCCGTTCCGGCACCGCCTCGACGACCAGGTCGGCGTCGGCCAGGTCGGCCAGCTCCGCGGTGAAGGTGATGCGGCCGAGGGTCGCGTTCCGGTCGTCCTCGCTGAGCTTGCCCTTGCCGACCGCGCGGTCCAGCGACGTGGTCACAAATCCCTTGCCGCGCTCGGCGAGTTCGGGGCTGCCGTCCACGGCATACACCTCGTGCCCCGCCTTCGCGAACACTTCGACGATGCCGGCGCCCATCGTGCCGAGTCCGATCACCGCAACCTTGTTGATATGAGGAGCCATACCGGTCAGTCTGTCAGGGCCGTCTGGACGCCCTGCAGGGTCTCCACGGGAAGTATCAGTGTGATTCGTGGGATGGCAAAGAGTGCGATTTTCTCACCGCGTGTGCTGCTGCCCCGCTCGCGGTCCCCGCGACGTCCCGGAGCGAGGAGCGAGCGGAGCGCTCGGCGGAGCTAAGGTTGGGCGTCGTGCGCGTTGTGATTGCCCGGTGCAGTGTCGACTACGTCGGCCGCCTGACCGCCCATCTACCCCTGGCCACCCGGTTGCTGATGGTCAAAGCGGACGGTTCCGTCCTCATCCACAGTGACGGCGGCTCCTACAAACCGCTCAACTGGATGTCGCCGCCGTGCTCGATGGCGCAGATCGAGCCGACCGCTGACGAGGCGGACGAGGGCGTCGAGGCCGTCTGGTCCGTCCAGCACGCCAGGTCCGAGGACCGCCTGCACGTGCGCATCCACGAGATCCTGCACGACTCCAGCCACGATCTCGGCGTCGATCCGGGGCTGATCAAGGACGGCGTCGAGGCGCAGTTGCAGGCGCTGCTGGCCGAGCACATCACCACGCTGGGCGAGGGCTACACGCTGATCCGGCGCGAATACATGACCGCGATCGGGCCGGTCGACATCATCTGCCGCGATGCCGACGGGACCACCGTCGCCGTGGAGCTCAAGCGCCGTGGCGACATCGACGGGGTGGAGCAGCTGACCCGCTACCTGGAGCTGCTCAACCGCGACCCGCACCTCGCGCCGGTCAACGGGGTCTTCGCCGCGCAGCTGATCAAGCCGCAGGCCCGCGTCCTCGCCGAGGACCGCGGGATCCGGTGTGTCACCTTGGACTACGAGGCGCTCAAGGGAATGGACGACTCCGAAGCCCGGCTGTTCTGAAAGAAGAGGTCGCCATGAGTGAACTTCCCCCGTCGTTGGGTATGACGCGCGCGGCCATCGCCGCCCCCAACGCGCTGGCCGCGCAGGCCGGGATGGACGTCGTGGCACTCGGTGGCAGCGCGGTCGACGCCGCCATCGCGGCGCATGCCACGGTCTACGTGACCGAACCGGGCATCGTCAGCGCGCTCGGCGGCGCGTTCGTCAACGTCTGGCCGGCCGACGGCGAACCGCAGGTCATCGACGGCAACAGCGAGATGCCGGGGCGGTCCGCGGACCCTGAGCGGTTCGGAGGCGGCCTGCGCGCCATACACCTGGACTACGGGGGTGGCATCACGATCAACGCCGGCCCCGGATCCGCCGCGACGCCGGGCTCGTTCGCGGCATACGACCTGGCACACGAGATGTTCGGGCGCGCATCGTGGGCCGACATCCTCGCGCCGGCGATCGCCGCGGCGCGGGAGGGTTTCGTGCTCGGCCAGGCGGCGGGGCACTACCTGCAGCTGACCGGCCGGCAACTGTGGTCGTTCGACGAGCAGACCCGCGCCCAGCACTTCGCCGGCGACGAGCCGGCCGGGCCCGGCACCCGGATGACCAACCGCGACCTCGCGAACACGCTGGAGCTCGTGGCGCGGCACGGCATCGCCGAGCTCTACACCGGGTCGCTCGGCGAGGCGATCGCCGACCATGTGACCGCGACGGGCGGCCTGCTGGGGCGGGCCGACCTCGCCGCCTACCGGCCGGTATGCCGCCCGGCCTCTCGCGCGACCGTCGGTGACTGGGACATCGCGCTGAACCCGCCGCCGTCGATCGGCGGCCCGGTGCTGACCGCGATGGTGCGACTGATCGCGCAGCGCGGCATGAGCGCGGACGCACTGGTCGAGATCCAGCGCCTGGTGCTCGGCTACCGCGCGGAGCACCTGGACCGGTCCACCGACCTGCGCGCGGCGGGTGCCGAGTTGCTGCTCGCGCTGGAGACGACCGGGCTGGAGTCACTGCCGACCAGCCAGGACACGGCGCACGTTTCGGTGGTCGACAGCGAGGGCAACGCCTGCGCGATCACCACGTCGGCCGGTTACTCCTCGGGGGTGACCGTGCCCGGGACCGGCCTGGTGCTGAACAACTGCCTCGGCGAGCCCGAACTCAACCGGCTCGGGCTGCACGCGCTGCGGCCGGGCACCCGGCTCGCCTCGAACATGTCGCCCGCCACCGCCCGCAGCGCCGACGGCGTGACGCTGGCGATCGGCAGCCCGGGCGCGGACCGGATCACCACCGCGTTGTCGCAGGTCATCGGCCGGCACTGCCTGCGCGGCGAGGACCTGCAGGCGTCCATCGACGCGCCGCGGCTGCACGTCGAGTTGGGTCCGGACGAGGTGCGAGTGCACTACGAACCGGAGGACGGTGTCGAGGCAGCCATCGGCCGAGCCGGGGCGGTCGCTGTGCCGCACGAGGCGTCGGACATGTATTTCGGTGGGGTCGGCGCGGCATACGGGACCGCGGCCGGTGACCTGGGTGCCGCCGCCGATCCACGGCGGGCAGCCGCGACCGCGGTCAGCTGAGCGCTTCGGCGCGGCGCGGGTCGGGCGAGGATCAGGCGGGGAGGATCACCGGCAACGGCATCAGCTGCCGGGAGAGCGGGATGATGCGGTGCAGCCCGGTGGCGCGCATCAGCCGCTCCAGCCGCAGTGACGCGTCGGCCAGCACGAGTCGACGGTCGGCACGTAACGCGCGGTGGTGGGCTCCGACGATGACACCCAGCCCGGTCGCGTCGCCGATCTCGGCCTGGCCGAGATGGAGCACCAGGTCACCGACTCCGTCATCGATGGCGCCGCTCAGGGCGGCGCGGACATCGGCCACCGTGTGCACGTTGAGTTCGCCGCGCACGGCCAACTCCACGCCGGTGCGCACCACGTCGATCATGACCACGTTGTGGTTCTCGCCTCGTGCCATTCGTTCCGCCACCTTTCCCCGATCGGGTGTCTGAACGTGCCGGAAGGCCCGAAAACGTTGCGCCTTCCGATGACATTGACGCATGACGGCGCTCATTTGTTGGCCAGGTTCGGGTCACGTTTTGGTAAATCACCTCGAAGGTTCTCCCCAGGCTCGCCGCCCACGGCCGTCTGGGACGATGGCTGCATGGTCATCCTCAGCCGCATCTACACCCGCACCGGCGACTCCGGCACCACCGCCCTGGGCGACTTCAGCCGGACCGATAAGAAGGACCCGCGGCTGGTGGCGTATGCCGACACCGACGAGACCAACAGCGTCATCGGGGTGGCGGTCGCGGCGGGCGGCCTGAGCGAGGATCTGGTGGCCGTCCTGCACCGGGTGCAGAACGAACTCTTCGACGTCGGCGCCGACCTGTGCAACCCGCTGGTGGAGGACCCCGAATACCCGCCGCTACGGGTCAAACAGCCGTGGATCGACGATCTGGAGGCCGACTGCGACCGGCTCGGCGACCAGGTGGAGACCCTGCGCTCGTTCATCCTGCCCGGCGGCAGCGTCGGCGCCGCCCACCTGCACGTCGCACGCACCGTCGCGCGACGTGCGGAGCGGGCCGCCTGGCTGGCGCTGGAGACGTATGGCGACCAGCCCGCGCCGGCCGGCAGCGAGAAGGGCACCGGCGGCGTGAACCCGCTCACCGCGCAGTACCTCAACCGGCTGTCCGACCTGCTCTTCCTGGCCGCGCGGGTGGCGAACCTCCCGGCCGGCGGCGACGTCCTGTGGCAGCCCGGTGGTGGCCGCGAGGAGCCGCACAAGTAGCGCGGCACCACACCGGTCACCGTTGGTGGAACCAGGTCCAGATCGCGTAGCCGATGCCGGCCACGATGGCCAACCCGATCAGCACGAGGACGACCCGCAGGACGACCCCACATACCGCCAGTACCAGCCGAAGGATCGCCCCGGCGATCCGCAGCGCGCCGATGGCCATGTACCAGACGAACTGGAACGGTGCGAGCACCCAGCCGACAGCGGTTTCATGGTGGAAGGCGGTGCGCACATCGCGAGACACGTCGACGGTCGTGTGCCAGAGCGACGACCATCGGTAGCGTGCGACCGGGCCCGAGCGGGCCACGAAGCCGCCACCGGAGGTGCCCGGGGCGCTGGTGAACCCTCCGACGGAGTCCCATGCCGACCCAGAAGTGGATCCGGACCGCGCTTGGACCTGGGCCCAGCCGTCCTCGGTGTTCTTCGCCAGGTAGTAGTCGTTCTTGGCCTGTGTGTACTCGGCCGGCGACGTCGCCGAGTTCATGTCCCGCCAAGCGTCATCGCTGCTCATGATCAAGGCTAGCGCCGCCCGTCGCACCACCGGAAGACCCTGGACGCAGGTCGATGCGCGCCGGGACGACTCAAACCACCGAGAGGACAACATCGGCGCCAGAGGACACAAAAAACGGGCCGTTTCGGCCCGTACAACGTGTCCTGTCGGTGTGTTTCGTGTCCTGTCGGTGTGTTTCGTGTCCTGTCGGCGGAGGGGAGGTCAGGCCACGTTGGCGTTCAGGCCCGGGGGCGCGGACTCCGACCAGGAGCGCAACGCGGTGTAGTCACCGGGCGCGATGGCGATGAGGAACCGCTCCTCGCCGATGGTGCACTCCACCTGCACGGGATCGACCATGGCGATCGGCTTGGTGTGGGCCACCGGACGGGGCGCACCGAGGTCCAGCTCGCCGCGCCGCCACACCAGGATCGGTCGCACCCGCATGCCGATGACCGGGAACCACTGGACGCTGTCGGTCGTGAGGCGCGTCATACCCAGCTTCCAACCGTCACCGCGACGCAGGGCGACCATGGCGAGCGGCTCCCCGCGCGCAATGACCCGGCGGCGCACCACGAGGGCGACCAGGCCGAGCACGATGACGAGCACGACGCACGCGACACCGACTGCCAACCAGTCGATGGTCGCGATCACGTCGTGCCCTCTCAGACGCCCAGGTTCGCGGCGTCGACGTGTTCGGCGACGAGCGTGACCTTGTCGTTGTCGACGGAGATGAAACCGCCGTTGACGGTGATCGTCTCGCGGTCCCCGCCGACGGGGTCGATGTGCACGTCTCCGTCGCCGAGCACGGCCAGCAGGGGCTCGTGCTGTGGCAGGATGCCGATCTCACCTTCGATGGTGCGTGCGAACAGCTGGCGGGCCTCACCCGACCAGACGATGCGGTCCGGGGCGACGATTTCGACCTGCAGGCTCACGAAGAGTCAGCTCCTTGGATGTACGGCGAAGAGTCCACCGGGGACGGACAGGGTGGATCCTGCACCCAATCCTACCGGTCGTTGAACACTGCTCTCGACAGAACCCATGGAACGGCGCCTCCCCGGCGCACGTTGTACCGACTGCCATGGCCTTCATGACCAGCCCCGACCTCTGGGTCGCCTTCCTGACCTTGTTCGCCCTCGAGCTCGTGCTCGGCATCGACAACGTCGTTTTCATCTCGATCCTGACCGGCCGCCTACCGCAGGAACAGCGCGCCAAGGCGCGCACCCTCGGCCTGGCACTCGCCCTGCTGATGCGGATCGTGCTGTTGGCGGTCGCGTCGTGGATCATTGGACTGACCGCCACGATCATCTCCATCGGCGACTCCGAGGGTCTGCAGCTGTCCGGCCGCGACCTGATCCTGCTGCTCGGCGGTGTCTTCCTGGTCTACAAGGCCGTCATGGAGATCCACGAGCGGATCGAAGGTGCGGACGAGGAGGACGAGGCCCCGTCGTCGGTGGGCACCGCATCCTTCGCCGGCGTGATCGTGCAGATCCTGCTGCTGGATGCCGTCTTCTCGCTCGACTCGGTCATCACCGCGGTCGGCATGGTCGACCAGTTGTCGATCATGATCGCCGCGGTCACCCTGTCGATCGGTCTGATGATGGTCTTCGCCGGCCGCATCAGCGCCTTCGTCAACCGTCACCCCACGGTGAAGATGCTGGCGTTGAGTTTCCTGGTCCTCATCGGGTCGACGCTGATCGCGGAAGGCTTCGCCATACACATCGACAAGCCGGTGATCTACGGACCGATCGCGTTCGCCATGGCGGTCGAGGCGCTCAACCTCACCTACCGCAAGAGGGCGATGCGGCGGTCAGCGCTCCCGGACTGAGCTCAGCGCTCCACGACGATCGCCATCGGGGTCTGTTCGCTGCCCTGCCCGAGCGGGTTGTCGGCGAACATCTCCTCGAAGCGGGCCTTGTCCCCCGCCACGTCGGTGCCGAGCACGTTGCGCCCGATGTCGTTGGCGTCCATCACGACGGTGCCCCCGAAGGTGCTCTTGTATGCCGCCGGCACGCGCTCGCGGATCGCGGCGGTGAGCCGGGCCGCGACGTCGTCGGGGTCCTTCGGCGCCAGCTTGGCCGAGACGTTCGACGGGTAGGCGGAGTACTCGGTCGGGCCGTCGATCGCGCGGATGTCGCCTCCGACGAGCTCGTAGAACAGGCCCCGCTTGCCGATCAGTTTGCCGACCGCTCCCCCGGCGCTGGCGTAGAGCACCCGCGGGAGGCCGGCCTCCTGGATCGCCAGCTGCATGGTGAACGGTGACCCGAGCCCGATGCCGGCAGGAGTGCGCGTGACGTACTTGGACAGCACCCGCGCCGGGCGACCCACGTTGATGTCCCAGATGAAGTAGGAGCGCCCCTGTGTGATGGCCACGATCTTCTCGGAAATGAAGTAGTACCAGCTCTTTTCGGCCATCTGCGCAGCCTGCTCCGGGTCGCCGGCCAGCGTCTCGAAGAAGCGGTCGATCTGCTCCAGCACCCGCTTGTCCAGGTCGTCGTCGCGGCCGAACAGCTCGGTGCGCAGCGGGTAGCGGCGCACGGTCGCGCCCGACGCGGTCACCAGATCGAGCTCCTTGCCCTCGTTGGGCTCGAGGTCGGTCTTGATGCGTGCCGGCTTGTCCGCCTCGGGGTCCTTCTCGTCGAAGAACTCCTGCAGCCACAGCTCGACGTTGAGCATCCGCCAGAAGACCATCGAATCGACGTCGTTGGTGCCCTTGATCCAGCCCTCGAAGGCGTGCAGCACCTCGGACTGGTCGAAGTAGGGCCGGTTCGCGAACGATTCGGACAGGAAGATGTTGTAGAAGTGGTTCTTGAGCCGCATGAACCACTCGCCCTGCGGCGTGGTGAAGCCGATCTTGTTACGCCGCCGGTTGATCGACTCCGGCAGCAGGCCGCGGGTGGCGTCACGCAGGATCCGCTTGTTCCAGCCGCCCTTGATGATCGCCTCGTCCGACAGGCTGAAGATGAACTTCACGACCTCCTTGTCGAGGAACGGCACGCGGCCCTCGAGGGAGAAGCGCATGGTGTTCTTGTCCTCGTAGCGCAGCAGCGACGGCAGCGACCCCACGAAGAGGTCCTCGATCAGCCGCTTCTTGAGGTTGGCACCCTCAACCGTGTAGCTCTCGCCGGTGTGCGCCGCCACGAAGTCGTCGGCGAGCAGCTGGGTCATTGGAATGCCCTTGCGGCCCTTGACTTTCGCCTGCAGCTTGAAGCGGCCGAGCCGGTAGATGACGTCCAGGCTCTTGGACAGTTCGGCGGCCGCCTGCTTGGCGCCCTGCGCCTTCAACTGCCGCAGGTAGACGAAGTAGTAGGGGATGTAACCGGCCATCATCTCGTCGGCGCCCTGCCCGTCGAGCAGCACGGTGACGTGCTGGGTGGCCTCGCGCATCACCTGGTACTGGGCGTAGGGCCCGGAGGAGATCAGCGGCTCCTCCTGCGCGCGGATGAAGTCGCGCATGTCGGCCTTGAACTCGTCGGCCGTCGGCTTGATCTTGTGCGCGTCGACGTGTCCGCGACAGATGTCGAGCACCGCATCGACGTACTTCTCCTCGTCGTTGAGCGACCCCGGGAAGACAGCGGAGAACGTATTCTGTTTGGCACCAACGGATTCGGCGGTCGTCTCGTCGCCGGCGTTGAGCAACTGGTTGATGATGACCGCAACCGCGCTGGAATCCAGCCCACCGGACAACGACGTGCCGACCGGCACCTCGGACTGCAGCCGGAGTCGGACGGCCTCGATGAGGCGGGCCTTGTAGTCGGCTGCGGCGGCCTCGTCATACGGGCGCTGCTCGGTGGCCAGCTCGGCGAGCTCCTCGCGCAGGCGGGTGTATGGCGCCCGCGTCGTCCCGCTCGCGTCGATGGTCATCGCCTCGCCGGGCTCCAGCCGCTCGATGCCGTCGAAGAAGGTTTCGCGGCCGTCCTCGTGGATGCGGAACCGCAGGTAGCGGTAGATGGTGCGGTCGTTGGGCGTGGCGTCGTACAGGCCGGTCGCCAGGATGCCCTTGATCTCCGAGGCGAAGGCGAAGGTGTCGCCGATCTGGGCGACATACACCGGCTTGATGCCGAAGTGGTCCCGGCTGAGGGTGAGTCGCTTGTCCTGGGCGTCCCAGATCGCCAGGCCCCACATGCCGTTGAACCGGTCGAACGCCTCGGTGCCCCACTCCGCGAACGCCTCCAGCACGACCTCGGTGTCGGAGTCGGTGCCGAACTCGTGCCCGAGGCGCTGCAACTCCTCGCGCAGCGGCAGGTAGTTGTAGACCTCACCGTTGTAGGCCAGCGTGTAGCGCCCGTCCTTGGTCGTCATCGGCTGCTGGCCGTGCGCGACGTCGATGATCGACAGGCGCCGGTGCCCCAGGCCGACGTCACCGTCGGTGAACGTGCCGTGCCCGTCCGGGCCGCGGTGCGCCTGGCAGTCGTTCATCCGCTGCAGCATCGCTGCGTTGCCACTCGGGCCGAAGTACCCGACGATTCCACACATGCGGGCCAGCTTATTTGGCGCGCCCGGTGCGATGCGAAACGGACCGGACCGACTCCTACCGAGCGGAGCACCTACCGACCGAGCGGAGTAGGAAAACCGGGCGAATACGTACTCCGGTCGGTCAGGTTGTACTCCCCTCGATCAGGGGGCGCGCGGGTCTACAGCTCCCGCAGGTTGGTACGCGCCAACTCGACGATCTCGCTGCCCCGCCCGGACAGCACCGTGCGGGTGGCGTACAGGGTGAAGCCCTTGACCTGCGACAGGGTGATCTTCGGCGGCAGCGACAGCTCCTGCCGGGCGACGCGCAGATCGACGAGCGCCGGACCGTCATACTCGAACGCCTCGCGCACCGCGTCCTCGACGTCGCTCGTGCGCTCGGCCCGGAGCCCCTTCAGCCCGATGGCGTCGGCGATGCCGGCGAAGTCGGGGTTGTCCAGGCCGGTGCCGAAGTTGACCAGGCCGGCCTGCTTCATCTCCAGCTCCACGAAACTCAGCGCGCTGTTGTTGTAGACCATCACCTTCACCGGCAGGTGCAGCTGCTGCAGCGTGATCAGGTCGCCGAGCAGCATCGCCAGGCCCCCGTCGCCGGCGAGCGCCACCACCTGGCGCTTCGGGTATGTCGCCGCGGCGCCGATCGCCTGGGCGAGCGCATTGGCCATCGAGCCGTGGTTGAAGGAGCCGAGCAGTCGGCGTTTGCCGTTCATCCGCAGGTAGCGCGCTGCCCACACCGTCGGGGTGCCGACGTCGCAGGTGAAGACCGCGTCGTCGGTGGCCAGCCGGTCGATGGTCGCGGTGACGAACTGCGGGTGCAGCGGCGTCTCACCCGGTTTGCCCGGCTGCGCCAGCTCGTCCAGCTTGGCCCGGCGCTTCCGGTGGTGCTTGACGATGGTCTCGGCGAAGCTGCCGTCGTTGCTCGACTTGATGCGAGTTTGCAGCAACGGCAACGTGTCTCGCACAGTGCCGACCAGCGGGTGCGACACCTGCACGCGACGGCCGATCCGTTCGCCGCGGACGTCGATCTGCACCACCGGCACGTCGTCGGGCAGGAACGGCCGGTAGGGGAAGTCGGTGCCCGCCATGATCAGCACGTCGCAGTGCTCCATCGCCCGGTAGCCGGAGTCGTAGCCGATCAGTCCGGTCAGCCCGACGTTGTTCGGGTTGTCCCACTCCAACCACTCCTTGCCGCGCAGCGAGTGCACGACCGGGGCGTTGATCGCCTGGGCGAAGGCAACCAACTCGTCGTGGGCGCCTGCGCACCCGGCTCCGGCGAGTATGGCGGGGCGCTTCGCGGTGCCGATGACCTCTGCCGCTGCGGCGAGTTCGGCCTCACCGGGCACGACGGCGGAGTGCGTCGTGCGCACCGGTAGCACGTCCTTGCCGGACCACTCCTCCATGAAGATCTCCCCCGGCACCACCATGACCGCGACACCGCGGCGGGTGATGGCCGCCTGCAGCGCCTGCTGGAAGACGACCGGGAACTGCTCGGCGCACGAGACCAGCTCGGCGTAGACGCTGCACTCGTTGAACACCTGCGTCGGGTGGGTCTCCTGGAAGTAGCCGCTGCCGATCTCCTCCCGCGGGATCTGAGCCGCGATCGCGAGCACCGGGGCGTGGCTGCGGCCCGCGTCATACAGGCCGTTGATGAGGTGGACGTTGCCGGGACCGCAGCTGCCGACGCAGACCGCCAGCTCACCGGTCAGCTGCGCCTCGGCGCCCGCCGCGAACGCGCCCACCTCCTCGTTGCGCACGTGCGCCCACTGCAGGTCACCGTCCCGCCGCAGGGCGTCGGTCAGCCCGTTGAGGGAATCGCCGGGCACGCCATACAGCCGGCGGACGCCGCTTGCCTTGAGGGTGCGAATGATCGAGTCCGCGATGGTCGCCATACGTCCATTCTGTCCGACCCCGTGCGCCGAGGTTCCGCACGGGCCGACGTGGCAGGATCACCGGGTGTTCGCGATGGTCGGAGTCGTCCTCGCCGCCATCGCGTATGGCGCGGCGACGATCCTCCAGGCGATCGGCGTGCGGCGGATGGACGCAGCGCGGGAGTCCGCGCTCCGCACCCGGCTGTGGGCGGGGCGTTCGTATGCCGCGGGCCTGTTGCTCGACGCGACCGGCTTCGTGTTGAGCGTGGTGGCGCTGCGCTCGTTGCCGCTCTTCATGGTCGAGTCGATGCTGGCGTCATCGGTCGGGGTGACCGCTCTGCTGGCGGTGCTCGTGCTGCGGGACCGACTGTCCGGGCGCGAGGTCGTGGCACTCGTCGTCACCGGAATCGGCCTGGTACTGCTGGCGATCAGTGCCCAGGAGGGTCGCGGCTCCGCGATCGGCAGGGCGGGCGGTTGGCTGTTGGCGGGCTGCGGGGTGCTGGTCGGCGTCGTGTTCGCGGCCGGCGCGCTCGATCGGCGGCCGGCACGCTCGGCGTGCGTCCTGGCCGCCGCGGCCGGCCTCGGTTTCGGACTGACCGGCGTTGCCGCGCGGGTGCTGGTGGTCTCCGACCCGTGGTGGCGCACTGCGGGGCAGCCGGCGCTCTGGGCGCTGGTGCTCGGTGGCCTTGTCGGGATCGTGTCCTTCGGCTTCGCGTTGGACCGCGGTCGAACCACCACCGTCGCCGCCACCACCTTCGTGGTCGAGACCGTCGTGCCGGCCGTCGTCGGGCTGCTCTGGCTGGGCGACTCGGTGCGGGACGGTTTCGCGGCGGCCGCCGTCGTCGGCTTCGTCGCCGCGCTCGGCGGATGCCTCGTGCTGGCCGGGCGCGCCGAGATCGAGGTCTGACGGGCCGGCGTGGTCAGGTGCCCGCGTCGGCTGCTGCGGCAGCAGCTCGCCGGACCCACTTGGGCAACTCGCCGTAACGCTGGAACGGCACCACCTCACCTGCGGCGCTGCATTCGATCAGCTGAGCCAGCCGGCGGTCTCGTGTGGCCTGCTGCTTGGCCGTCAGCACCCAGTTGATGCACTGCCGTCGGTAGGTGGCCGTTGCGGCGGCCAGGAATGCGGTGGCTGCCGGCGAATCGGCGAGTTGATCGGCATACGCCGGGGGCAGCTCGAGCGGGCCGCTGCGCTCGTGGGTGTATGGCGCGGCCTCGCGTCGCCTGGCCTCCCACGCCGCCAGTCCGGCCGGTTGCATCCGGCCCTCCGCCCGTAACTGCTCGACCAGCTGCAGGTTGACCCTGCTCCAGTGGCCGGTCCGCTTGCGCGGCGTCCATCGCTGTCGGACATAGTCGTCGTCGATCCGCTGGATGACCGAGTCGATCCAGCCCCAGCACAGTGCCTCCGGAACCGCCTGCGCCCAGGTCAGCCCGCGGTCGGACACGTGCTTCTTCGCCAGGCCCATCCACAGCTCGGTCTCGGTGTCGTGGTGCGCGGCCAGCCACGCGCCGAACTCGGCGGCATCCGCGAAGAAGCGCGCCGGGCGCTCGGGAGTGCCGCCCATCCGGCCGGGGTCTTTCGCCATACGGCCACCCTGCCACGAACCGCCGACACCGAATCACCGTCCGTCGACCGCGTGCACCACCCTCGGGCGCCCGGCGCGTCGTCGTCAGGCGAGCCTGCCGACGCTGCCCCCGTATGACGCAACGAGTGCGGCACCGATCGGCCGGGCGTTCGCCTGCAACACCTCGAGAGGGACGCGCGGGAGGTTCTCCTCCCAGTCCAGCAGGGGCGACCCGCGCAGTTGCAGCATGCGTGCCGGGCGCCCGAAGAGCCACAGGTGCAGATGAGCACCGCCGTCGCCATACCTCGCGACCTGTGCCCGGCCGACGCTGGGCAGATCTTCGATCGCTGCGCTGATCGTGGCGATCAACCGCCCGAACTCACCGGCCCAGTCCGCCGGCATGGTCGCGAGGTCCATGTGCTGCTTCGGACCGAGCGAGACCATGATCGGCAGCCCGGTGTCCGCGATGAGCGACAAGCGCCATCGGTCGTTGTGCCAGATCAGTCTGCCGTCGTCGGGCTGTCGCGGTCGCTGGCAACGGCAGGTCGCCGGATCCTCCCCTTCCCGGTCGGACTCCCGGTCGGCCAGCGGCTGCAGCGGCTTGATCCGCAGGCTGTCGACCTCGAACGGGAAGATGTCCCAGCCGGGCATCTCGTCAACGGCGACAGGGAGCCGGCCGTCCTCGCCGGCGGCCGCGCGCACGCGGGCGTAGTAGTCCTCGATCGTCTCCGGCCCCTGTGTCATGGGCGCAGCCTACCCGTCGCCGAGGGGACACCTTATGCATCGAGAGGACACCAAAACCGCCCGCGGCAGGCCCGCGCTCCCCCGCATTTCGTGTCCGCTCAGTGCGTTTCCTGTCCTGTCGGCGAGACGGGCTCGGGTATGCCGACCGCCGCACGCGCCATACCCGGGCACAGGTCACCCCAGGGGAGACCTACGCGCGGCCGAGCCCGCCATACCCGCACACAGGTCGACACCGGGGGGACCTACGCGCGCTCAGACTGCGAGCAGCGGTCATACGTCCCCCCTGGGGCGACTCCGGTACGCCAAATCACCCTGCAGCCGCACACAGGTCGCCACCGGGGGGACCTACGCACGGCCGCACACGCCATACCGGTCATACGTCTCCCCTGGGGCGACTCCGGTACGCCAAATCACCCTGCAGCCGCACACAGGTCGACACCGGGGGGACCTACGCGCGGCCGCACACGCCGAAACCCCCGGACCACGCCGCACACGCCGAAACCCCCGGATCACTACGTGATCTGGGGGTTTCGCAGAGGTGCGCCGAGGCTCGAGGCTCGAGCTCGAGACGAGCCTCAGTCCTCCTTGGCCAGCTGGGCGGCCTTCTTCTCGACGTCGTCGAGGCCACCGCAGAGGAAGAACGCCTGCTCCGGCGTGGTGTCGTAGTCACCATCGGCGATCTTGTTGAACGCCTCGATGGTCTCCGCCAGCGGCACGGTCGAGCCGTCGATGCCGGTGAACTGCTTGGCGACGTAGGTGTTCTGCGACAGGAAGCGCTGGATGCGGCGAGCGCGGTTGACCAGCACCTTGTCCTCTTCGGACAGCTCGTCGATACCGAGGATCGCGATGATGTCCTGCAGCTCCTTGTTGCGCTGCAGGATCTGCTTCACGCGGACCGCGGTGTCGTAGTGCTCCTTGGACACGTAGCGCGGGTCGAGGATGCGCGAGGTCGAGGTCAGCGGGTCCACCGCCGGGTAGATACCCATGGAGGCGATGTCACGCGAGAGCTCGGTCGTGGCGTCCAGGTGCGCGAACGTGGTGGCCGGCGCCGGGTCGGTGTAGTCGTCCGCGGGGACGTAGATCGCCTGCATCGAGGTGATCGAGTGACCACGGGTGGAGGTGATCCGCTCCTGCAGCTCGCCCATCTCGTCGGCCAGGGTCGGCTGGTAACCCACCGCGCTCGGCATACGACCGAGCAGCGTGGACACCTCGGAACCGGCCTGGGTGAACCGGAAGATGTTGTCGATGAACAGCAGCACGTCCTGGTTCTGGACGTCACGGAAGTACTCCGCCATCGTCAGCGCCGACAGGGCGACGCGCAGACGGGTGCCCGGCGGCTCGTCCATCTGACCGAAGACGAGCGCGGTCTGACCGAGAACCCCAGCCTCCTCCATCTCGACCATCAGGTCGTTGCCCTCACGGGTGCGCTCACCGACACCGGCAAACACCGACACACCACCGTGGTCGCGAGCCACACGGGCGATCATTTCCTGGATGAGGACGGTCTTGCCGACACCGGCACCACCGAACAGGCCGATCTTGCCACCCTGCACGTACGGCGTCAGCAGGTCGATGACCTTGATGCCCGTCTCGAACATCTGGGTCTTGGACTCCAGCTGGTCGAAGGCCGGCGGGCGACGGTGGATGCCCCAGCGCTCCTTGACCTCGAGGGTCTGACCCTCTTCGAGGTTCAGGCACTCACCGGTCGCGTTGAAGACCTTGCCGAGGGTGCCGTCGCCGACCGGCACCCGGATCGGGCCGCCGCTGTCCTGCACGGCCTGGCCGCGCACGACGCCGTCGGTCGGCTGCAGCGAGATCGCGCGGACCATGTTGTCGCCGATGTGCTGCTCGACCTCGAGGTTGATCTGCTTCTTGCCTTCGTTCTCGCCGCCCTCGCCGGACAGGTCGACCTCAAGGGTCAGCAGGTTGAACAGATCGGGCATTCCGTCGGTGGGGAACTCGACGTCGATGACCGGTCCGATGACCCGCGCAACACGCCCCACGGCGCCCGGCTTGGTCTCCTCCGCCTCTTTGTCGAGAACGTCCACCTCGTGGGCAATCTCACTCATAACGTCTTTCTCTTTCTCGTGTCGAACGCGTCAGGAGGCATCGGCCAGAGCGCTGGCGCCACCAACGATCTCGCTGATCTCTTGGGTGATCTCGGCCTGCCGTGCCTGGTTGGCGAGGCGGGTGTAGGTGTTGATGAGTTCCTCGGCGTTGTCCGTCGCCGACTTCATCGCGCGCTGGCGGGCCGCCAGCTCGGACGCCGCCGACTGCAGGAACGAGTTGTAGATCCGCGAGGTGATGTACTTCGGCAGCAGGGCGTCCAGCACCTTGTCCGCCTCCGGCTCGAACTCGTACAGCGGCAGCGGACCCTTGTCGGGCACACCGTCACCGTCGGTGTCGATGTCACCCTCGACGACCTCCAGGGGCAGCAGGCGGACGACCTGCGGCTCCTGGTCGACCATGCTCACGAACCGGGTGTAAACGATGTGGACCTCGTCCACGCCGCCCTCTTCGCTGCCGGCGATGAACTGCGCGCTGAGCGCCTCGCCGACCTCGGCCGCGGTCTCGAAGTCCGGGCTGTCGGTGAAGCCGGTCCATTCCTGCTCGTACTCACGACGCCGGAACTTGTAGTAGCTCACCGCCTTGCGACCGACCAGGTAGGGCACGACTTCCTTGCCCTCGCCCGTCAGCCGCTCGATCAGCTCCGCCGACTTCTTGATCGCGTTGACCGAGTAGGCGCCCGCCAACCCGCGGTCGCTGGTGCAGATGAGCACCGCGGCGCGCTTGGGATTCTCCCGCTCGGTCGTGAGCGCATGGTCGGTGTTGCTGTGCGTCGCGACTGCCGAGCACGCCCGGGTCAGGGCCAGCGCGTATGGCGTCGACTGCTCGACCCGGCGGCGCGCCTTGACCACGCGGGATGCCGCGATGAGCTCCATCGCGCGCGTGATCTTCTTGGTGGCCTGGACAGACCGGATGCGCTGGCGGTAGATCCGCATCTGCGCGCCCATGGTGTCCCCTTCCTAATCGAAGTGTCGTTGCTCAGCTACGGACGTCAGCCCTGGTGCTGCTTGACGATCTTGGCCTGGTCGATCTGGTCCTGGGCGATCTCGTCGTGGGACTCGGCGCCCTCGCCACCGTGGTCCGGACCGGCCTGGAACTGCGACTTCAGCTTCTTCATGGCGTCCTCGAAGACCTGCTTGCCGTCGTCGTCCAGCTTGGTGGTCTCCTCGATCGCGTCGAGGGTGCCCTTGTGCTCGCGGCGCAGGATGTCCAGGAACTCCGCCTCGAAGCGGTTGACGTCGGACACGGCGACGTCGTCGAGCTGGCCGGTCGTGCCCGCCCACAGCGACGCGACCTGCGACGCCAGCGGGTAGGGGCTGTTCTGCGGCTGCTTGAACAACGCCATCAGCCGGTCACCACGTGCCAGCTGGTGGCGGGACGCGGCGTCCAGGTCGGAGGCGAACATGGCGAACGCCTGCATCTCGCGGTACTGGGCCAGGTCGACCTTGATCGAACCGGTGACGGCCTTCATGGCCTTGGTCATGGCGGCACCACCGACACGCGACACGGACACACCGACGTCGACCGCCGGGCGCTGGTTGGCGTTGAACAGGTCGGCCTGCAGGTAGATCTGACCGTCGGTGATGGAGATGACGTTGGTCGGGATGTATGCCGAGACGTCGCCCGCCTTGGTCTCGATGATCGGCAGACCGGTCATCGACCCGCCGCCGAGCTCGTCGGACAGCTTCGCGCAGCGCTCGAGCAGCCGGCTGTGCAGGTAGAAGACGTCACCCGGGTAGGCCTCGCGGCCCGGCGGGCGGCGCAGCAGCAGGGACATCGCGCGGTAGGCCTCGGCCTGCTTGGACAGGTCGTCGAAGACGATCAGGACGTGCTTGCCCTGGTACATCCAGTGCTGGCCGATGGCCGAGCCGGTGAACGGCGCGAGGTACTTGAAGCCTGCGGCCTCACCGGCGGAGGCGTTGACGATGGTGGTGTACTCCATCGCACCGCCGGCCTCGAGGGTGGCGCGCACCTCGGCGACGGTGGAGTTCTTCTGGCCGATGGCGACGTATACGCAGCGAACCTGCTTCTCCGGGTCGCCGGACTCCCAGTTGGCCTTCTGGTTGATGATCGTGTCGGTGGCGATCGTGGTCTTGCCGGTCTTGCGGTCGCCGATGATCAGCTGGCGCTGGCCACGGCCGATCGGGGTCATGGCGTCGATGGCCTTGATGCCGGTCGCCAGCGGCTGGAACACCGACTTACGGGAGACGACGTTGGGCGCCTGCAGCTCCAGCTCACGACGCGTCTCCGCCTCGATGTCGCCGAGACCGTCGACCGGGTGACCCAGCGGGTCCACCACGCGGCCGAGGAACTTGTCGCCGACGGGCACGGAGAGCACCTCGCCGGTGCGCTTGACCTGCTGGCCCTCTTCGATACCGCCGAACTCACCCAGCACGACGACACCGATGTCGTGCACGTCCAGGTTGAGCGCGATGCCGAGCGTGCCGTCCTCGAACTGCAGCAGCTCGTTGGTCATGGCCGAGGGCAGACCCTCGACGTGCGCGATGCCGTCGGCGGCGTCCACAACGGTGCCGACTTCCTCACGGCTGGCGGCACCCGGCTCGTAGGCCCGGACGTAGCCGTCCAGTGCTTCCCGGATCTCGTCCGGACGGATCGAAAGCTCCGTCATGTCTGTTTCTCCTGTCGGTGAGCGGACCAGCTCGGCCCGTTAGCTCGTGTGCTCCAGCGTCGGTATGCCGGAAGGTGTCTCGTGGGGTTCAGCCCGCCATGGCGCGGCGGGCATCCTCCAGTCGGGTTGCGATGGTGCCGTCGATCACTTCGTCGCCGACCTGCACCCGCAGGCCTCCGACGACGCTCGGGTCGACAACGGTGTTGAGGTGCACCGGGCGTCCGTAGATGCCGGCGAGCGCGTCACCCAACCGGGCACGCTCGGCGTCGGTCAGCTCCACGGCCGAGGTCACCGTTGCGGCGAGCCGGTTGCGCAGCTCGGCCGCGATGGCGACATACGACCCGAGTTCACGCTCGACCGCGCGACCCCGCGGGTTGGCGGCGGCCTGCCGGGCGAGGCGGATCGTCTCCGGTGCGGCCTTGCCCTCCAGCAGCTTGCCGACGAGGTCGGCCTTGTCCTTGCCGTCGCGGCGCCGGTCCGACAGCGCGTCGGCCAGGTCACGGTCACCGGTGATGGTCCGCTCGAAACGGAACAGTTCGTCCTCGACGTCGTCGAGGCGACCGGCCCGCTCCGCGGCGGTGAGGACAGCCTCCACACCGAGGCGTTCCAGGCCGTCGCCGAGATCGCGCTCGTCGCTCCACCGCTGCCCGACCGCGGTGCGCACCACATGTTGCGCGGCGTCGCTGACCTTGGCGTCGAAGACCCGGCCGGCGAGCGCCGTACGGTCCGCCGACTCGCTGGACGGGTCGGTCAGCGCCCGGCGCAGCGGCACGCTGGAGCCGAGCACCTGGGCGATGGCGAGCAGCTCGTCGCCGAGTGCGCCCGCGTCGGAGCCGGACCCGATCTGAGCCTCCAACGCCTGCCGGGCCGAAGCCAGGCCACGTCGGGATGCGCCCTGCATCAGGCTTCCTCGGCCGGTGCTGCGGTCACCTTTTCCGGCTTCACCGCACCCGACTCCAGGTCGGCCAGGAACCGCTCGATGACGGCGTGGTGCCGTGCGTCGTCGTGCAACGACTCACCGACGATCTTGCTGGCCAGGTCCGTGGAGAGCGAACCGATGTGCTGCCGCAACTGGACTTCCGCCTGCTGCTTGGACTGCTCGGTCTGCGCGTTGGCGCTGTCGACGATGCGCTGCGCCTCGGTCTGCGCCTGGGTGCGGCTCTCCGAGACGATCTGTGCACCGTCCTCGTGCGCCTGCTGGCGGATGCGGCCGGCCTCAGCCTGCGCATCGCTCAGCGCCGAGTGGTACTTGTCGCGTTCGGCGTCCGCGGCGGCCTTCGACTTGTCCAGGTCGTCGAACTGGTCGCGGATCTGCTGCTGCCGCTCGGACATCGCCTTGTTGATCGGTGGTACGACCCACTTGGCGATCACGACCAGGATGATCACGAATGCGATCAGCTCGGCGATCAGCGTGCCATTGGGCAGCAGCGGGTTGTTCGCCGAGGACGAATCAGCCGCGAATTGCTGGATCATGAGCGTTCCCTCTCGTACGGGGCGTCGAGATTACTTGCCAAGAACGAACACGAACAGTGCCATGAACGCGAGGTTGATGAAGTACATCGCCTCGGCCAGACCGACGGTGAGGAAGAAGATCGTCATCAACCGGCTCTGTGCCTCCGGCTGGCGAGCGACACCGTTGATGGTGGCGCTACCGGCGAGGCCGTCACCGATCGACGCACCGATGGCACCACCGCCGAGGGCGAGGCCACCGCCGACGAAGGCTCCGGCGGTCTTGATTGCCGAGTCGAGGCTCGATGAGTCTGCCATGTCTCTCCTGTAGTTATGGCGCCGGCGGCGTGCCGGTCACCGTGTGGGTACTGCTGGTTCGAGTCAAGCTTGTTCAGTTGTGGTGCTCACGCAGCGGCCGGGGTCGCGACGTCTTCCTTCTCGTCCGCAGTGGCTGCGGCACTCTCGTGTCCTTCTTCGTGGTGCTCGCTCGCCATACCGAAGTAGAGGATGGTCAGCAGCGCGAAGATGAAGGCCTGGATGAGTCCGATGAACAGGTCGAACAACTTCCAGACGACGTTGGGTCCCCACAGGATGTATGTCGGGAACAGCGCGATCATCGCGATCATGATGCCGCTGGAGAAGATGTTGCCGAAAAGTCGCAGCGCGAGCGTGACCGGCTTGGTGATCTCCTCGATGAGGTTCAGCGGGAACAGGATCGGATAGGGCTGGAAGTAGTGCTTGATGTAGCCGCCGATCCCCCGCTCGCGCACGCTGTGGATGTGCACGCCGATGATCACGAAGATCGCCATCGCGTAGGTCAGGTTGACGTCCGCGGTCGGCGACACGAGCTTGTCGTCGGTCGGGATCATCTCGAGCCAGTTGCAGATCAGGATGAACGCGAACAGGGTGATCGCCAGGGGGATCACGAACGGGTTGACCCGCCCGAGTGAGTCCTCGACCTGCTTGGTGACCGTCTGCACCAGGCCTTCCCAGGCCAGCTGGATCTTGGACGGGACCTTGTCGCCCATCTTGTGGACCATGTAGAGGCCCAGGGCGATGACGATCAACCCCGCGATCACGGTCGACCAGATGGTGTCGGCATTGAAGGTCATGCCGAACGCCTGGAACGTGATGTGGTGCCCCGGGTTGATCTCCGTCTCGGTGGCGAGGTGCGTCATACCTTCTTGAGCTCCTTCATCAGCGGCAGCGCAACTGCCATCAGAACGATCATGTGGAAGCCGGCAAGACCGCCGAGCACGGCGGCGCCACCCGACTTCCAGAACACAACACACACGATGGCGGCGACGATGGTGATGCCCATCAGCCGGACCAACGAGGCCGAGCCGTACTGCTTCTTGGAGAACTCCTCACCGGACTCGACCGCCCGCAGCACCGAGAGCTCGGTGAACAGTTGGTTGCCCAGGGCGAGGAGGATGCCGATCGAGATGAAGATGCCGACCGGCCAGTGGCCGAAGACGGCCGAGAGATAGATGGAGGCCGCCGCCAGGATCCCCGCCAGGATGATCACCCGGCGTTGGTTGTGCAGCACCTTCAGCGCGTGGTTCTCGCTCATACCGCGCCCGTCCTTCCGATGTGCGTCGTCGCTGACGCCAGGGGTCGTCGCCCCGGTTGCAGTCCGGCCAGCCTAGTTGTCGTCATCGTCGTCGTCATAAGTCTCGGGTCCCCAGTTCGCAGGAGGGTCCCCCGCACGAAGGAACAGCCGGATCCGGCGCCACGAGAGAAAGCCGGCTCCGAGGATCCCGAGCGCGAGCCCACAGAGAGTGAGGATCGGCATCGTCCCGAGATCGTTGTCGAGCCAGAGACCGACCAGCGTGCCGAGCACGATGCTACCGACTGCGACGCCGCCGATACCAACCAGCTCCCGCAACTGCAGGCCAGGC
Source organism: Flexivirga oryzae (assembly GCF_014190805.1). Classification (NCBI taxonomy): domain Bacteria; kingdom Bacillati; phylum Actinomycetota; class Actinomycetes; order Micrococcales; family Dermacoccaceae; genus Flexivirga; species Flexivirga oryzae. Next base: position 258,163 of record NZ_JACHVQ010000001.1, on the reverse strand, counting down.
AGCTCTCGGTCATCGGGACTCACTGCAGAACGCATCCTGGTCGAAGCGGGGACGCCGGGGACGACGGACCGGCCGGGGGCGGTCGGAAGGCGTCGTGCTCGCCATTGTCGTGGGTCCCATCAGACAGCGGAACAGGGCAAGGCTCAGGTCTTGTCGACAGGCCGCCTCGGGTGACGTCCGAGCGGTGTCTCGACGCCGTCCGACTGGGTCGAACGAGTCCCTCAACCTCCTTGTGAAAGCTATCACAAGCACCTGATTGGAAGGAAATCGGGGGTATTCGGGCCTCTTCCCGACCCCTCGTGAGGGGCCCCGGTGTCAGGTCCGGCGTCAGGCCCGCTGACGGGTCAGCCGGGGCAGTCCGAGGGTCAGCACGAGACACAGCAGGACCAGCCCCACCAGGACCGCGGTCGCCAGCTTCGTGGACAGGAAGTTGAACGAGAGCACCCCGCCCGACACCGACGCCGACCACAGGTAGAGCAGCAGCACCGCCTGGCGGTGCGGGTGACCCATCCGCATCAGCCGGTGGTGCAGGTGCTTCTTGTCGGGTCGCCAGAACCTACCGCCCCGCCGCACGAACGCCAGCACGACGTCGAGCACCGGCAGGGCCAGGACCAGCACGGGCAGGGCGATCGGCAGCAGGATCGCGACCTGGGACCGCTGCCCCTGGTCGGCGGACGGGTCGAAGTTGCCGGTGAACGAGATGAGCGCCGCCGACAGCAACAACCCGAGCAACAACGACCCCGCGTCGCCCATGAAGAGCTTCGCGGGGTGGAAGTTGTGCGGCAGGAAGCCCAGGCAACATCCGACGATCGCCGCCGAGATGAAGGTGGCCAGGGTGAAGACGTCCGGGCCGAAGTCCTGCCGGGAGGAGTAGCTCCAGATGAAGAACGCCGTCGCCGCGATCGCGGTCGTGCCCGCCGCGAGGCCGTCCAGGCCGTCGGCGAAGTTGACCGCCTGGGTGGTCGCGATGACCACGAGGACGGTGAGCCCGAACAACACCGACTGCGGGAAGTAGGTGGCGGTGCCCAGGATCGGCAGGAAGAGCAGCTGCACTCCCCCGAGCACCGACATCACCAGCGCTGCGACGATTGTGCCGGCCACCTTGGTCAGCGGATCCAGCTCGCGCAGGTCGTCGATCGCGCCGAGCGCGGTGACGATCGCCGCGGCCGCCAGCACCCACAGCAGGCTCGAGAAGTTGATCCGGTGGCCCAGGTAGGGCAGTTGCCGCGCCACCAGGATGGCGGCGCCGAAGCCGACGAGCAGCGCGACGCCGCCCAGCCGCGGGATCGGCACCGTGTGCACGTCGCGACCGCGCACCGGCGTGACGGCGTTCCAACGCACCGCCGCCCACCGGATGGCCGGTGTGGTGATGAAGGTGATCGCCGCCGCCACGATCGCGATCAGCAGGTATTCACGCACGGCGGGGCGAAGTCCTTCGTTTCGGTTTCAAGCTGGTCGAGTGGGCCGAGCCGATAGGCGAGGCCGTATCGAGACCCTGCCCGCGGCGGCCGTGGCCGCCGCGGGGATCTGACTCAGCGAGGGTACGCCGGGAAGCGCTCGACCAGCTCCGTGACCTGACCGCGCACCTCCTTCGCGACCGGGTGCTCCGGGTCGCCGTCACCCTTGGTGATCGCGGTGTTGATCAGGTCGGCGATCAGCTTCATCTCCTCGATGCCCATGCCCTGGGTGGTGACACAGGGCGAGCCGACGCGGATGCCGGAGGCGATGTTCGGCTTGGCCGGGTCGAAGGGGATGGCGTTCTTGTTGAGCACTATGCCCGCCGCGTCGGCGCGCTTCTCGGCGTCGGCGCCGGCGACCCCGATGCCCTGCAGGTCGTGCAGCGACAGGTGGGTGTCGGTGCCGCCGGTCGTCGGGCGGATGCCGTGCTCACCGAGCGAGGTCGCCAGCTGCTGGGCGTTGGCGATGACCTGCTTGGCGTAGTCGGCATACTCCGGGGTCGCGCACTCCTTGAAGTTGACCGCCTTCGCGGCGATCGAGTGCATCTGCGGGCCGCCCTGCATCATCGGGAAGACGGCCTTGTCGATGGCCTTGGCGTGCTCCTCCTTGCAGACGATCGCGCCGGCCCGCGGGCCGCGCAGCACCTTGTGGGTGGTGAAGGACACGACGTCGGCATACGGGACCGGGCTGGGGATGGCCTTGCCGGCGACCAGACCGATGAAGTGCGCGGCGTCGACCCAGAAGATCGCGCCTACCTCGTCGGCCAGGTTGCGGAAGAACTCGAAGTCGATCAGCCGCGGGATCGCCGAACCGCCGGCGAGGATGATCTTCGGCTTGTGCTCCTTGGCAAGCCGCTCGACCTCGGCGTAGTCAATGTCCTCGGTCTCCTTGTCGACGCCGTAGTGGACGGCGTTGAACCACTTGCCGGAGAAGCTGACCTTGGCGCCGTGGGTCAGGTGGCCGCCCATCGGCAGGGCCATCGCCAGGACGGTGTCGCCGGGCTGGGTGAAGGCGCCGTACACCGCCTGGTTGGCGCTGGCACCGGAGTGCGGCTGGACGTTGGCGTGGTCGGCGTCGAACAGCGCCTTGCAGCGCTCGATCGCGAGCGTCTCGGCCTTGTCGACCTCCGCGCACCCGCCGTAGTAGCGGCGCCCCGGGTAGCCCTCGGCGTACTTGTTGGTGAGCGTCGAGCCCAGTGCCGTGATGACCTGCGGGCTGGACATGTTCTCGCTGGCGATCAGCTGCAGGCCGCCGCGGATGCGGTCCAGCTCGGAGAGCAGGACCCCGGCGATGTCGGGGTCGAACTGCTGCAGCCCGTCGAAGTCCGGGCCGTAGAAGGGAGTGGTCATGGCGTCACCTATTCGTCGTCGGGGTGGTCATCGGGCTGGTTCTCGGGGGTTTCGGCGGCGTTCTTGCCGAGGTCGACGGGCGTGGCGGCTTCGTCGTCCGCATCCGCGGGCTCGTCGGGCTTGGTGAGGTCGACCGGCTCGTCGTCGGGCAGGGAGTTGATCGCGCGCCCGGTGATCAGCTCGACGTCGCCGAGGACCCGCTGCAGCTCCTCGTTGCTGATCGTCCCCTCGCGCAGCACGACCGGGTCGGCCTTGGTGCAGTCCAGGATGGTCGACGCGGCGTTGGTGTTCCGCTCGCCGCCGTCCAGGTAGATGTCGACGAAGTGCCCGAGCATGAAACCGGCTTCGGTCACCGTCGTGGCGGACGGTTTGCCGGTGCGGTTGGCCGAGCTGACGGCGAGCGGGCCGGTGCTCTCCAGCAGGGCGATCGCGATCTCGTCGTCGGGCATCCGCAGACCGACGGTGCCGTTGGTGTCGCCGAGGTCCCAGGCCAGCGACTGCTGCGCCCGGAAGACGAGGGTCAGCCCGCCCGGCCAGAACGCGTCCATCAGGCGTCCGGCGTATGACGGAACGGCCATCGCCAGCCCGTCGACAGTCTGCCGCGAGGGGACGAGCACCGGCGGCGGCATCTCCCGCCCACGGCCCTTGGCCTCCAGCAGCTGTGCCACCGCCGTCGGGTTGAAGGCGTCGGCGGCGATGCCGTAGACCGTGTCGGTCGGCATGACGACGCATTCGCCGCGGAAGATCGCCTCGGCCGCTGTGCTGATGCCTTCGTCGCGCGTCTGGGGGACATTGCAATCGAAGACTGGGCTCACGGGAGCTAAGTCTGTCAGATCGCTTGCACGTGACTTGACCTGGTCGGAGCAGCAAACCCGCGCTCATTGAGCAACCCGGAGAAGCGCCGCCGCGCTCATTGAGTAGGTCGGAGCAGCAAACCCGCGCTCATTGAGGCCGCCGCGCTCATTGAGTAGGTCGGAGGAGCGCAGCGGAGGAGACCGTATCGAAATGACCGCGCACCGGCCTCAACAGTTACACAGACAGAACGGATGCCCCGCGGGGTCGAGGAAGACCCGGAACGTCGTACCCGGCTGCTCCTGGCACTTCGTCGCACCCAGCTCGATCGTCGGACCCTCCGCGGCGTCGAGGTCGTCGACGACCACGTCAAGGTGCATCTGCTGCGGGTGCTCCTGCCCTGGCCACTGCGGCGGACGGTAGCCGGCGACCTGCTGGAAGCTGATCGGCGGCCACGACTCGCTGCGGATCTCCGCCCAGCTGTTGTCGTCGTCGACCTTGACCTCGAAGTCGAGCAGGGTGCCGTAGAACGTCGCGAGTCGCCCCGGGTCGGGGCAGTCGATCACCAGGTTGGGTGTGCGTGCGATAGCCATGGACCGACGCTACCCACGCCCACTGACACCGCCCCTCGTCGCCGGCCGGACCCCGGCGAGACCCCTCTCACCGAGAGGACAACATACGCATCCAGCGGACACGAAATTGGGCCCGTGCTCGGCTCTCGGACCGGAGTTTTCGTGTCCTGTCGGTGTGTTTTGTGTCCTCTCGGCCGGAGGGTGCGACCGGTGGACGCCGGGCGTCACCGGCGGCTGACAGACTCGGTGCCCGTGGAGCTCATCGACGAGGTGTATGACGGGCCGGCGCTGCGCGAGGTGCTGGCGTCCGCCACAGACGCGCTGACCCTGGTCCGGTGCGATCTGCGGCACGCCGACCTGCGTGACGCCGACCTGACCGAGGTGACGTTCACCGACTGTCTGCTGGACGGGATCCGGTTGGACGGTGCAGCACTCGGCGGCGCGACCTTCACCGGCTGCCGCCTGATGGGGGCGGCGATGCCACAGACCCGCGGGCTGGGCTTCGCGCTGCAGCGCTGCAACCTGTTCGCGGCCAACCTGGCCGGAGCGATCCTCTCGCACACCGACCTGACCGGTTGCCGGTTCACCGAGGCCGTGCTGCGCGGCGCCGACCTGCGCTCATCGATCTTCGACGGCTGCGAGCTGATCCACGCGGACCTCCACGAGGCGAAGCTCGACGGTGCCGACCTGCGGGGTGCGGCTCTCGGGCCGTGCGACCTGAACCGGTTGCGCGCGATGCAGGGCGCGATCATCACGACCGAGCAGGCCCGCGACATCGTCATCGAGCTGTCCGGGGTGACGGTCGTCGACAACGCCTGACCCCGTGGTGCGGGGACCTCGACACGCTCCCCCGCTTCGCTCCTCCGCTGCTCGGCCACCGCAGGGTGGCTGCTCCGCTGCTCGGCCACCGCAGATGAGGTCGCCGAGCTGAGGGTCGAGGTCGCCGAGCTTGTCGAGGTGACCGGCGGGACCTCGACACGCTCCCCCGCTTCGCTCCTCCGCTGCTCGGCCACCGCAAGGTGGCTCCTCCGCTGCTCGGCCGCCGCAGGGTGGCTGCTCCGCTGCTCGGCCACCGCAGGGTGGCTGCTCGGCCACCTCGATGCGCTCGCCACTTACTCGGCCGACGCGATCCTCAGTGGGCGGACTCGCTCTCGAGCAGCACGACACCACCGATGACCAGCACGATGCCGAGCCCCATCCTCGCGGTCAGCGGGTCGCTGAAGATGACCTTGCCGAGCAGCGCCGTCAGCACGACGCCTATCGCGGACCAGACGCCGTAGGCGACGCCGACCGGCATACCCTCCTTCAGCACCTGCGCGAGCAGCACGAACGACCCGCCGTAACCGATCACGATCGGGATCAGCCAGGTCAGTTGCCGGAGGCCGTCGGAGGCGCGCAGGCTCAACGTCGCGGCCACCTCCAGCACGATCGCCCCGAGGAGCATTGTCCACACCGCCCAGCGTCCGGTCATGACGCCAAGGGTAGAACCTGCCTCAGCGGCTCTTGCGTGCCGTCACCGCGCGGGGACGGCCGGTCAGGTCCGTGTGATCGGCGACGTCGGACCACCCTCGGCGGGCCAGTGCTGTGGGCAGCGAATCACCTTGACTGTCAGCGTGTTCCATCACGAGCAGGCCGCCCGGTCGTAGCAGCTCGGCGGCACGGTCCGCGACTTCGAGCGGGATGCGCAGGCCGTCGTCGCTCCCGCCATACAGGGCCACCTCGGGATCGTGGTCGCGCACCTCGGGGTCGATCGGCTCCATCCCGACGGGGATGTACGGCGGATTGCTGACCACGACATCGAGTGACCCCTCGCGGCCGGCGAGAGCCCCCTGGGCCGCGCCGAGCTCGATGGCCACGTCGAGGCCGAGCAGCTCGGCGTTGCGGGTGGCCCAGGCGTGCGCCATCGGGTCGAGTTCGACGCCGGCAACCGATGCGGCCGGCGCCTCGTGCTTGATCGCAAGTGCGATCGCACCGGAGCCGGTGCACAGGTCCACCACCGACGGGTCGTCGCGACCCGCGAGCTCGGACAGCACCAGGTCGACCAGCATCTCCGTCTCCGGCCGTGGAGTGAAAACGCCTGGCCCGACACGGAGTTCGAGCCCACGGAACGGCGCAGATCCGGTCAGGTGCTGCAACGGGACACGTGTCAGCCGCTGCTCGACCAGCTCGCCGAACTGCGCCTCGACCACGTCGGCCGGCTCCTCACCCAGCACCTGGCGACGCTGCAACTCCCCCACCGACACCTCCCAAGCGTGGGCCAGCAACAGACGCGCATCCGCTGCTGCACTCGGGACGCCCGCCGCGGCCAGCCGCTCGGTCGCCGACGCGAGCAGCGAGCGAACGCTGCTCACGCTGAGGTCGAACCTTCAGCAACCGCAGCCATTTTCGCGGCCTCGTCGGTGTCGATCGCGGACTGCACGACCGCCTCCAGGTCACCATCGAGCACCGCGTCGAGGTTGTAGGACTTGTAACCGGTGCGGTGGTCGGCGATGCGGTTCTCCGGGAAGTTGTAGGTGCGGATCCGCTCACTGCGGTCCATTGTGCGCACCTGCGAGCGCCGAGCCGCGGACGCTTCGGCGTCGCGCTCCTCCTGCGCCAACTGCCGCAGCCGGGCCTTGAGCACCCGCAACGCCGCTTCCTTGTTCTGCAACTGCGACTTCTCGTTCTGACAGGAGACGACCAGCCCGGACGGCAGGTGCGTGATCCGGACAGCGGAGTCAGTGGTGTTGACCGACTGACCGCCGGGCCCCGAGGAGCGGTAGACGTCGATCTTCAGGTCGTTCGGCCCGAACTCGATCTCCTCCTCATCACCGTCGTCCAGGTCGGGCATCACGAGCACGCCGACCGCGGAGGTGTGGATGCGCCCCTGGCTCTCGGTGACCGGCACCCGCTGCACCCGGTGGACCCCGCCCTCGTACTTCAGCTTCGCCCAGGGCGCCTTCCCCGGCTCGGGCTGCCCCTTCGCCCGGATCGCGAGGCGCACGTCGGTGTAACCACCCAGGTCGGACTCGGTGCCGTCGGTGATCTCGGCACGCCACCCGGCGTGCTCGGCGTAGCGGAGGTACATGCGCACCAGATCTGCTGCGAACAAAGCAGACTCGGCACCACCGGCCCCCGCCTTGATCTCGAGTATGACGTCCCTGTCGTCGTCCTCGTCCCGCGGCAGCAGCAACGTGCGCAGCTTGCCCTCCGTCTCGTCGACGGTGGCCTCCAGCGCCGGGATCTCCTCGGCGAACGACGCGTCCTCGGCGGCGAGTTCCCGCGCCGCCGCGAGGTCGTCACGGGCGGCGGTCCAGGCGCGGTATGCCGCAACGGTGGGCGCGAGCGCGGCATACCTCTTGTTGAGGCGGCGCAGCGCCTTCGGGTCGGCGTGCACGGCGGGGTCGGCCAATTGGCGCTCCAGGTCGGCGTATTCGTCGGCGACTGCTGACGCTGACTCGATCATCGGGTGCCTCCCGGAGGCTCGTGCAGTGGATGGTGGGACAAAGCAAACGCCGGCCCTGACCGCGATGGGTCAGGACCGGCGTCAGAGAAGCTACTTGGCAGCTGCCTTCTTGCCGTAGCGCTCCTGGAAGCGGGCGACACGACCACCGGTGTCCAGAATCTTCTGCTTGCCGGTGTAGAAGGGGTGGCACTGCGAGCACACGTCGGCGCTGATCGAGCCGGACGGGGCGGTGCTGCGGGTGGTGAAGGTGGCGCCACAGGTGCAGGTGACCACGGTCTCACCGTAGGACGGGTGAATGTCCTTCTTCATGGGTTCTCCTAGCGATCTCACGCCCTCCGGGTCGCTCCGCTGAGTGCGATCGCGTGAACCGGTGGGCCAACCGAAGATTCTGCCAGTTGGCAGACCATACGTCCAAACGAGAACCGTTCCCAACATATTCCCGGGGCGGGGACTTCGATACGGGCTCCCCCGCTGCGCTCCCCCGCCCTACTCAGCCACCGCCGCTTTCCCCCGCTCCTCGGCGCCCCTCAGCCACCGCCGCCCTACTCAGCCACCGCCCCTGTGGCGGCGGCGGAGTACGCGACCGAGGCACTGCGGCGACGGAATACGCGACCGAGACACCGCGGCGGCTGAGACACCACGGTGGCTGAGTAAGCGACCGAGGTACGAGGGAGCGCATCGAAGTCCCGCCACCCGAGAGCTCGCGTCGCCGCAAGCGCGATCAAGCGGTGTGTCGGAGGTTGCGGCTAGCGTGCCGGAGATGAGGTTCGCATATGTCGTCCCGTACACGACCGAGCTGGAGTTCGTCGAGCTGGCCCGGCTCGGCGAGGAGCACGGCTGGGACGCCGTATTCAGCTGGGAGGCGGTGTTCCGGCACGACGCCTGGGCGACGCTGGCCGCGGCCGCGGTGTCGACCGAGCGCATCCGGCTGGGCACGCTGATCACTCCCGTGCCGCGGTACCGACCCTGGGATCTGGCGGCGCGCGTCGGCAGCGTCGACCGGTTGTCCGGCGGCCGGGTCGTCCTCGGCGCCGGACTGGGGGCGCCCAACGCCAACTGGCTGGCGTTCGAGCCGGACGACGGCCGCGCGGTGCGCGCGCAACGGCTGGACGAGGGGCTCGACATACTCACCGGCCTGCTCGGCGGGCAGCCGTTCAGCTACGACGGACGCCACTTCAGCGCCCGGCCGGTCACCGAGCTCGCGCCGCCACCGCCGGTGCAGCGCCCGCATCCGCCGATCTGGCTGGTCGGCGCACTGGTCCGCGGCCGGCAGCGGCAGCCGTCACTGGCGCGTGCGGCGCGGTATGACGGCATCTTCCCCGCCGTCGCGCGCGCAGCGGAGGGCCAGTCCGGCATCACCCTCGAGACGTTCGGCGAGATCGTGCAGCGGGTGCGGGACTTCCGGGCGGAGGCCGGGCTCGGCGACCGGCCGTACGACTTCGTGATCGAGGGCGATTCCTACCACGGTTTCGTCGAGGTGGAGGGCGGGCCGGCCGACTGGGAGGCGGCGGGTGCGACCTGGTGGGTCGAGTCCTGGTGGGACCTGCCCGAGACGTCGGAGACGGTCGACGAACTGCGCCGACGGATCACCGCCGGCCCGCCCCGAAATTAGCTGCTCTCCGAAAAACATTTACGCGTTCGACAGTGGCAGGGTGAAATCGTCAGCTCTCCCCGGGCCGATCGCCCCCTGAAACTCACGGAGTCACGATGAGTCATCCGCTTTCCCGCCGCAATTTCCTGGTCGCGGCACTCGCAGTGCCGGTCGCGGCGGCTGCCACCGCCGCGCCCGCGCTCGCCGTCGACGATCACGATCAGTTCACCGCTGCGTCGAAGAAGTACGGCGTGCCCGCGTCGGTGCTGACCGCAGTGTCCTACGGCCAGACCCGGTGGGACGACCACGAAGGCCGCCCGAGCACCAGCCTCGGCTACGGCCCGATGCACCTGATCGACGGTGCCGCCGCCCAGGCCGCCCGTGACGCAGCCGCCGGCAAGAGCGCCGCACGCGTCATCGACACGCTCGGCAGGGCCGCCGCGCTCACCGGGCTGCCCAAGGAAACCCTGCGCACCGACACCGCCGCCAACATCATGGGAGCGGCCGCCGTCATCGCCGACGCCCAGCGGAGCCTCGGCCACGCCGTCGGCGCCAACACCGACCCGGGCACCTGGTATGCCGCGGTCGCCACCACCAGCGGGTTCACCTCCGCGGCAAGTCAGCGCAGCTTCGCCGACGACGTGGTCAGCGACCTGCGCTCCGGGGTCAGCCGGGCCACCTCCGGCGTGCAACTGCACCTGAAGGCCACCAAGGTCGGCAGTGTCACTTCGCAACGCGCGGTCATCACCCGACGGGTCGAGACCGCCAAGAAGCGGCGCAAGCCCGCGCCATACCCGATCGACGCGCCGAAGAACCTGCCGGTCGACTGGGTGCCGGCGCCCTACGAGCAGACCGGCGACGACCCGGGCGACTACGGCAACCACGACCTCGGCAACCGGCCGGTGTCCCCCACGCTCAACACCATCGTCATCCACGACACCGAGTGCTCCTACGACGAGGCGCTCACCCTGGTGCAGGAGGCGACCTACCTGGCGTGGAACTACACCGTGCGCTCCAGCGACGGCATGATCGCCCAGCACCTGGAGGCTGCGGACGTCGGCTGGCACGCGGGCAACTGGTACGTCAACACGCACTCCATCGGCATCGAGCACGAGGGTTACGCGACGGCCGGGCCGACCTGGTTCTCCGAACCGATGTACCGCAAGTCGGCACGGCTGGTCAGCTACCTGGCCAAGGAGTACCAGATCCCGCTCGACCGCGCGCACATCATCGGCCACGACCAGGTGCCGGCGACCACGACCGCCGGGATCCCCAGCATGCACTGGGATCCGGGCCCCTTCTGGGACTGGGAGCACTACTTCGACCTGCTCGACGCGCCACTGTCGCGTGGCACGCGGGCGAAGAAGAAGCTGGCGGTCGGCGACATCGTGCGGATCCTGCCCGGATTCGACGGCAACGAGCAGACGGTCACCGGGTGCGACACCAACAACCCGCCGATCTGCGTGGTCGACGGGCCGCAGCCGGCCACCAACTTCGTGACGTTGCACCAGCAACCGGACGAGGGCGCGCCGCTGGTCAAGGACATCGGCCTGCACCCGGACGGTTCGCCGTCCGGAACGGGACCGGCGGACGTCGGTGCCCGCGCCGCCGCGGGTGAGGACTACGTGGTTGCCGGCGTGTACGGCGACTGGACGGCGATCTGGTACCTCGGTCAGAAGTCCTGGTTCCACAACCCGAAGAAGGCACCCACCGCGCGGCTGGTCACGCACGGTCGCAAGGCGACCGCGAGTGCCGACATCCAGGTCTACGGCCGGGCCTACCCGGAGTCCTCCGCCTACCCCGACCCGTCCTGGGATCAGGGCGTGTCGCCGTTCAGCTACGTCTGGGGCGCCGGTCAGGAGTATGTCGTGGCGGACACCGACGTCCCGACCGACTACTACAAGGCGTGGACCTACGACATCACCACGCCGGACGACCACATCGACATCGTCGGCCAGACCAAGTACTACCTGGTCTACTTCGGCCACCGGGTCATGTACGTCCAGGCGGGCGACGTCACGCTCAGCTAGCCGGACGCCTCTGAAACGACAATGCGCCCCGCGAGCACAACTCGCGGGGCGCATTCCGACGTACAGCTCAGTCGTCGTCCATCTTGATCGAGCTGGTCTGCTGCACCTGCACCAGGAACTCGGTGTTGGAGCCGGTCTTCTTCAACCGGTCGAGCAGCAGCTCGATGCCCTGCTGGGAGTCGAGGGCGGCGAGCACGCGACGCAGCTTCCACATGATCTTCAGCTCGTCGTGGCCGAGCAGGATCTCCTCGCGGCGGGTGCTGGACTGGTTGACGTCCACCGCCGGGTAGATGCGGCGCTCGGCGAGCTGGCGCGACAGGCGCAGCTCCCAGTTGCCGGTGCCCTTGAACTCCTCGAAGATGACCTCGTCCATGCGCGACCCGGACTCGATCAGCGCGGTCGCCAGAATGGTGAGCGATCCGCCGTTCTCGATGTTGCGGGCGGCACCGAAGAACTTCTTCGGCGGGTAGAGCGCCGCGGAGTCGACACCACCGGACATAATGCGACCACTGGCCGGTGCGGCCAGGTTGTAGGCGCGACCCAGGCGGGTGATGCCGTCGAGCAGCACCACGACGTCCTGACCCAGCTCGACCAGGCGCTTGGCGCGCTCGATGGCGAGCTCGGCGACCTCGGTGTGGTCGGAGGCCGGACGGTCGAAGGTCGAGGAGATGACCTCGCCCTTGACCGAGCGCTGGAAGTCGGTGACCTCCTCGGGACGCTCGTCGACGAGCACGACCATCAGGTGACACTCGGGGTTGTTGGTGGTGATCGCGTTGGCGATCGCCTGCATGACCATGGTCTTACCGGACTTCGCCGGGGCGACGATCAGACCACGCTGACCCTTACCGATCGGCGCGACCAGGTCGATGACGCGGTTGGTCAGGTGCTTCGGGTCGTCCTCCAGGCGCAGCCGCTCCTGCGGGTAGAGCGGGGTGAGCTTGCCGAACTCGACGCGCTCCTTGGCCTGCTCCGGCGTCATGCCGTTGACGGTGTCGACGCGCACCAGCGCGTTGAACTTCTGGCGACTCGGCAGCTGCTCGCCCTCACGGAGCGCGCGGATCGCACCCGTGACGGCGTCACCCTTGCGCATGCCGTTCTTCTTGACCATGCCCAGCGGCACGTAGACGTCGTTGGGGCCGGGCAGGTAGCCGCTGGTCCGCACGAACGCGTAGTTGTCCAGGACGTCCACGATGCCGGCCACGGGCACCAGGACATCGTCCTCGCGCACCTGGGTGTCGACGTCACCGAAGTCGTCGCGGCCCCGGCCGCGCTTGCGGTCCCGGCCACGCTGCCGGCGCCGGCTGCGGTTGCCACCGTCGTCGTTCCAGCGGTCGTTGCCGCCCTGCCGGTCGTTGCCACCCTGCCGGTCGTTACCGCCCTGCCGGTCGTTGCCGCCACCCTGGCGGTTGGTGTTGCCCTGACGGTTGGTGTTGCCGCCCTGGCGGTTGTCCCGGTCACCAGCGTTGCGGTCGCTGCCGCGGTCGTTGGCGCCACGGTCACCGCGGTCACGGCCGCCCTGCTGGTTGCCGTCACGGTTGTCGCGGTTGTTGCCGCGGCGGTCGCCGCGGTCGTCCCCGCGCTGCTTGTCGTCGGCGTTGCCGGGCTCGGACCTGTCCCCCCGGACGTCCTGCTCGCCACCCTTGTCGCCGCCGTCGCGGGCCTGCTGGTCGCGGTCGTTCTTGCCGTCGCGCGCCTGCTGGTCGGCCGTGTCCGGCTTGGTCTCCTGCTCGGTGCGGGGCGCCTCGTCCTGCTGCGGGGCACTTGCCCGCTCGGCGGGGGCGTCGGCCGTCGGCGCGGCCGCGGGTGCGCTCTCGGTGCGCTCGGCCTCTGCGGGAGCTGCCGGAGCCGAGGTCGCCCGGCGTGAGCGGCGCGGAGCAGCCTGCGTCGCCTCGGCTGCGGGCTTCTTCTCCCCACCACGCTCACGGATGGCGGCGAGAACGTCGCTCTTGCGCATCTTGGAGGTGCCACTGATGCCCATGGTGACGGCGAGCTGCTTGAGCTCGTCGAGCTTCATGGTGCTCAGGTTGCCTCGAGAACTCGAAGCGGACGCTGTGGTCGACGCGGTGAGTTCGGTCGTATCGGTCACGAAGGTTCCTTCCCCCTCGTTCGTCCGGCCCTGTCGCCGGTATTTGGGGTATGCCAAAAAATCGTCACTTCGTCAGGAAGCAACTGCTCATCACACCGACGCACACTGCCGATTGGCTCGGTGTGAAGCACTGCGGTGAGGCATCGACATCCGGGACAGAACTGTCACGCGGTCGGCTTGGGCCGTCGATGCAAGAACCAACCTACACCGTGGCGGGTGCCGAACGCGAAACGACCCGCACACCGGTTTCGGCAATTCCCGGACGCAGCACCCGCCAACCGGCCGGAAGCCGGTCGCCGTCGAGGCCCGGATCGCCCGTGCCGAGCACCAGCACCGCCGGCCCCGCTCCGGAGATCGTCGCTGCCAGCCCCCGTGCCCGCAGCTGGTCGACGACCCCCATGCTCTCGGGGTATGACGCCCGCCGCGGCTCCTGGTGCAACCAGTCGCGGGTGGCCGGCAGCAGCAACTCGGGCTGCGTCGTCAGCGCGTGCACCAGCAGTGCGGCACGGCCGGCGGTCGACGCGGCGGCGGACAACGACACGGTGTCGTCGAGCGCGGCGCGGGCCTTGTCGGTCGCCAGGGTCGTCTCCGGCAGCAGAACGGCGGCCTGCACGTCGGGGTGCACCCGCGGGTGCACCGTGCGCCAGCCGGCGCCGTCGTCGTCGGCCCAGGAGACGGTGAGACCGCCATACACACTGGCCGAGGCGTTGTCCGGGTGACCCTCGATCTCGCCCGCGAGGTCGGAGATCATCGCCAGCGCGGCCGGGTTGTCGATGCGGCCGCGCACCAGCGCCAGGGCCGTCGCGAGACCGGCCACGATCGCGGCCGCGGACGACCCGAGACCGCGCGAGTGCGGGACCTCGTTGCAGCAGCGCAACTCCAGCCCGGTCGGCGGCTCGATGCCGAGCCGCTGCCACATGGCGAGCGCGGACCGCCAGATGAGGTGTCCTTCGTCGGTGGGGACCGTGTCCTCGCCGTGGCCCGCGACCCAGACCTGCAGCCCCTCGCCCGCGACGGTGGCCTGCACCGTGTCGGTGATGCCCAGGGCCAGACCGATCGAGTCGAAGCCCGGGCCGAGGTTCGCGCTGCTCGCCGGCACCTCGACCGTCACCGACGTACCGGGCGAAAACACTTCGGAATCCATCAGATCGACGACCTCGGTCACCCTTCGAGCCCCAGCGCGTGCGCCGCGGTCACGGCATCGACCGGGACCTTCGTCGGCTGCACCTGCTGGCCGTCGGCGTCCCGCAGCGCCCAGTTGGGGTCCTTCAACCCGTGGCCGGTCACCGTGCACACGATCGTCGCCCCGACGGGGATCTCGCCGCGCTCGTGCATCATCAGCAGCCCGGCGATGCTCGCAGCGGAGCCGGGCTCGACGAAGATGCCCTCCTTGCTGGAGATGATGTGGTGCGCGCGCAGGATCTGCTCGTCGGTGACGGCGTCGATCAGGCCGGACGACTCGTCACGCGCGGCGAGTGCCTGTTTCCAGGACGCCGGGTTGCCGATCCGGATCGCGGTGGCGACGGTCTCCGGCTCGTCGATCGGATGGCCTTTCACGATCGGTGCCGCACCCGCGGCCTGGAAGCCCCACATCCGCGGTGTCTTCGTCGCGTGCCCGTCGGATCCTGTTGGCAACTCAGCGGATTCGCGGTAGCCCTTCCAGTAGGCGGTGATGTTGCCGGCGTTCCCGACCGGCAGGCAGTGGATGTCGGGGGCGTCACCGAGGACGTCGATCACCTCGAAGGAAGCGGTCTTCTGCCCCTCGATGCGCTGCGGGTTGACCGAGTTGACCAGCTCGACCGGGTAGGACTCGGCCAGCTTGCGGGCCAGTGTGAGGCAGTCGTCGAAGTTGCCGTCCACCTGCAACAACTGCGCGCCGTGGGCGATCGCCTGCGCGAGCTTGCCCATCGCGATCTTGCCTTCGGGGACCAGGACGCCGCACGTCATACCGGCCTTGGTGGCGTATGCCGCGGCCGACGCCGACGTGTTGCCGGTCGACGCGCAGATGACGGCCTTCGCCCCCGACTTCGCGGCCGCCGAGATCGCTGCCGTCATACCGCGGTCCTTGAACGAACCCGTCGGGTTCAGCCCCTCGTACTTCACGTGCACGTCGGCACCGACGTGGTTGCTCAGCCACTCGGCGTGGATGAGCGGCGTGCCACCCTCACCGAGCGTGATGACCGGCGCGCCCTGCAGGGTCGGCAGCCGGTCGGCATACTCACGGATGACTCCTCGCCATTGCCTTGCCATCACAGTCCTTCCGCTCGGAGCACCGAGCTCACGTCGTGCACGTCGTCCAACTTACGAAGTCCTTCGACCGTCGCGGCGAGCGCGGCGTCGGTGGCCTGGTGTGTGACCAGCTGCAGCAACGCGAGGCCGTCCTCGGTGCGGCGCACGCCCTGGCGCATGCTCTCGATCGACACCTCGTGCTCGCCGAAGACGTTCGCGACCCGCGCGAGCACGCCCGGGCGGTCCAGCACGTCGAGCCGGATGAAGTAGCTGGTGTGGGTGCTGGCGATCGGCAGGATCGGCAGGTGGGCGTATGCCGACTCGCGTGGGCCGTGGCCGCCGTCGACGCGGTGCCGCGCCGCTTGCACCAGGTCGCCGAGCACCGCGGACGCGGTCGGCCGCGCGCCGGCACCCTGGCCGTAGAACATCAGCTCGCCGGCGAGCGCGGTGTCCAGGAAGACGGCGTTGAACGCACCGTGGACCGTGGCCAGCGGGTGCGAGCGCGGCACCAACGTCGGGTGGACCCGGGCGCTGACCCCGTCGGCGGAGCGGTCGCAGATCGCGAGCAGCTTCACGACGCAGCCGATCTTGCGGGCATCCCGGATGTCCTCGGCGGTGACGCCCATGATGCCTTCGCAGTGCACGTCGCTGGTGGCCACGCGGGTGTGGAACGCCAGGGACGCCAGGATCGCGGCCTTGGCCTGCGCGTCATACCCCTCGACGTCGGCGGTGGGATCGGCCTCGGCGTACCCCAGCTCCTGCGCCTCGGCGAGCACTTCGGACAGCGCGGCCCCGGTGCGGTCCATCTTGTCGAGGATGAAGTTGGTGGTGCCGTTGACGATCCCCATGACGCGTTGCACGTCGTCGCCGGCGAGCGACTCGCGCAGCGGACGCAGCAGGGGTATGGCGCCCGCGACCGACGCCTCGAACGACAGGTCGACGCCGCGCGCATCGGCGGCGGCATACAGCGTCGGACCGTCCGCGCCGAGCAGCGCCTTGTTGGCCGTGACCACGCCGGCGCCGTGCTCGATCGCGCGCAGCAGCAGCGACCGGGCCGGCTCCAGACCGCCCATCAGCT
Source organism: Flexivirga oryzae (assembly GCF_014190805.1). NCBI lineage: Bacteria > Bacillati > Actinomycetota > Actinomycetes > Micrococcales > Dermacoccaceae > Flexivirga > Flexivirga oryzae. The sequence continues at coordinate 241,533 of NZ_JACHVQ010000001.1, read as the reverse complement.
CGATGACCAGGTCGGCCCGCGTGACGAGGTCCTCTGCATCGGTGGTGAAAAGCTCTGTGGGAACGCCGGATTCGGGCCGCGGCTTGTCGAGGTCGCGCACCGCGACACCGACCAGCTCGAGGGGTGCACCGACCCGCGCCGCGAGGTCGTCGGCGTCCTCGGTGAGCTGCCGCGCGACCGCGCTGCCGACCACACCGCAACCGAGCAGGGCGACCTTGAGTGGCTCCGCCATGGGTTCTTCTACTCCCCTTCCAGGGACAACAGGTCGTCAATGGTCTCGCGCCGCAGCCAGGTGCGCACCCCGTCCTCGTCGACGGCGAGCACCGGCGGCCGCGGGACGTGGTTGTACTGACTGGACAGTGCCCTGCAGTAGGCGCCGGTCGCGGCGACCGCGAGCAGGTCACCGGGGCGCACGTCCTGCGGCAGCTGCTGGTTGCGCACGACGATGTCACCGGACTCGCAGTGCTTGCCGACCACACGGGACTGCGCCGTCTGCGCCGACCCGGGCCGGTTGGCCAGCGTCGCGGTGTAGTCCGCCTCGTAGAGCGCCGGGCGCGGGTTGTCGCTCATGCCCCCGTCGACCGAGATGTAGGTGCGGGTCAGCTCGTCGGTCGCCTGCACCGGCTTGACCGTGCCGACCTCGTAGAGGGTGATGCCGGCCGGCCCGACGATCGCCCGACCCGGCTCGATCGACACCCGCGGCACCGGCGTCTGCGCCTCCTCGCACGCAGCCCGCACGATGGCGGCCAGCTGGGTGGCCATGTCCTTCGGTGCCAGCGGCTCGTCCTCGGGCAGGTAGGCGATGCCGAAACCGCCGCCCAGGTCGAGCTCCGGCAGCACGACGCCGTGCTCCTGGGCGATCTGCAGCTGCATCGCGATGAGCCGCTGGGCTGCGACCCGGAACCCGTCCGAGTCGAAGATCTGCGAGCCGATGTGCGAGTGAAAACCCAGTAGCTGCAACTCGTCCGGGTGCTCCAGCACCTCGGCCGCTGCCTCGGCGGCCTGGCCGCCGGACAGACTGAAGCCGAACTTCTGGTCCTCGTGCGCGGTCGCGATGAACTCGTGGGTGTGCGCCTCGACACCGGTCTTGACGCGCAACATGACCGGCACACGCACCCCGTGACTGCGCGCCGCGGTGAGCACCCGTTCGATCTCCTCGAGGGAGTCGACGACGATGCGACCGACGCCGTAGTCGATGGCCGCATCGATCTCGGCGGCCGACTTGTTGTTGCCGTGCACGCCGACGCGTGCGCCCGGGAAACCGGCCTTCGCCGCCACCGCGAGCTCGCCGCGGGTGCACACGTCAAGGCTGAGGCCCTCGGCGTCGAGCAACTTGGCAAGCGGCGTCGCGAGGAACGCCTTACCCGCATAGAAGACGTCACACGTGGTCCCGATCGCCTCGAACGCCGCCCGGAACTCGTCGCGGAAGGACCGGGCGCGGGCCAGCAGATCGGGCACGTCGACCAGGTATGCCGGCGTGCCGTAGCTCGTGGCCAGCTCCCCCAGCGGATGACCGTGCAGGGACAGCGCACCGTCGGCCGTCTCGGTGAGGCCGCTCGGCCAAACGTCAGCCGCGAGTCGGGTGGTCGTGGAAGTCACGGACACACGATACGGGGATGCCGCGGGCGTCATACTCCCTCGTCCGGCCGGTGGGCGGACGTCCACGCCCGTCGAGGTCGCCGAGCCTGCCACGACCGCCGAGCCTTGCCACGACCGCCGAGCTTGTCGAGGTGCGCCGAGCCTGTCGAGGTGCGCCGAGCCTGTCGAGGTGCGCCAACTACGACCGCCGAGCTTGTCGAGGTGCGCCGAGCCCGTCGAGGTGCGCCGATTACGAAACGCCCGCCCACGGCTGGTACCGTTGCGTCGCGCGGTTCGCCGCACGCCCCCGTAGCTCAGGGGATAGAGCACCGCCCTCCGGAGGCGGGAGCGCAGGTTCGAATCCTGCCGGGGGCACACTGTGAGGGAAGGTCCACGAGCGTCGGCTTGTGGGCCTTCCGGCGTTTCCGTGCTTACACCCTGTAGAAGGTGCGCCATGGCGCACCTTCTACAGGGTGTAAGTCGCGCCGTCGGGCCGTGGTGCCTCATGTCAAGGTGCCCGCGAAAGCTTTTCCGTGCCTCATGGAAGGAATGCCCGCGAAATCCTGTCTGGTGGTCAGGATGCTTTGACTCGCACACCTTTGCGCACGTCGGGTAGCTCGGAGGGGATGCTGGCCAGGTAGAGCTGCTCAGTTTTCTCCTTGGCCAGCTTGAGCAGTACGGCTTGCAGATCGGCGATCTGTCGGCCGAGCTCGGCGGGGTTGAGCGAGTCTCGGTACGCGATCAGTTCAGTAACCTGTTGCGGTGCAAGGACGTTCGCGGCAAGCAGCCGGTCCAACGGGGTTTGCGGTTTGTCGTAGATACGGGTTCGTCGTCCATTGCGGTCGGTGCCGAACCCCGTCGGCTTCTTGGTCGGAGTCAGATAGTTCATCCGGTTGTTGACCAGCCGCCACAGCCGGTTGAGGACCGCGCGCTCCTCGGGGGTGTCATAGCGGTAGTAGAACCCGTACTTGCGGACCAGGTGGTTGTTCTTGGACTCGATAGTGGCTTGGTCGTTCTTCTTGTAGGGCCGGGACCGGGTGAAGTAGATCTGCCGCTGCCCGGCCCAGGCGATCACCGCCTTGTTGAGGAACTCGGTGCCGTTATCGAAGTCGAGCCCGACTACCTCGAACGGGATCTCCTCGACGCCGGCCTTCAGTGCGGACAGGATGTGCACGTGGGCGTTGTTGCGCACGCTGCGGGTGAACACCCACCCGGTGTGCACGTCGGTCAGGTTCACCGTTCGAGCGAACTCGCCCTTCAAGGTAGGGCCACAGTGCGCGACGGTGTCACCTTCGAAGAACCCGGGCTCGGCCTCGACCTCATCTCCGGCCCGGCGGATCTTGATCGAGGACCGCAGCAACGGCGACGCCTTGGTGGTTGAGCGTCCCCGCACCTGGTCCTTGGCCCTGACTGGTGCCAGGTACCGGTCGATCGATGCGGCCGACATGTCCAGCAGCTCCTGGCGCACACCGTTGCTGTATCGGTCACGGCCGAAGACCAGCTCGCCATGGTGTTCCAGCCCATCCAACTGCACCTGCATCGACGCCGCGAGGTACTTGCCGCACTGGCCGCCGGTGGCCGCCCACACCCGTTGCAGCACGACCCGGGCGTCGTAGGAGAACTTGTCCGCCCGCGGTTTCCGCGGCCGCCTGGCGACCTGCCGGCCAGCACCCGGGGGCCGTTTCGCGGCCGCGGTCAACCGACGGCGGGCATTGTCACGCGACCAGCCGGTCACCTCCACAACTTGGTCCAGCACCCGCCCCTTGTCCTTCTTCGATGCCTTCGCATACGCCTTGGCATACCTGGTGGTGATCTCCGCACGAGACGTCATCGACAACCCACTTTCCATGCCCCACCACGCTCACCGTTTCGCGGGCATTCCTACGTGAGGCACGGTCAGCGTTTCGCGGGCAGTTTTCGTGAGTCTCGTCGCGGGCTATCTCCGACCACCGAAACGGCGATATAGTGGCCACTCGCCTACTCCACACACCCCGAGGGAGTGGGCGAAGACGTTTTCGCCGCCGGGTATCAACGGGCGCCCACCAGGCCTCCTGATATCCAACAGCAGTCTCCGGCGGGGGGCCTGTCAAAGCAGGTGGTGGCATTGACCGCACAGTTCCGGGTGGAGAGACCGGATGCGGAACAGGTCGAGTCCTTCGATCTGCGACTTCTCGGTGCCTTCGATCTGCGCGCGAGCGGCCAAATGGTGCCTCTCCCCCTCAACGCCCGGCGTGTTCTGGCCCTGCTGGCCGTGCGCGGACGCCCGCAGATGCGCAGCAGCGTGGCCTACACCCTGTGGATGGACACCACCCAGCCACGCGCCATGGCCAACCTGCGCAGCACGCTGTGGAAGATCGGTCCGCAACGCGATCGGCTGCTGGCGATCTGCGACGAGAGCCTCTGGCTGGCACCCGACGTGCGCGTCGACCTCATCCGCGTCGTCGACAGCGCCAAACGACTGATCAGCCGGGCGCCGGACGCTGAGGTCGACGCGGCCGACGTCGACGAGCTGGCCGCGGAGCTGTTGCCCGACTGGGACGACGAGTGGCTGCGTGACGAGCGGGAACGGTTGCGGCAGCTGCGGGTCCACGCCCTGGAGGCGCTGTGCACCCGGCTGGGCAGCGGTGGCCGCGGCGCCGAGGCGGTGTGCGCCGGCCAAGCGGCCGTCGCCGCCGAACCGTTGCGCGAGAGCGCCCAGCACCTGCTCATCACCGCGCACCTCGCGGAGGGCAACGTCTACGAAGCCCGCCGCCAGTACGAGATCTACCGCCAGTTGCTCTGGGACAACCTGCAGCTGCGCCCCTCGCCGCACCTGTCCGAGCTGGTGTCCTCCGCGAACCACGGCTGACCGCACCCCGCACCGTCCCCTCGTCGATCGGTGACGCCTCGGTGACGCCGGGGTGACGCCCCGGTCACGCCAAGCCGCACACCCCGCCCACGCCGGTATGACGGCACGGCGCCGCCCCGGCATACAGCCTGTCGCACACGCACCGGACGACCGGGCACACAACGCACTCACGATCCGGCCACGACCGCCCGGGAACAGTTCTCCCCAACCCACGAGGGAGACGAGACCCGGTGATTACCTCGATCCGCGCGACCAGCCGGTCGCTGGCCGACCACCTGCAGTCGCAGTTCGAGTCGGACCCCGACCTGGCCAGCCAGTTCCACGCGCCCGGGACCATGCACGTCTACCTGAATTCGCCTGCGGAGATGACCGGTTCGCGGACCGGGCTGTCGGTGTGGCTGTACCGCGTGGTGCGCGACGACGTCACCCTGAACCGCCCGCCACGCAGGGTCAGCACCGACCTGCTCCAGCCGCCGCCGCTGCCGTTGCGGCTGCACTACCTGTTGTCCCCGATGGCGGGCGCGGGCCAGAACGACTCACCGGAGACCGAGCAGGTGATCCTGGGCAAGGCGCTGCAGGTCTTCAACGACCACCCCACCCTGAGCGGCGTCGACCTCACCGACGACTTCGCCGGCACCGACACCACCATCACCACCCGGCTCGAGTCGCTCACCATCGACCAGCTCGCCCGTGTCTGGGACGCGCTCAGCACCTCCTATCGCACGTCGGTGTCGGTCGAGGTCACCGTCGTCGAACTGTCGGTCGACGTCACGCTCCGGTCCGGTCCCCCGGTCCGGGTGCCGGTGCTCAACCCCGGCGTCGAGGTCGGGGACCCCGCATGAGCACCAGTGCCGGGCTGACGACGATCCTCGACGGGTCCCGCGCGCACGTCGTGGACCTGCTCGGCCCACGACCGGCGGGCCGAGTGCGGCAGGGCATCGTGCTGCTGCAGGCGTTCGACGAGCTCACCGGTCACCCGGTGCGCGGTCGGCTCACCGTCACCACCGACGCCTACGGCCTCACCGGAGGCACCGCCGCGGACGGGGTCGGCGGCCTGGTCGGCACGCCGTCGCGCGCGTTCCCGGACCTGGCCGGCAGCGCGCGCACCCTGGACGTGCGGGTCGACGTGCCCGGCTACCTGCCGTGGACCGGCACCGTCACGCTGCCCGCCCAGCCGGGCTTCCCGGACACCTTCAACGGTGTCGCGCTCGGCCGCATCAACCTGCACCGGGTCCCCGTCACCCTCGAGGTGCACACGTTCAAGCTCGACGCGCAGGGCGGCACCGTGGCCGTCGGCGGAGCCGACGTCAACATCACCGGTGTATGGCGCACCACCGCCGACCTGACCCAACCGGCGGCACCACCGCAGCTGCTCGCGATGCCGCTCGGCGCGACCCAGGCGTGGCCGCTGGGCACCGGCATCGACAGCGTCAGCCTGGTCCCGGTCGCCGAACCGCCCCGGTTGCTGGCGGCGTCGACGGCGCCGGGTGACCGGACCATCTCGGTCAGCCGCGCGGGCGCGCTGGCCCCCGGCGACCTGGTGGGCCTGGACCTGGCGGACCCCGACCGCCGCGGCTATCTGACCGTCCAGTCACTCTCGGCCACCGGCGACCAGGACTCGCCGGTGCAGCTGACGCTGGCCGGGCCGGTACGCATCGCGCATGCCGCCGGGGTCGGCGTCCGACGGGTCACCGCACCTGCCCCGGCCCCCGCCGACACCACCACGACCGACCCAGTGTCCGTTGGCGACCCGACCGTGTTCGTCGGCACGACCGCACCGTTCGCGAGTGTCGAGCTGGTCCGCGCGGCCGGCGCCGGCATCACCGACGAATACCTGGACAGCCACCTGTACCGGGCGACCTCCACCGCCGACGGGACGGCCCGGTTGCCGCCGATCAGCCGGGTCGCCGCCGTCGAGATCTCCGCCGGTCACGGCGGATTGACCGCAACCGTCCGGGTGACCCCGGACTACCAGACCCCTGTCAACACCGTGGGACTCACGCTGCGTTGACGCCCGCACCACTCCAGCAACGACGGAGGATCCGATGCCCGAATATCTCGCCCCCGGGGTGTATGTCGAGGAGATCGACACCGGCTCGAAGCCCATCGAAGGCGTCAGCACCAGCACCTGCGGCGTGGTCGGCGTCGCCGAACGCGGCCCGACCGACGTGCCGATCCTGATCACCAGTGTCGGGGACTTCACCCGCACCTTCGGCGGTCTGTTGCGCGCCGACGGGTATGGCGAGCACCGCTTCCTGCCGCACGCGGTCGCGGGCTTCTTCACCAACGGCGGTAAGCGGGTCTACGTGACCCGGGTGCTCGACGCGGCGGCCTCCCGGGCGGCCACGTCGCTGTTCTACCCCGGCACCACGGCACCGGTTGCGTCGGTGCTGATCCGCCCGGCCGGCGAGGGCACCGGGACGTCGGCGAACCTGCCCGAGCTGTTCGCACTACCCGGCTCGGGACTGGCGACCGGTGATTGGGTGCGGGTCGGCGACGGCAGCGACGCCGAGTACCGGCAGGTCGCCGCAGCCCCGACACCGAACACGGTGATGGTGCCGTTGGCGTTGTCGCTGAACCGATCGCACCCCGCCGGCGAGCCGGCCGAGGAGTACGTCCGTGTGGTCGACCTCGCATTCACCCTGCCGACCGACGTCGATGCCGGCTCCGAACTGCTCAGCCTCCAGGGGGCGCACGCCGATGTCGCCGCTCTGAGTGCCGGTGACGTCCTCGAGTTCGGCGCACCGGCCACCGCCGAGTACCGGACGGTGCGCGAGACCACCGCGGTCACGGTCGTCAGCGCCACCGACTCCACCGCTCTGGTGCGCCTGGACTCCGGTTCGGCGCTGCCCCACCCCAGCACCGACGCGGTGTCCCGTCTCGATCTCAGCGCCGGAGCGGTGACCACCGCGACGGTCGACCTGGCCACCTCCGGCAGCGCGACGGTGTTCGTCGACGACACCCAGGGTGCGTTCACCGACCGAACCCACCTGGTGCGGGTCGGAGCGCCGGCGAGCGCGGAGATCGCCCGGATCGGCGAGTTGGACGAGTTGCAGGTGACGCCCGCCACCGGCGGCTATGTCGCCGGCACCCTCGTGGAGGCGGTGCAACCGTCGGCGGACCGCACCCTCTCCGCCAATGTCGCAGCCGGCGACACCTCGCTCACGCTGCAGACCGGCGAGACTGCCGGGCTCGTCGTCGGCCAGCGCGTCGTGCTCGATCCGGCGGGTTCCCCCGAAACACTCACGATCGCCGCGGTCGACGCCACGACCGAGACTCTCACCGTCACACCGCCGGCGGCGGCCGCGCACAGCGCACCTGCGGCGGTGCTGCCCCGGGCCGCGGTCACCACCGCGACCGTTGCCGCGGGCGGCGCCGTCCTCGCAGTGGACGACCGGATGGGCGTCGGCGAGGGGGACGTCCTGCGGGTCGGCGCGGGCGCCAACACGCAGACGGTCACCGTGCTCGCGCTGCCCGCCCTCACCGGCGTGGCGCCGGACCCCGGGACCGTCGTGGTCACGCCACCGCTGGCCCAGGCGTCGCCGACCGGAACGCCGGTCAGCCAACTCGGCGCGGTGAGCCCGGTCGTCGGCCGCCAGGCGTGCGCACTGGCGCTCTCCGCGGCCGCCGGCGACGGCGGGTTGCTGCTCAGCGACGGCAACGGCTTCGTCCAGCACGACCTGCTGCGCCTGACCACCGCCGGGGACGTCTTCTACGTCACCGTGACCAGCCCCACCGCGACGCCGGTCACGCCCGCGAAGGTGCCACTCCAGACGGCGCTGGCCCGGTCGCACCCGGCCGGTTCGGTGCTGGTCGAACGGACACCGCTGATCGACATACAGGCCCTGGACGCCGGCAGCTGGGGCAACCGGCTGCGGGTCAGCGTGCAGGACGAGACACCCGGGCTGGTCACCTCGACGCTGGCCACCATGGTCAACGCGACCACCATCCGGCTGGCGTCGGCGTCCGGTGTCGAGGCCGGGACCGTGCTGGAGCTCACCGACCCGGCCACCGGCGCGGTGCTCGGTGACCCGGTCAAGGTCAGCAACATCAACCGGTCGGCGCAGAACACCATCACCCTCGCCGGCACCGGGCTGAGCGCCGCCCAGCAGGTGATCGGCGCCGGGGTGCGGTCGCGCGAGTTCAGCATCACCGTGCGGCTACTGCGCCAACCCGACCCGAACGTCCCGTCCCGCGACAGCCAGGTCATCGACCAGGAGACCTACCGCAACCTGTCCCTGGACCCGCGGCACAGCAACTACGTGGAGAAGGCGATCGGGTCGATCACCGGCCCGCTGCGCAAGTCCGATCACCGTCCCGAGGGCGCCTCGCTGTACGTGCGGGTCGCCGACCTGGCCACCACCGACGCGGTGCGCCAGTCGGTGCGGCTCGGCCCGGAGACCCTGGTGGACGTGCTGCCGGACGGCCGCCGCATGCCGGCGCTGCTGCGCCTGGAGACCACCCTCGGTGACGACTCGATCGGCACGATCAGCGACGACACCTACATCGGCTCCGACAGCACCGACCCCGAGCAGCGCACCGGGCTGCAGAGCCTGCAGAACGTCGAGGAGATCAGCCTGGTCGCCGTACCAGGCCGGGTCAGCGCCCGGTTGCAGCAGGCGGTGATCGACCACTGCGAGCTGCTGCGCTACCGGTTCGCGGTGCTGGACACCACCCCGGAGCCGAACGACACGATCAGCGACGCACAGAGCCAGCGCGGGCAGTTCGACACCGAGTACGCCGCGCTCTACTACCCGTGGCTGTCCATCCCCGACCCGTTCCCGACGAACCTGGCGGACATCCACGACTACGCGATCCCGCCGGCCGGTCACGTGCTGGGCGTCTACGCCCGCACCGACATCGACCGCGGCGTGCACAAGGCACCCGCGAACGAGGTCGTCAACGGCATCACCGGGCTGCGGCGCAAGCTGAACAAGTCCGAGCAGGACATCCTCAACCCGTATCCGGTGAACGTGAACGTCATACGCGACTTCCGCGACGACAACCGCGGCATCCGGGTGTATGGCGCCCGGGTGATCACCTCCGACCCGGACTGGAAGTACGTCAACGTCCGCCGGCTGATGATCTTCATCGAGGCGTCGCTGGACCGCGGCCTGCAGTGGGTCGTCTTCGAGCCCAACGCCGACCCGCTGTGGGCCCGGGTGCGCCGGGTGATCGCCAACTTCCTGACCACCGTCTGGCGCGGCGGCGCACTCGAGGGCACCAAACCCGAGGAGGCGTTCTTCGTCAAGTGCGACCGCACCACGATGACCCAGACCGACATCGACAACGGCCGGCTGATCGTCGTCATCGGCGTCGCACCGGTCAAACCCGCCGAGTTCGTGATCGTGCGCATCGGCCTGTGGACCGCGCACGCCGACAACTGACCAGCTGATCGAGGAGAACGCTTATGAGCACCCAACCCCGCGTCGATCCGTTCCGGGACTTCAACTTCCGGCTGGAGATCGACAACCTGCCGGTCGCCGCGTTCAGCGAGGTCAGCGGCCTCTCCAGCGACGGCGACACGGTCGACTACCGCACCGGTGTCGACATACCGCTGACCGCCCGCAAGCTGCCCGGGCTGCGCAAGTTCGGCCCGGTGACCCTCAAACGGGGCATGGTGAACGACAGCTCGCTGTGGGACTGGTACCGCAACATCGCCACCGGGTCGGCCGACCGGCGCAACGGAAGCGTCATCCTGATGGACGAGGCGCGCAACGACGTGCTGCGGTGGAACCTCGAGGCCGCCTGGCCGAACAAGATCGAGGGCCCCACGCTCAACGCGACCGGCACCGAAGTCGCTTTCGAGTCAGTCGAATTGATCGTCGAGGACATCACCCTCGAGGTTGCCTGACGATGACCACCGCGCTGCGCTCCAGCACTCCCGGCGTCTACTACCAGGCCGTCGACGCCGGTGGTCCCGCCGTGACGCCGTTGCGCACGGACATCACCGGTTTCGCCGGTCTGGCCGAGCGCGGACCGATCGACCTGCCGGTGCCGATCACGTCGTGGCGCCAGTTCGTGTCGTGGTTCGGTGACGTCATACCCGCCGGGTTCCTCGCGTATGCCGTCCGCGGCTTCTTCGACAACGGCGGCGTGCGCGCGTGGGTGGTGCGGGTCGCGTCGCAGGACCCGGTCGCGGGTGCAGCATCCGCAACGGCCGACTTCGGCAACGGGACCACTCCGGTATGGCGCGTCGCGGCGTCGACGCCGGGTGCGTGGGGCAACCGGCTGACTCTGAACCTGCGTGAGATCAACAGGATCCAGCTGACCACCACCGGCACCGACCCACAGGGCAGGTGGAGCCGGGTGCCGGGTGTCAGCGGGCTCGCCGTGCACGACGAGGTGCGGCTCACCCAGCCGGGCACACCACCGGTGTGGCGGGTCGTGGCCGCGGTCGACCCGGTGAACTCGCAGGTCTGGTGGGTGCCGCCGGACGGCCCGAGGCGTGGATACGACCTGCCGATCAGCGGCCTGGACCGCACGGCTCCGATGGTGTTGGAAAGCATCGAATACCGCGCTGTCGTCAGCGAATCCGGCCGACCGGTCGGTCTGTACGACCGGCTGTCCCTGGTCCCGGAGAACACCGGCTACGGGCCGCTGGTGCTCGGCGCGGTCCGTCCGCCGGTCGATCCGGTCACCCGGTCGGCGGCCTGGCAGCCGCCGGCCCCGATCATGATCGAGGAGCTGCGGACCGACGTCACGGACCTGCGCGGTCTCGACCTGGACCCGACGGCCGAAATCCCTCTCACTGCTGGGCGTTCGGGCCTGTCGACGCTGTCGGTCGACGACTTCGTCGGGCAACCCGTGGCACCCGACGACGGACCGGTAGCGGTCGCGCTGAAACGACGTGGGTTGCGGGCGTTGGAGGACGTGGCCGAGGTCGCCCTCGTTGCTGCGCCCGATGCGCTGGTGCGGCCCGAGCCACCGCGGCCGGCCCCGCCGCCACCGTGCGTCCCGGACCCGTGTCTGGACCGGGCCGACCTGCTCACCACCTACCCGGCGCCCGACGTCGACGCACCGCCGCTGTTCACCGACGAGCAGGTGTATGCCGTCCAGGCCGCGACCGTGGAGCAGTGCGAGCGGTTGCGGTACCGCTTCGCGTTGCTCGACCCGCCGTACCCAGCGGCCACCGACCGGGCCGACGGCCTGCGCGGCGTGCTGGACTGGCGGGCCCGCTTCGACACCGGGTTCGCCGCACTCGCCCACCCGTGGTTGAGCGTGTTGGACCCGCTCGATCCCACCGGCGCGACGACCCGGCTGATCCCGCCGAGCGGCCACCTCGCCGGGGTCTACGCGGCCGGTGATCTGGAGACCGGTGTGCATCGTGCACCCGCGAACCGGCTACTGCAGTGGGCGCTCTCGGCCAGCCTGGAGATCGACGACACCCGGCACGGCGTCCTGAACGACGCCGGTGTCGACGTGATCCGCACGGTCCCCGGTCGGGGGCTGCGCGCGATGGGCGCACGGACGGTCAGCAGCGACCCGGACTGGCAGTACGTCAACGTCCGCCGGATGATGTCGATGGTCGAGAAGGCACTCGACATCGCTTTGCAATGGGTCGTTTTCGAGCCCAACGACGTGCTCACCCGCGCGCGCGTGACGCTGTCGGTGACCAACTTCCTGCTCAGCCTGCACGAGCGCGGCATGTTCGCCGGGTCGACCCCCGACGAGTCGTTCTACGTGTCGTGCGACGACACCAACAACCCGGCTCGCGAGCGCGACCTGGGCCACCTGCTCGTCGAGATCGGCATCGCCCCCGCGGTGCCGTTCGAGTTCGTGGTGGTCCGGGTCGGACGTGTCCAGGACTCGTTGCGGGTGAAGGAGGGTGCGGCGCCATGACTCTGCTCAATCCCCTCGCCTCCGCCACCGGGATCCGGCTGGATCCGCCGCTGAACCACAACTTCGTGGTCACCATGGCCAACACCAGCAGTGTGGGTTCGGCGATCTCGTCGGCTGCGCTCAGCGTCCTCGGCGATGTGCTCTTCGGCGGGTTCAGCGAGGTCAGCGGACTGGACGTGACCCAGGTGGACGAGAAGCGTCACGAGGGCGGCCGCAACGGCACCGAGCTGCGTTTCCCCACCCGGATCACCTGGACCAACCTCACCCTCACCCGCGGGGTGTCCCGGATCAGCCAGAGCGGCTGGGACTGGCTCACCGGCTTCGCCGACGGGAAGGTCAAGCGGATGGACGGGCTGATCATGCTGCTGGACGCCCACCACCTGCCCCACAACGTGTGGACGTTCAAGCGGGCCTTCCCGGTCAAGTTCACCGGTCCGACGATGAACGCGCTCGGCAAGGAGGTCGCGGTCGAGAAGCTCGAGCTGGCGCACGAGGGGTTGTGGCAGCTGTCGGTCCTCAAAGAGGGCGCCTCGTTACTGGGGGTGAATGTGTGATGCCCGGTGAGATCCACATCGACGAACTGCACACCACGTACGACTCGGTGTCGGCAGAGGCGCTGCTGACCCCCGACGTGCTGGCCAGGATCGTCGCGGCGATCCGCGAATGCGAGCGTGCCGACCACGTCGGTCGCGAGGCTCTGCAGGCCGACCTGGACACGCGCTCGGTCGTCGAACAGCAACGCGCAGGACGGCGGTGACTCGGCGTGACCAATCTGACCAAGGCACTGTTCATCGTCGAAAAGCTCGGTGGCGCAACGGAGTCGGCATACGTGCAGTTCAACCCGAACAGCCTGAGCTTCGAGAAGTCGCCGAAGATCGCGGAGATCGCCATACCCGGGCTGGACGCGCCGTTGCGGCAGTTCGTGCGCGGCCAGAGCGAGACGTTGACGGTCGAGCTCTTCTTCGACTCCACCGACTTCGGCACCGGCTCGACCGCTGTCAGCGTCACCACCATCTCCGACAAGTTCTACAGCCTGATCAAGATCGACCCGAAGACCCACGCGACGCCGGTCTGCACGTTCCAGTGGGGCAAACGGTTCCCCGGCGACAGCCTGACGATGGGCACCGAGAAGCAGCGACGGTCCGGCTTCCGCGGGGTGGTGACCAAGGTCAAGCAGGACTATGCGCTGTTCAGCCCGGACGGCATACCGCTGCGCAACGTCATGACGGTCACCATGGAGGAGTACGTCTCCCTGGACGAGCAGCTGAAGCATCTCGGTCTGGAGTCCGCCGACCACACCAAGAGTCACGTCGTCGCCGAGGGCGAGACGATGGCCTCGATCGCCGGACAGTGCCTCGACCAGCCGAGCCAGTGGCGCGCCATCGCCGATGCCAACGGCATCGCCGACCCGCGCCGGCTCACGGTCGGGACCCCACTGGTGGTGCCTCCACTGGAGGTGACCGGCTGATGTCCGTCGTACCCAAGCTGACCACGCTGAGCACCGAGTCCAAGGCCCAGGGCGGGTTCTACGTGCCGCGCTTCGAGGTACGCATCGACGGCGCGAACCTGCCGCAGAACGTGCTCCGCGAGGTCCGCAAGATCACCTACCAGGACTCCGTCGACACGATCGACTCCTTCCAGTTGGAGGTCGACAACTGGGACGAGGTGAACCACGAATTCCGTTACATCGGAGCGGAGACCGCCGATCAGCTGAAACCGGGCAACAAGGCCTACCCGCGGCGCACCTTGTTCGAGCCGTGCGGCAAGGAGGTCGAGGTACGCATGGGGTATGGCGCCAGCGCCCACCTGGTCACCATGCTCAAGGGGCACTTCACCACGATGCAACCGGAGTTCACCGACGGCCCGGCGATCCTGAAGGTGACCGGGCTCAACGTCTTGCACCAGTTGCGCCGCAAGCAGTACACGACGCACTGGGAGAACAAGAAGGACAGCGAGATCGCCCGGAACCTCGCCCAGCTCACCGACGGCGGCAAGAAGCGCTTCCCGCTGCCGATCGTGATCGACGACAACGCGATGGGCAACGAGAAGCCGATGCCGCTGGTCACCCAGAACAACCAGTACGACATCGACTTCCTCTTCCAGCGGGCGCGGGTCCGCGGGTACGTCATCTTCATCCAGGAGGCCGACAGCACGACCGGACGGCCCCGGCAGCTGTACTTCGGACCGTCCCGGGAAGGCATGATCCCCGGGCTGCGGGACGTGGAGTTCCGGCTCACCTGGGGTGCGTCGCTGTCGGAGTTCCGGCCCAAGCTGACCACGGCGAACCAGGTGCGCAAGGTGACAGTGCGCGGCTGGCACCGCACCCGCAAGGAGCCGATCACCCGCACGGTGACCCTGGACGACCCGCGGATCCGGGTCAACGAAGACCTGTATCGCGTTCTCAACGCGTGCGATCCGCACGAGGAGATCGTGGTCGACGAGCCGGTGTTCACCAACTGCCAGGCCCGCGAGCGGGCGATCGCCATCCTGCGCGACCAGACCAAACAGATCGTGACGGCCACCGACGTCAAGGTCGTCGGACTACCCGACCTGCGCTCCGGACAGGTCGTCACGATCGACGGCGTCGGTGCCCGGCTGTCCGGCGAGTACTTCATCACCAAGACGACCCACACCATCGACGACAACGGCTACCTGACGACCTTCGACTGCCGCCGCGAGCAGTACACCGGGAAACGGGGTGCGTCGTGACCGACACGATCGCCGGTCCCGTCATCGGGATCATCACGGATGTCGAGGACCCGCTCGGGCAGGGCCGCGTGCAGATCAAACTGCCCTGGTTGTCGGACATTCCACACGGCTGGGCACCGATCGCGCTACCGATGGCCGGCGAGAAGCGGGGCTACTGGTACATGCCCGAGGTCGGTGACGAGGCATTGGTGACCTTCCTGCAGGGCGACGCCGACCACCCGTTCATCATCGGCTTCCTGCACAACGGCGTCGACACACCGCCGTTCGACAGCATCGACAAGCACGTCCGCCGGGTCCGTTCGGTGACCGGGCACGTCATCGACCTGGACGATCGGTCCGGCCAGGAGAAGGTGCACGTGCACACGAACGGCGGCAACGTGGTCGAACTGCGCGACCCGGACGCGACCATCCAGCTCACCACCAACGGCGGCCAGCAGGTCACGATGCAGGACCAACCGGCACAGATCAAGCTGACGACCGCCACCGGCACGACCGTCACGATGACGGACACGCCCAGCGAGGTGCGGATCAGCACCGCCGGCGGGGTGTCACTGTCCATCTCCGACACCGGCGTCGTGCTGACCGCCGGGACCGCGCCGGTCACCGTCACCGCACCGTCCGCCACGGTGACCACGACCGGTCAACTGACCTGCAAAGCAACGACGCTCACGCTCAGCGGCGCGTCGGTCTCGGTGAACTCCGCGATGACGACGTTCTCCGGTGTGGTCGCGTGTCAGGCGCTGATGGCCACGTCGGTGGTCAGCTCGTCATACAGCCCGGGAGCGGGGAACGTGCTATGACCACGCCCGTCCTGACCGTCCCGGCTCCTGCACTGCAGTTCGCCGGCCAGCCGGTGGCCGGACCGGTCGAAACCACGGCCGTGCTGGAGAAACCCGTCACCGTGACGTTCCCTCCGGTCGCCGGTGCAAGCGGGCCGGTCGCACCGCCCGCACTCGCCGGTTTCGGGTTCGCCGTGGTGCGTCGGCGCACCGCCGGCGCTGCGCCGGAGGTCTGGGACGACAAGGCCAAGCAGTGGCTGCCGGACGCGCCGGCAACGGTCGCCGCTCCGATCGGGCTGTCCTATCGCGACGGCGACCCGGCACCCTGGCAGGGAACGCTGGTCGCCGGTGGCACGACCGACGCAGCCGGCGCACCCGCGTTCGCGAAGGCGGTCGGCGGTTACCCGCAGTACACCGTGCGCGGGGCGTTCACCCCGCTGGGCGGCCAGGCCGTCGCGGGGCCGTCGAGCGCACCGTTCACCATGGTCGGCGCCGCGGACAAGAACCTGATGGTCATCGGTGCCGGTGAGGACGAATCCCCCACGGACGCCACGCAGACCCGGCTGCTGCTGAAGAACACCGCACTGCAGGAGATCGGCGCACTGGTCATCGACCGCGACTCCCCGGGCGCGGTCGTCACGATCCGCAACGCGGCAGGGGCGAGCGTGGTGCTGCGGTCCGACGGCGGCATCGAGGTCCACCCGGCCGCGGGCAAGGAACTGCTGGTCGCGGGCGACCTGGAGGCCGAGCACGTCGTCTACCGGCCGGCCGGCGGCGGACCGAAGCGGGTCCTGACATGAACACCCCACGAAGTTTCTCCCCCGCTTCGCTCCTCCGAATACTTCGCGGGGACCCCGCATGAGCACCCCCATGCCCGCCGTCGGCGGCCGCCCGTTCCTCGGCATCGGCTGGCGATTCCCCCTCCAGGTGTCACCCACCGGGGCCATCGCGACCTCCGATCAGGAACAGAAGATCGAGGAGTCGCTCTACCTGATCCTCGGCACCGCCAAGGGCGAACGGCCGATGCTGCCCGAGTTCGGTTGCGGCATACACGATCTGGTGTTCGCGCCGGGTGACGCGAGCACCATCGCGCAGGTCGTCTCCACCGTGCGTGACGCGCTGCTGACCTACGAACCGCGCATCGACGTGATCACCGTCGACGCCTCCCCCGCTCCGGGCGAGCCCAACGTGCTGCTCATCCGGGTCGACTACCGCATCCGCACCAGCAACGCCCGCGCCAACCTCGTCTATCCGTTCTTCATCACCGAGGGGAGGTGACATCCCGTGCCACTCGACGACGACATACCCGTGCTGGACGATCACACCTACGACTCGATCATCACCGAGATGACCTCCCGGATCGCCCGCTACACCCCGGAGTGGAAGCCGGTGTGGACCGATTACAACGACAGCGACCCGGGCATCACGATGCTGCAGGTCTTCGCCTGGCTCGGCGAGATGCTCGCCTACCGGATGAACCAGGTCCCCGACCTTCTCTACCTGAAGTTCCTGCAGCTGCTCGGTGTCGAACTGCAGCCGGCGCAGCCGGCCCAGGTGCAGATCACCTTCCCGCTGCTCGCCTCCGCCGACACCCTGGCCACCGTGCCGAAGGGGACCCAGGTGATCGCCGAAACCGCAGGCGGCGGAGCGCCGTTGGTGTTCGAGGCCGACCGCGCCCTGGTCTGCCTGAAGGCCACCCCACGAGCAGTCCTGGCGTACGACGGGCACTCCTACGCCGACGTCACGGCCGCGGACAGCGCCGCCCGCAGCTACCAGCCGTTCGGCCCGACCGCGACGGCCGGCTCCGCACTGCTCATCGGGTTCGACGCCACCGACCCCTTCCCCGGCACCGAGATCACCCTCTACGCGTGGGCGGCCGCCGCGTCGGCGAGCGGCTCACCGGTCAGTTGCGGGCTGGCGCCGACCGCGGCGTTCGCGCCGGCCACACTGCGCTGGCAGTACTGGGACGGCTTCGACTGGTCTCCGCTGACCCTGCTGAAGGACGACACGCTCGCCTTCACCCGCAGCGGCGAGATCATCGTCCGCACACCGGACAACGCGCTGGTACCGACGGCGATCGCGCCGGTGACCACCCCGCTGTACTGGCTGCGGGCGCTGGTCGACACCAGCGCCTACGAGCGCCCACCGGCGGTGCTGGCGATTCGGCCCAACACGATGACCCTCACCCAGATGGAGACGGTGTATGCCGAGGTGCTCGGCGGCAGCACCGGCCGGCGCGACCAGACGTTCACCCTGTCCCAGACGCCGGTGCTGGCGGGCAGCCTGACCCTCACCGTCGACCAGGGTGCGGGCGACCAGGTGTGGACGCAGGTCGACGACTTCTACGGCTCGGGACCGGACAGCCTGCACTACGTGCTCAACCGCACGACCGGTGAGGTGCGCTTCGGGGACGGCATCCACGGCGCGATCCCGGTGGCCAACGTCAACAATCCCAGCGCGAACGTCGTCGCCACCGAATACCGTTACGGCGGAGGCACGTCGGGCAATGTGCCGGCCGGCGCGCTGCACGCGTTGCGCAGCGCCGTGCCCGGCATCGACGACGCGCACGTGATCAACGTCCAGCCCAGCTACGGCGGCCAGGACGAGGAGACCCTGGACGCGGCCAAGCAGCGTGCGCCGGCGTCGATCCGCTCGCGGAGCAGGGCGGTCACCACCGACGATTTCGAGTTGTTCGCGATGCAGGCCGCCGACATCGCACGGGCGCGCGCACTCCCGCTCGTGCACCCGGACTTCCCGGGTGCCCAGATCCCCGGTGTGGTCACCGTCGTGGTCGTGCCACGCTCGGACAGCCGCAAGCCGGTGCCCAGCCAGGCGACGCTGCGCACCGTGTGCGCCTACCTGAACGAGCGCCGGCTACTGACCACCGAGGTGTACGTCGCGCCGCCCACCTACCAGCAGGTGAGCATCACGGTGGCGGTCGTCGCGACCGACACCGCCGACCTGGCCCAGGTACAGCGGGATGTCGACGCGGACCTGCTGACCTACTTCGACCCGCAGACCGGCGGTGACGCCGGGACCGGCTGGCCGTTCGGTGGCACGATCGCCTTCTCCCGGGTGTTCCACCGCGTGCTGTCGGTGGCCGGCGTCTCGGCGGTCGAGCAGCTGACGATCACCGTGGACGGCGTGGATGCGCCGCCGTGCCGCGACGTGCCGCTCACCGACGGCGCCCTCGCCTATTCGACGCAGCACCAGGTGTCGGTGGCTTATCAGGACCCGTCATGAGCACCCCGACCATCGCCCCGGTGCGGCGCCCGCCGCACGACCCGACGTCCCTGCTGCTGGACGGCAGGTCGGGCTGGCAGGTCGCCGACACGGCCGGGGTGACCGCGGCACACGGTGTGCTGCGGTTGGCCCGGGACCCGGCCAGTGTGCGGCGACTGACCGAGACCGGCGGCAGTTTCGGCGGTCTGCGACTGCCTGCCGGGATGGCGTGCTGCGACGAAGGCACGATCTGGGCGGTGGACCGCGACCACCGCCGGCTGGTCCGGTTCGACCCGTGCCGGTGTGCGTTCGTGCCCGTCCGGCTGCTGGGGTATGCCGGGGCGATCGCGGCGTGCCGCGACAGGTTGTTCGTGACCGATCCGGCCGGCTGGCTGCACGTGCTCGCCCTGCCGAGCACGGTGACCGGTGGACGGTGGCGGCCGCCGGTGCCGTGGTCGCCGGTCGCTGTGGTGGTCGACGGACACCACCAGGTCCGGGTGCTGGACACCGTCGGCCGGTTGCACACCTTCGCCTGGTCGGGTCGCTATCTCGGCCATCTCACCGGGCTCGGCGGCACCTGCTACCTCGGTGTCGACACCTCCGGGATCGTTTATGCCGCAGGCGATTCCGGCTCCGGCCCGGCGCCGGTGTTTCGCATCGACGGTGACTCGGTCGTCCCGGTCGCCGACGACGCCGCCGACCTGCCGGTGCCGTGGCCGCCGATGCCACCGGTCGATCGTGGCGGTGTCGTGGACATCGGCGGGTGCTGCGTTCCACCGAGGACGGCATACATCGACGCCGACGGCGAGCCTGTCGACCCGCCGGCGAGTGCGGCGCCACCGCCGGCCTGGCTGACCACAGGCACAATTGTGCTCGGGCCGCTGGACAGCCTGATCGGTGGCTGCACCTGGCACCGCGTCCTGATCCACGCGCAACTTCCCGAACTCACCGGCTTCCAGGTGTGGACGCACACCGCCGACACACCGTTGCCGACGCCGCAACTCACCGCGCTGCCCGACACCGCCTGGTCCGGTGGCGCGGTCGCCGACGAGTCTGGTCCGCAGGGCTGGGACACCCTGGTGAACGACGGCTCCGGCCGCTACCTGTGGCTGCGGGTGCGGCTGACCGGCACCGGTGCCGCGACCCCGCGGCTGCGACGGATCGAGGTGGAGTTCCCGCGGATCAGCCTGCGGCGGCACCTGCCCGCGGTGTACGGCGCCGAGCCGGACAGCGCGTCGTTCACCGACCGCTTCCTCGGCCTGTTCGACCGACAGTTGCGTGACATCGAGGACCGGGTGGACGCGTTGCCCGCGCTGCTGACTCCGGAGGCGACGCCGGCACTGGACTGGCTGTCGGACTGGGTGGGTCTGACGCTCGATCCCCGTCTGCCTGAACGCACCCGGCGTCGGCTACTGGCCTCGTCGGCACGGTTGTACGACCTGCGCGGCACCTACACCGGGCTGCGGGAACTGTTGTCGATCGCGCTCGGGATCGACCAGCGCCGCCCCGCAGCACAGCGCCCGCACGAGCCCGGCCGGTGCCGCTGCGCCAGGGAGACCTGTCCCCCGACACCTCTCGTGCCGTCCCCGTGGGCACCGCCGCGGCTCATCCTGGAGCACTTCCGGCTGCGCCGCTGGCTGCGGACCGACGCGAGCCGGGTCGGTGACGAGGCACGGCTGTGGGGGCAGAGCATCGTGAACCGCAGCCAGCTCGGCAACGGGGCACAGGTCGGTGTCACGCAGCTGAAGACCAGCCAGGACCCGTTGCGTGACCCGTTCCACGTATACGCCCACCGCTACACAGTTTTCGTGCCGGCCTCGGCCGGTGCCACACCCACGGCACGGCGGGTGATCCAGCGACTCGTCGACCTCGGCACCCCGGCGCACACGGCCGGCACCGTGCAGTTCGTGCAGCCCCGGATGCGGTTGGGTGTGCAGTCCTGCCTCGGCCTGGACAGCGTCGTCGCCCGCGTCCCGTCCGGCTTCGTGCTCGGCGACGACGGCGACCACGGCCGGCTCGGCGCTGCGACGGTGCTCACCGGCGAACCCGGCGCACCACCACGCCCACCCCAACTCGGCACGACCACGGTCCTCTAGCGCAGCGATCGGAGAGGGATGCGATGTCCACTTTCACCCACGTGACCAACCCGGGCCCGGACGGCGGGACACCCGCCGCCGGGGCACCCGGCCACGGCTGCTGCGACGGCGGCTGTGACCTGCCACCGTTCCAGCGCAACGCCTACTGGTACGGGAAGCTACTGGTGCCACAGGATTTCATCGACGAGCAGTCCTACTTCCGGGAGAAGATCCGCCACCACAACCAGCGACTGCACGGCACGGGCGTGGTGTGCGGCCTGCAGGTGCACCAGGACGACTCCGCAGCCTGCCGGGACCGGTTCGTGGTGGTCGACCCGGGCAGCGCGATCGACTGCTGCGGCAACGAGATCCTGGTGACCGAACGGACCCGGGTCGAGCTGGCCGAGCTGATCAGCATCCCGCCCGGCGACGACGAGCCGCACGAGGTGCGGTTGTGCCTGTGCTACCGCGAGTGCCCGACGGAGCCGGTGCCCGTCCTGTATGACGAGTGCGGCTGCGACGACGACCGGTGCCTGCCCAACCGCATCCTCGAATCCTTCGACATCTGCGCGACACTCGACCCACCGGCCCCGACCACCGGCTGGACCGGCCCGGCGCTGGTGCGTGGCACCGACCTGGCGATCGCCGACGCGTCGCACGTGCGCACCGGTGCCGGCGCGGTGCTCGTGGCCGCCGGTAACAGCGTCTACCGGGTCGACGCAACCACCGCCGCGACCACCGGGTCGCACGACCTCGGCGGCGAGGTGCACGCCCTGGAGTTGTCCGGTGACTCCGCGCACCTGTTCGTGGTCCACGACGATGCGTCGGCGGTGCTGACCCTCACGGTGCTGGCCACCGCCGACCTGTCCGTCACGAGCACGACGGCGGTACCCGACGGCGCGGTCGCACCGGTCAGCACGGCGATCGGCCCAGACGGGCGGCTGTGCCTGCTCAGCCCGACACCCGGTGTGCTGTTGCGCTACGAGGCGGACCTGGACACGGCCACTCCCACGGCACCGACGACCATCACTGTGCCCACCGACCGGGGACTGCTCGCAATCAGCCCCGACGCCGGAACCGCCTACCTGGCAGCAGTATCCGGCTCCGGTGCGACCGAGCCGACCCGGGTCGACGTGGTCGATCTGGCCGCCGGCACGGTCGGCACCGCGATCGACGTGCTGCCCGCGAGCGCCGAACCGACGCTGCTGGACGCCGCCGATGACGCAACGCTGGTCGTCGCCACGTCCGACGGTTCCTGTCACGCGATCGCGGTGCCTGCCGGCACTCTCGGCGGCTCGGTGCCACTGCCCGGGCCGGTCCTGGGCGCCGCCGGCGCGCCCTGGGCGTATCCGATCAGCTCCGACGGCACGACCTCGCAGGTACGTCAGCTGCGGCTGTCCGGCGTCGCCGCCGCGAGCCCCACGGCCGTCGGACCCGGCATCGGCTGGGAGGGCGCAGCCCGGGACGTCGCGGTCGGCGGTGGTCGGGTGTATGTCGCCTACGGCGGCGACCCCGGCGGAGTGGCCGTCTTCGACATCAGCGGGACCGGCGGGTGCCGGGACGGCTGGGACGCACCGCCGGTGTGCCCGTCCTGCGAGGGACACGAATGTGTCCCGATCGCCACCCTGCACGGGTACCGACCCGGATTCACGGTGCTGGATCCCGTTGACCCACCGCCGGATCCGGACACCGACCGGCAGCAGAGCATCGCCCGGATCGACAACAGCGACGGCCGGTCGGTCCTGCGCAGCACCGCACTGCTGAGCCGGACGATCGAGTGTCTGCTCGACTGCTGCGAGGAGATGCACGGCGACGACCCCGGTGGCGGCGGACAGGGACCCGTTGGCCCGCAAGGCCCCGCGGGTCCGCAGGGTCCGGCAGGACCCGCCGGGCCGGCCGGTTCACCGGGAGAGCCCGGCTCACCGGGAGAACCCGGCGCGACCGGTGCACCGGGCCCCGCCGGTCCGGCAGGGCCGGCAGGGCCGGAGGGCCCCGGGCTGGAGAAGGATCTGACCCGCATCGCGGCCCTGAGCTGGAAACACGCTGGTGCCATGCAGATCGGCGACCTGCGGACGGTGATCGTCAACGCCGGTACCCCGGACGAACGTGCCGAGTTCGGCCTCACCATCGCATTCACCGACGAGGTCGACGTGAAGCCGATCGACGCCGTACACGTCTTCACCGTCGACGCGCCCAACACGTTCGCCGACGGCGACGCCCAGAAGCTCTATGCGTGCCGCTGCCCGGTCATCGGGACGATCGAGGCGGTCGACGTGACCATCGACGCCAGTGGCCTGATCGTCAAGGCGGTCGTCACCGGGGCGCCGACGTCGAAGGCGATCTCCTTCGTGCTCGACGACCGGTTCGTCGAGCTGGCGTTGCTCGAGCGAGGAGTGGACGACCTGTTCGTGCACCTGCGTGGCGACTTCGTCATCGATTCGCAGGGCCGGGCCGTCGACGCGGAGTTCACCCGTGCGGAGCTGCCCACCGGTGACCGGCCCGCCGGCAGCGACTTCGGCATCCAGGGCGGGATGTTCGACAGCTGGCTACAACCCGTCCGAGACAACTGAGCGAGGCGATGACGGTGCCCTACAACACGTACACCCAACCGGCGGCCTCGTCGCCGCCCACGACGACGGGGTGCGGCTGCGGTTGCGGCGGCTGCCCCACCTGCCACAGCCTGCAGTGCCTGTGCCGGCCCCGGTTCTTCGCCGGCCAGCTGGTCACCGACGCCGACTTCCGCCGGCTGGACGACTACCTGGTGGGCAAGACCCGGCTGCACAACCGCTACCTGCACGGCACCGGAGTGGTGTGCGGCCTGGAAGTGGTGTGCAACCCGTGCGACGACACCGTGACGGTGCACCCGGGTTACGCGCTCGGCCCGTGCGGTGAGGACATCGTGGTCTGCGCCGACACCCGGGTGCCCGTCGCGGACCTGATCAAGACGTTGCGTCAGTCGCGCAGCCGGGACTGCGCACCGTTCCAGAACCAGCCGGCCGACTGCGAGGCCGCCTCGCAGCGGTGGATCCTCAACATCTGTTACGAGGAGCAACCGGCCCGGGCGGTGACCACCCTGACCCCGGCACGCACCGGCGCCTGCTCGGGCGGGTGTTCCGGAGGCTGCTCCGGCGGCTCTGCTGGCTCCGGCTCGACGTCGACCGGCAGCGGATGCGGTTGCGGCGGCTCGACGTCCAGCTCCGGGTGCGGCTGCGGCTCCTCCACGACCGCGTCCGGCGGCGGCTCGTGCGGGTGCAACTCCGCCTCGCCGTCCACCCCGACGCGCACGCCGGTCGCCTGCGAACCCACGGTGATCTGTGAGGGATTCCGCTTCACCCTCACCAAGGAGCCGGTCGACAAGCCCCGGCTCGGCACCCGCGACGACACGACCGTCACGGGTCCGCTGGCGACCCGGGTCAAGGCGTGCCTGACCTCGCTGACCGACGCGATCTCCAAGGTGCCGCAGGATCCGACGCCCGCGCAGCTGGTCCAGTACTGCTGCCAGCTCAAGGCGGACCTGCGCGCGATCGTCGCGTCGGCGAACGTGCACGACTGCACCCTCGGCAGGAGGCTGGCCGACATCACCTGCCCGGACCCGACCGACCAGGACGCTCCGGCGAAGGCTGCGGCTGCCAGCACCGAGCTGCTGCGGATCGCGGTCGATCTCTACCGCGAGTGCATCTGCTCGGCGCTGCTGCCGCCCTGCCCGGACGACTGCTGCGACGCCTGCGTGCCCCTGGCCACGCTGACCGTCCGCAGCTCCGACCTGCAGGTGCTCGACGTGTGCAACTGGAGTTCCCGCAAGTTCGCGGTCACCCTGCCGATGCTCGGCTACTGGCTCGGCTGGCTGCCGTTCACCCAGACCATCCGGAATGCGATCAGCCGGTTGTGCTGCCCGCCCGAGACCGATGCGACGTTCCGGATGACCCAGAAGCTGACGGTGTCGACGGCGGCGCACGCAGCGAGCGCCGCGAAGACCGCGACAGCGGGGGCCACGGCGACCGCCGGCACGACCACGAAAACCACTGCGAACCAGACCGATCCGGCCGCTTGGCAGGTGGCCGCCCAGTACCTCAGCGGCACCAACCCGTTGTCCGGCCTGCAGGCGTCCGTGCTCGCAGCGCTGGGCGCCACCGGCCCGGGAGGCGACGAGTTGGCCAGCCCGGTCGAGCTGGCGGACCCGTTCGCGGCGCTCGCCTTCGCCCGGGTGGCGGCACCCGCGGCAGGTTCCCTCGCAACCCCGTTCGCGGACCCGGCCTCGGCACTCGTCGACCGGGTGGTCGCCCGTGCGGCACCGGACGAGGACCGGATCGAGGCACTGGAGAAGGCGGTCGCCGCGCTGCAGAAGAAGGTCACCTCGCAGGCCCGCACGATCACCACGCTGCGCAAAGGGCAGCAGAAATGACCGACCAGGTGGCCCGCCCGCGGTTCTACGAGGGCCAGTACCTGTCGGCGGACGACCTCACCGCGGCGGTCGACTACGGACGCACCCAACTGGCCCGCGCGATGCTCGCCACCCATCGGTGGGGCATCGCACTCGGGCTGGACCTCACCGAGACCGCCGGGCCGAACAACACCGTCACCGTGTCGATCGAACCCGGTTGGGCGCTCGACGGATTCGGCCGTCCACTGCTGGTGAGCGAACCGGTACAACTCACCGGCTCGATGTTCGCCGCGTTCGATGCCGGCTTCGTGCCGGCCAACCCGCCACCACCGCCGATCGTCGTCGACGTCTGGCTGGCGTATGACGAGGCGCTGGCCGACCCGCCGCTGCCGGGCTTCCAGACCTGCGACACGTCCGACTCGTTCGGGCGGGTGCAGGAGTCGTTCCGGATCGAGGTGGGGCCGCGCACGACCCTGGCGTCACAGCGCGACCCGGTCGCGATCGCGGGCGTCAGCACGGACGCGGCCCAGGCGCTGAGAGCGTTCGACTCCGCTGCGCCGCCGGTGATCGACGCCGACATACCGCAGCAGAGCCTGCCCGTGGCGACGACGGCGCGCTGGCTGGTGCCGCTGGGCGTCGTGGCCTGGCAGCCGGGCGCGCCGGGTTCGTTCACGAAACGCGATGCGGCGGCGCTCACCCGGCACGCGCGGTCGCGCACGTATGTCGGGACGATCGCACGCAGCATCGAGGCCGAGTCGGGCCACGTCACCGTGCACGACCGGAGCAAGGACTACTCCGCCGACCACACCGACGAGTTGCTGTGGGTGGAGGGCCAGCTGCGCACCGACGACGACATACACGTCTACCGCGGCAGCGTCGGGCTGATCTCCGATCATGCCGAGGACCCGGTGCTGCCGATCGAGTTCGCCCGCACCGACGACCCGGGCACCGGCCACACCGACCTCAACCTGGTCATCGGCGACAAGTCGGCCGGTGCGAACCGGCTCGTGGTCGGCCCGCGCACGGCACCGAACACCTACACCGAGAACCTCGTGGTCACCGACGACGGCAAGGTCGGGGTCGACGTCGGTTCGCCGAAGGCGCCGCTGCACGTGACCGCTGACGGCATACAGCTCGGGGACAGCACCACGCCGACCGACAACTTCTACCTGCAGTCCAACAACGACGGTGGGCGTGGGTTGCGGATCTACAACAAGGACATCGGCGCCGGCGCACACGTCGCGACCTTCACACCGGCCGGCCAGGTCGGCATCGGCACCACCGCGCCGACCGCTCCCCTGCACGTCGACCCGGTGCTCGGCATCCGGCAGGGCAACCTCTACCTGTCCGGTGACAAGAGGTGGAGCAGCCTGACCTTCAACGCGCACCACGACGCGGCCAACGGGACCTGGGTGTTCCCCGACTCGGGGGCCCCGGCGGTCACCGCCGAGATGGATGCGGCCGACGGCGGGCACCCGCGCTTCGAGGTGTTCGCCACCGCACCCGGCAACAACACCAGCTGGATCTCCCGGCTGAAGGTGGCCGGGCACTCCGGCGACGTGCTGATGGGTCTGGCCGGTGGCAACCTGGGTGTCGGCACCGGCTCGCCGGCCGCCCGGTTGGACGTGTCCGGCGACGTCGCGGTCAGCGGAAACGTCCGCCTCGGCACCCTCCTCGCGGCGGGCGCCGAGCAGGCGGTGCGGGTGCTGTGGGGCGTGGTCGAGTCCGGCGGCGGCATCCGCGCCGGCACCGGGTACGCCGTGACCCGCTCCGCGGCCGGGCGCTACCGGATCACCTACACGAATGCCTTCACCGGGACACCGCTGCTGCTCGTCAGCCGGGTGTATGGCGACTCGACGGTCGACGCCGGCGGCGGCGTGAATGCGGCACAGACCGCCGTCGTCGACCAGACACTCGCGGACCACGGCGTCGTCGCGACCGCCAACGAGAACGGCGTCATCACCGACGGCGGCTTCACGTTCGTGGCGATCGGGCCGCGATGACCCTGCTGCACGTGCGTACCCACCACCTGCACCAGCGGGCGATCGGCACCGCCTCCGCGCACGGCGGGCTCGACCTGGCCGCTGCGCTCACGCGCGCCGACCTCCCCGAGCCGGAAGGGCTGTGGTTCATCGACCGGGTCGACACACGCGTCTGTGCCCGGGCCGGCCTCGGCGAGCGAACGAGCGCCGACCTTCTCGCCGGCGGGATCTCCCGCGCGGTGCGCGCGGTGCTCGACGGCGGCGTGGGACAGGACGGCGTGCGGTGGTTCCCGGACCGAACGGCCTACCTGGCGCAGTGGGTGACCGACCTCAGCACCGGGCACGCCCACGGGCGCTGGGAATACGCGCAGCTCGGCACGGGCGACTTCTCGCCGACGCTGCGCGAGCGGGTGGAGGCCGAACCGCGAGCTGTCCTCGCGGCACTGCGCAGCTTGCCCGACACCGAAATCGAACGGTTGGTAACACTTTTGACGCCACCGGATGCAGCGCGGATCGCGCACGCGGTGGCCATCGGGACCGGGCCCGCGGACCGGGTCGACCTGGCCCGCACGGTGGCCGAGCTGTGGCGGAGCGGGCGGCTGCCGCGCGACCCGCGACGGGCGACGGTGGCCGTGCTGCTGCACGCGTCCGCGGTCGGCGAACTGCCCGACCCGGGCTCAGCGGCCGCGGCTCGCGATCTGGTGGGGCTGTGTTCCGCACTGCGACAATGCGATCCGCGCCGACGCACTGCGTTGCTGGCCGCGGCGGGCGCCGCCGACGCCCGCACGCTGGCAGCCTTCGGTCACGGTGACCTCGCCGCGTCGTTGACGTCCTGGCCGGACGATGATCGGAGGGCGGCCGTCGCGGTCCTGGCGGCGGGGGCCGCCCCAGGCACTGCCAGTGGCACCGGGCCGGGTCCGGAGCGGACGCCGTTCGGCGGGCTGTTCCTGCTGCTGCCGCTGCTCGCCGAGCTGCCGCTCGCGGACGCCACAGCCGGCTGGCCGGATGCGTTGCCACCCGATCGGCGGGACGACGCGGGGCGCGGCACACCGGCGGAGCTGACCGGCGCGCTCGCGCTCGGCGCAGTGCTCGGCATCGGTCTCGACGTGCTCAGCGACCCCTGGACCCGGCTCGCGCTGGGCCTACCACCCGACATCTCCCGGCACGTCGTCGGCTGGAGCAACCGGGTGACCACGTCCGGAACCGACCAATTCACAGACCGGTTCGCCGATCTCATCGAACGCCGGAACATCGCCGACACCGGTGACCTGGCCGAGCCGTCCCTGCTGCTCGACCCGCCGCTGGCTCCGCACGTCGCCCGTTCCATGCGGCTGGCGGCCGCCGTGCTCACCCGCGAGCTGTCCCACCGACTGCCGGGACAGGCACGCGCGAGCCTGGACCACCTGCGCCGCAACGTCCTGGCGTGCGGGGCAACCGTGCACGCCGACGACGCGGCGATCGTGGTCGAACTCGACCCACCGCCGCTGGCCGTGCTGCTGTCGTTGACCGGCATGAACCGGCGCCGGTTCACCCTGCCCGCGACCGGGGAACGACCATGGGTGCTGACGCAGGGATCCTGAGTCCGGCGGTGCCGGACACGACGTCGACCACGTGGACCGGTCCGTGGCGGGACTGGCTGGACGCAGCGCTGCACCGCGAGTGTCTGTGGATGCGGGCCCGCCTCCGCAGCCTGCCGGCTTCGCTGTCGACCGATGCGTTCGCCGGCGCGTCCCCGAGCGACATCCAGCTGGAGGCGATGCTGACCGGTGACGCACCGTCACCTGCCCCACTGCCGCGGCCCCCCGTGGGCGGCACACTGGCCGCGGTCCGGTCCGAGTTCGGGCTGGACGAACCGCAGACGACCGCGCTCTTCGTCGCATTGGCACCCGAGCTCGACACCATGTACCGCCCGGTGTTCGCCCACCTCAGCGGCGACGCCCGCCGGCCGCTGCCGAGCCTGGAGCTGTGTGCCCGCCTCACCGGGTGCGGCGCGCTGTTGCGCGGCAACGCACCGCTGTTCGCCGGTGGACTCGCCGAGACGGTGCCCGTCGCTGGCGCCCCGCACTGGAGCGCAACAGGTCTGGTGGTGACCGCGCCCGCGCGCGAGTTCCTGCTCGGGATCGCCGACGCACCGGTCCCGCTGCCGGGCGCGGTGTTCGACCCGGACGAGCACCAGGACCTGCTGCGAGCGGTGCGCACCGGAACGCTGCACGTGGTCGTGATCGAGGCGGCGATTCGCGCCGACGCCGTGGCCGCCGCGCACGGGCTCGCGGCCGCGCTCGGACGTGCCGTGATCGCGCACGAGAGCGGTGGCGAATCGCTCAGCCTGTCGACGGCCCGCGCCCGGCTGCACCGGGCGCTACTGCTGCTGCCGCAACCCGAGCCGACCGAACTCGCACGCGTCACCCGGACGCCTGTCTGCACGGTGGTCATCGCCCACCCCGACCGGCCGTGGCGCAGCGCGTTGGAGGGCATCGACCACGCCGTGATCAGACTGGTCGCGCCGGACGCCACACGCCGTGCCCAGTTGTGGCGCACTCAGCTGCGCGACCGTGGCGTCGACCCGAACTCTCGCGAGCTGGCTTCCGTGGCAGACCTTTTCGCCCTCGGGCCGACGCAGATCGCCAACGCAGCAACCGCCGCCGGACGCGATCGGAGCCGCCCACTGGCCACCCACGCCCGCGAGCAGTCGCAGGCACAGCTACCCGCCCTCGCGCAGGCTCTGGACCCCGGCTACGGGTGGTCCGATCTCGTCCTGCCCGACCCGACTTTGCGGCGACTGCACGAGCTGGCCTCGGCCGTCCGGCATCGGCGCCAGGTCTTCGACGCGTGGGGTTTCCGGCAACGCTCGGGAGGGGTCGCGTCGATCCGCGCACTGTTCTCCGGGGCATCCGGCACCGGTAAGACCATGTCGGCCGCCGTCGTCGCCGCCGACCTCGGCCTGCCGCTGTGCCGCGTGGACCTGTCCGCCGTCGTGAGCAAGTACATCGGTGAGACGGAGAAGAACCTCGAGGAGCTGTTCCGCGCCGCTGAGGCATCCAGTGCAGTGCTGATGTTCGACGAGGCGGACGCGCTGTTCGGCAAACGGTCCGAGGTCACCGACGCCCGCGACCGCTACGCGAACATCGAGGTCGCGTACCTGCTGCAACGGCTGGAGACGTTCGAGGGCGTGCTCATCCTCGCCACCAACCTGGCAGCGAACCTGGACGAGGCGTTCGCCCGCAGACTGCAGGTCGCGATCGAGTTCCCGCTGCCGGATCTCGCCGCCCGCGAGCGCCTCTGGCGGCATGCTCTGCCGTCCGCCACCCCGATCGGGGAGCAGATCGACATACCGATGCTCGCTCGGATGTTCACCCTGTCCGGCGGTGACATCGCGAACATCGCGCTCTCGGCCGCATTCCTCGCGTCATACGAGCACACCCCGATCGGTATGCCGCACGTCGTGCGGGCGATCGCCCGGCACCGGCTGCGGCAGGGCAAGTTGCCCGGCACCGCCGAGTTCGGTCCGTGGCTGCACCTGGCCCGTGCCGAGGGGGCGAGCTGACATGAGCGAACCGACCCGCCTACCCGTGCCGGATGTCGTGCCCGACTCCGGACCGTATGACGCGGGCCCGACGGATGCGGGTGTGGTGCCGGATACCGGTCCGCGCGACGCCGGCGCCGTCGACGCCGGCCCTCAGGTTGCCCGCGTCGCACCGGATCCCGTCGCCGGAGTGGTCGACCGGCCCGATCTCTCCCCGCCCGGTGTTTCCAGCCGGCCGCCCGCACCGGTGGAGGTCAACGGGCAGCAGTTGCCCGACGACGACGCGAGCCTGCTCGTCCTCGTCGAGGGCCTGGTGCAGGGCTCCGGGGTGAGCGGCGTCTACCAGCTCTCCGACGCGCTGCACACGCAGCTCGCCGCGGTCGACCAGGAGATCACCGGGGCGCACCAGTTCGCCGATGCGGTGGCGAACGGTTACCAGCCGGCGGCCGGCGTGCCGTGGAGCGAGCAGATGTTCATCGACCGCGGCGCGGACCGCTCCCGTCTCGCGCGTGTCGCCGACGCGCTGGACCGTCAGCTGCAGGTCGTGCTCGACCGGTACAGCGCCTTCCAGCAGTTGGTGCTCGACGCCGCGGTGCTGCGCCTCGACGGCAACCGCGCCGCGCTGGGGCAGTGGAAGGACTACCTGCGCACCGAGCTCACCCCCGGCCAGCTGCAGCGCCAGGTCCAGGCCGAGCAGCAGCGCTCGACGATCGCGACGGTTGCCGCGGGACCCTCCTCCGGCCTCCAGATGGAGGCCCTCGATCGCCAGGCGACACTCAGCAGTCCGCGGCGACGTGCCGTGGAGGGCCGGGTGGCTCGCGGGCTGATCCACGGCGGCTGCGAGTACTGCCACGAGATGCAGCACGCCATCAACACCGACTACGAACACCCGGAACTCTTCGGCCCCTCGGTCAGCCCGGATCAGCTGTTCCGGCAGTACGCCTCGGCCGAAGGAGGGAACCCCGCGCCACTACCGGGCTTCCTGAGCACCACCCCGGACACGGGTATCGATCCGCAGACCGTCGCACCCTTCCCGCACCTCGCCTCGGAGGTGCAGGCGATCGAACGGATCCGTCCGATCCTGCGCCAGCTCGGGCCCGAAGGGTTCAAGGTCATCGACCTCGACACCGGTTACGCCGGGATGGACTACACGCAGCTGCTCACGACGCTGGACAGCGCGATCGATACGCGGCGCGCCAACTTCGCGCTGCTGCAGGGTGAGATCCGCGCCGGGTCGGTCGACTTCCTCGTGCTGCGGCCGATCGTGCGCGAGCTACTGCCGCTGGCGGACCCGACCGTGCACGCGATGATCGAGCAACGGATCGCGGCCGAACAGAGCGACAGCGAGGCGGAGTCGATCCTGATCGGCATCGCCACGGTGGCCGCGCTGCTGCTGACCATCTTTCCGCCCACCGCGATGTGGGGGCTGGCGCTGGATCTCACCCTCGGCGGGTACGGGATCGCCTCCGGTGTCGAGCAGCTCCAACAGGGCGAACTGCTCTCTCTCGGCATCGGATCCAGCGTGCTCGACGCCGAGCAGCAGGAGGCTGCGCACTCGCTGATGACGATGGGCGCTCTCAGCATCGTGCTCAGCGCGGCGGGCATCGCCATGTCGGGGCTGAGTGCGGTGCGGATGATCCGCAGCGGCACCGGAGCAGCGGCCGTGCTCGAAGGTGCCGAGGCGCAAGCGGGTGGCATGCGGATCACGCTCAGTGAGCTGAACACCAGCAGCCCGCGCGCGCTCGTGGTTGCGGAGGACGGCACCGTGATCGCCGATCAGACGCTCGCGGAGCTGAGCCTCACGCGGCAGGTCTCCGCCGCAGGTCCGTCGTCGAACCTGCCCGCCCTTCCCGCCGACGTGCTCGACGCTGCGATCGACGCCCTGGACGCCGACAACCCGTTCACCTTGGCGATCGGGGAACGGCGTGCGGCGCAGATCCGTTCGGGGGCAAAGGATTTCGCTCTGGATCGACCGGCCGGCTTCGACGTCGACGAACCACTGGCGGTGGGCGGCGACATCTCACGGTCACGGGCGGTCCAGCGGGCGATGGACCCGCACAACCGGCAACTGCTCGACCCCGCCACCAACCAGCTCACCAAATACCTCGGAGTCAGCCCCGAGACGGTCATGCGGTCGCGGATGACGTTGGCCCCGGTCTCGGTGGTGGACAACCCGAATGTCTTGTTCACCAGGCGATTCGACGAGATCACCGAGATGGCCGAGATCTTCGAGGACGCCATGAGCCGCGTGGAGAACATCCGCTCGCTGAGCCCCGGCGCGATCAAGACACGGATCAACGCGAACATCCGGAAGATCATCGGCGAGGGTCTCTCGCCGGCAGGGGTGCGCGTGCGGGACGCGCTGCGCTCCGTCGGCTACGAGTACGTGCCCGGCCGCGGGATCGTCGCCGTCCGGGGACTCACGCCACCCACCCCGCTCACCCCACTGCCATAGCTCGCTTCGGACACCTACGTCAGACCCCGATTCGTGCGGACGATCGAGCGATCGTGCGAGCCACGGATCATCATTAGTACGATATTTGTTGGCTTTCAACCAACTAATTACGTAATATTTGACGATGGCGACTACGTCCACGTCCGCCGTGCCACGCGCACTCGCGGCGCTTCCGATGCGCACCCTCCGCCCGCGCGATGCCCAGGGCGTTTACGCGCAACCACGTGGCGAGGTACGTCGACTCGAACACCGCGGTGCACTACACAAGCTCGCGCACGGTTACTACGTGGTCGTGCCACAGGAGCAGACCGGCACAGGGTGGATGCCAACGCTCGAGGCGGCCGCCGCGGGCATCGCAACGGCGGACTTCGGGCCTGCGAACACCGTATTGATGGGCCTGTCCGCGGCTCGCCTCCACGGCGCCATCCCTCGCGCACTCGGCGCGGCGGTGGTCGCTGTGCCGGCCCAACGAAACACGATCACCCTGGTGGATCGCGCTGCCGCTGTCCGATTCGTCAAACGGGACACGTCGCGCCTCGATGCGGAACGTATGAACACCGAACTCGGTGCGACCCTGGTCACGACGCCGGAGCAGACCGTTCTAGACCTGGCACGTCGCCCCAGCCTTGGCGGAGCGCCCGACGAAGTACCAGGGGCAGTTCGCATCTTGATCGCTCGCGCCGACATGAAGCTGCTCGAGGAACTCGCAGCCTCGCAGCGCGCATGGACATCGCTGCGCCGCGCCTTGGACTGGGCAGGCCGAACATGTCGCGCCGGACACCACGCGCCGTAGCCGGCTTTCGGTAAAACCAGGCCGTCCCGGGCGGCGGTGATGCAGTACCGTGTCGGTCACCGATCGACGGTCGCAGTTGGCGATTTTCGCGATCACAGTCCGCGCGGCCCACGCCTCCGCGACTCCGTGGCGAATGGCGTGAAGCTCTGCCGTACAGGAGGGGCGAGGATGTGAGCGGGTATCCGATCCACACGGCTCGGCTGACGGTGCGCCTGATGCGCAGCAGCGACGTGGACACCCTGTGCGCCCACCGCAACGAGACGGAGGTCGCTGCCACCCAGGATTGGCCGATGCCCTACGTCGCGGGCATGGCCGGGTGGCTGTCCGGTCAGGATCGGCTCGACGACATCACCAGCGGCGGACGTACCCATCTGGCGATCGACGTCGGTGGGGAGCATGTGGGCGAGCTCGCGTTGCTGCTGGACGACAAGGGGCAGCAAGCGAGCATCGACTGCACCCTCAGCAGCCGGTACTGGTCTCGCGGTTACGCCCGGGAGGCGGCGCTGGCGGTGGTGGCCGACCTTGTCGATCGCCTGGGCGTCGTCCGGATCACCGCCACCACGGACCCGGGCAACATCGCAGCGTTACGCCTGCTGGAGGCGATCGGCCTGGTCCATGAGCACGAGGCGCGGCTGGGCGTGGTGCGGCGCGGCGAACGGACCGACGCGACGTGCTACGCCGTCACCGCCGACGAGTGGCGCGCCTGGCGGGACCGTCCGCAAGGCTCGCCGGGCGAGGTTTCGCTGGTGCCGATCGATTCCGACAGCGCGTGGGCCTGGCGCGCGGTCGAGGGGCATTGGTCGCAGCGCCGGTTCGTCGCGAGCGTCAGCGACTCCTACACGGACGCGTTGTTCCCCGACGTATGGCGCGGCGGCCGGCTCGTCCCCGTCCTGCTGGGAGTCATGGCCGACGACGAGCGCGTGGGCTTCCTGATGTATGCCGACCGGTCGCCGTCGATGCTGAGCCCTTACCTGTGGCGGATGCTGGTCGACCGTCGGCACCAGCGGCGCGGTATCGGCCGTCAGGCCTTGCGCCTTCTGGCGCGACGTCTGCTCGCCGAGGGCAACACCCACATGACGACGACGTTCGCGGAGGGCCGAGGCGGCCCGCGGGAGTTCTACCTCGGCCTGGGCGGCCGAGTGACCGGAGAGATCGTCGATGACGAGACCGAGGCCGTCATCGACCTGACCACCCTGGCCGCCGAGCCGGTCGAACCCTGAACCGGCGCACAGGACATGACCGGGTTCGACCACCTCCGGTTCGCGACCTCGACAAGCTCGGCCATCGACTGCTCGACCTCGACAAGCTCGGCCATCGACTGCTCGACCTCGACAAGCTCGGCCATCGACTGCTCGACCTCGACAAGCTCGGCCACCGACTGCTCGGCCATCGACTGCTCGGAGGTCAATTGTCACGTGCCCGGCGCGGTCTGGCCCGCACGTGCGCCTTCTCCCCCTGCTTGCCGAAGAGGCTGAGGTATTCGACCGGGTGCTCGTCGGCCGCGCCGAACCAGTGCGGCGTGCGGGTGTCGAACTCCGCCGCCTCCCCCGCCTTGAGGACCAGGTCGTGTTCGGCCAGCACGAGCCGCAGGTTGCCGGTCAGCACGTAGATCCAGTCGTAGCCCTCGTGGGTCTTCAGCGTCGGCTGCTGCGGCCGCTTGCGCCCCGGTATGACGAACTTGTACGCCTGGATCCCGCCCGGCCGGCTGCTCAGCGGCACCATCGTCTGGCCGTGAATCCTTATCGGACGCAGGTTGATTCGCGGATCCCCGGTCGGCGGGGCATCGACCAGCTCATCCAGACTCACACGGTAGGTCTTCGCCAGCGGCAGCAGCAGCTCGAGGGTCGGGCGGCGTCCGCCGGACTCCAGTCGGGACAACGTGCTCACCGCGATGCCGGTCGTCCTACCCACCTCGGCCAGGGTCAATCCGCGTTGCTCGCGCAGTTGCCGTAACCGTGGTCCGACCGCGGTCAGTGCGCTCTCGAGGTCATCCGTCGCCATACCTGGCAGTTTGCCATATCAGCAACGTCGCTTGCCATTCGCTATCCGCTCGTCGCACGCTCATCGGTATGATGACAGATGAACTCCGGGACGACTACGACGTCGTGGTGATCGGTGGCGGCGCCGCCGGGTTGAGCGGCGCGCTGATGCTGGCACGGTCGCGGCGCTTCGTGGCGGTGATCGACTCCGGCACACCCCGCAACGCGCCGGCCGACGGCATCCACGGACTGCCGGGGTATGACGGCATGCCGCCCGCCGAGTACCTGGCGCGCGGCACAGCGGACGTGCGCCGCTACGGCGGCGTCGTCGCGAGTGGCGAGGTAACCGGAATCGACCGCGACGGCGCGGGATTCGCCATTGTCCTGGGTGATGGCCGACGCACGCATGCGCGCCGCATCCTGCTCGCGACCGGGCTCACCGACGAGCTGCCGGACGTCGACGGCCTCGCCGGGCGCTGGGGCCGCGACGACCTGGTGCATTGCCCCTACTGCCACGGCTGGGAGGTTCGCGACCGGTCGATCGCGGTGTTGGCGCCGGCGCCGTCGGCATTCCACCTCTCGGTGCTGTGGCGGCAGCTGTCCGACCGGATCACCCTGCTGCTCAACGGTGTCGAGCTTCCGGACGAGCAGCTGCAACAGCTGAACGCGCGCGGTGTCGAGATCGTCGACGGACCGGTGCGGTCCGTGGTCGCGGCCGATGACGCGGTCACCGGTGTCGCCCTCGCGGACGGCCGCGTGGTCCCGTGTGAGGTGATCGCGGTCGGCACCCGCATGGTGGCGCGCGGGGGCCACCTACTGACCTCTCTGGGGCTGTCTGCTGTCGAACACCCCTCAGGAATGGGCGTGTACGTGCCCGCCGACGCTACCGGCCGCACCGAGGCGCCCGGCGTCTGGGTGGCCGGGAACGTGACCGACCTGTCCGCTCAGGTCGGCGCCGCGGCGGCCGCCGGGGCAATGGCCGGCGCGCAACTCAACGCCGATCTGGCCATGGCGGAGACCGCCTCGGCCGCGACCGCCGCAGTGGCCGAGCCGGTCAGCTGATCTCGACCTCCGCGTCGATCGCCTCCGGCACGATCATCGGCCGACCGGTGACCGGGTCGGGGACGACGACGCTCGGCAGGTCGAACACGTCGGCCATCAGCTCCGGCGTGAGCACCTCGGCCGGTGCGCCTTCGCTCACGATGGCACCCGCCCGCATCACGACGAGGTGATCGGCGAACCGGGCCGCCTGGTTCAGGTCGTGCAGGATCGCCACCACGGTGCGCCCATCAGCGACGAGTCGCCGCAGCAGCCGCAGCAACTCGTACTGGTGCGCGACGTCGAGGAACGTCGTCGGTTCGTCCAGCAGCAGGTGCGGGGTGTCCTGGGCGAGTGCCATGGCGATCCACACCCGTTGCCGCTGACCGCCGGACAGCGACGCCACGGGTTCGTCCGCGATGTCGGTCACCCGAGCGTCCCCCATGGCCCGGTCGACGGCGGCCGCGTCCTGGATGCTCCACGACGACAACAACCCCTGGTGCGGGAAACGCCCCCGTGCGACCAGGCGCCGCACGATGATGCCCTCGGGAGCGATCGACTCCTGCGGCAGGAAGCCGATCCGCCGCGCCCGCTCCTTCTGCCGCAGCCGTCCGACGTCGCTCCCGTCCAGCTGGACCGCGCCGCCCTCGATCGGCAGCAGGCTCGAGATCGCCCGCAGCAGTGTCGATTTGCCGCACCCATTGGGTCCGACGACGGCGGTCAGCGCACCGGTGGGGAACGCCACCGAGACGTCGTGCAGGACCGTGCGCGCGCCATACCCCACACGCAGGTGCCGCGTCAGTAGTCCCCGCGCAGCTTCAGCGTCGCCCACTTCGCACCTCTCGGATCAGGAACCACAACAAGTAACACCCACCGAACGACGTCGTCATCACCCCGACCGGCAACGACTGCGGCGCGAGCAGCCACTGCGCGCCGATGTCGGCGAAGAGCAGCAGCGCTGCGCCGGTGAGCGCGGCCGGCCACAACGCCACGCCCGACGCGCCGACCAGCCGGCGCCCGATCTGCGGCGCGCAGAGCGCCACGAACGCGATCGGGCCCGCGACCGCGGTCACCGTCGCCGTCAGCGCGACCGTGACGACGAGCAGAACCAGACGCAAGCGGCCGAGGTGGACGCCTGTCGCGGCCGCGACGTCGTCACCCATGGTCGACTGCTGGATGGCGCCCGCCAGCGGCACGAGCACCCCGACGCAGCCGGCGACGATGACGGCCGGCAGCGCGAGATCCGACATACTCACACCGTTGAGCGAGCCGGCGTTCCAGCCGCTCGCCGCACTCGCGACGTCGTGATCCGTGCGCTGCACGATCCACGAATCCAGCGCGGTCAGAATGGCGTTCACCGCGATGCCGACCACGATGAGCCGCCCGCCACGGAATCCCCCACGCGCGGTCACCCCTGCCGCTTCGAGCTGCCGGTAGTCGTCCGCGGATCCGATCGTCATGTTCGTCAGCACGAGGTCCGGTTTGAGGCTCAGCACCGCTTCGGTGTTGAGGTCGACGCCGTCCTTGCTGACAACCGGGAGGTGCCGCAAGGTCTGCTGCGTGTCGGACACTCCGCGACCGACCAACCGGTCCTGCAGCCCGAGACCGATGATGGTGTCGGTCAGCGTGCCGTAGAGGTCCAGCGCGATCACCCGCTCGGCGTGCTGCACCGTGATGGTCCTACCGGTCGAGTCCTTGACGGTTGCGGGCAGCACCGGTGACGCGTTCGTGATGATCGGCTTCATGTCCGGAACGGTCCGTGCCTCGGCCGGTCCGGTCGCGGTCAGCGCGTTGATGGTGTCGGCCGCGGCGGTGGTCGTCGTCCCGGCGGTTGTGGTTCCAGCGGTTGCCGTTCCATCCGAGGAGGCGGCACCGGTCGACGTCGACACCCCCGAGGGCGACGTCGCCGGGCCGCCACCGCCGGACGAGGTCCCGCAGCCGGTGAGCAGCAGGGCCGCCGCGACGAGCGTCGCGGCGGCCGGCCTCAACTGCTTCTTCATTACCGCCGTGCCAGCTGACGCCGGCGCAGCGCCACCATCAGCAGTGCGAGCACCGCGCTACCGGCACCGGCCAGACCGAAGTCCGCGGCGTGACCGGAGCCACCGGCGCCGCTCGGGGTGTAGCCACCGGTGTTCACGCTGGCACCGCCGGCCGCACCACCGGAGCCGCCACCCGGGACGGTCTCGCCGTCGGCGTTCTGGCACACCTGTTTCGTCGATGCGCTGCGCGCACCGGTGAATGACAGCGTCAGCGAATCCATTGCCTCGCCCGCGGTGTAGAAGCCGGCGAACGCGTTGGCACCGGCGGAGGTGAGCGCCACCGACGCGGTGCCACCGCTGGCGGCCGACCCCGAGAACTGCAGGTTCGCGAAGGCAAGGCCCTGCCCGCCGACCCGGTTGCCGTCGAGCCCGAGCGACGACACGTTGGCGAGCAGCACCCCCGTGCGCGAGGGCCGCCAGACACGGCAGGATCTTTCTCCACCACGGAGAGGTATGGACTTCCACGGCTGCGTTTCCTCGTTTCCGGCCATCCGGCCATCCAGTTAGCTAAGGCTTGCCTAATGAAGTGTAGGCTTACCTTAGGCATACACCACACCGGGGTGCCGGGCCGTCGAGTGCATCGCGCCGGGTGGCATTTGAGGAGAGCGGAAGTCGATGAAGTCGCGCGGGGGTTTCGGCATCGCCGCCGGTGTGCTGGCGGCGGTCGCGGCGATCTGTCTGGTGCTCGCCGGTCTGCTGACGGCGCGGGGCGGCAGTTCGGCGCAACCGGCGTCGGTCGCGACGGGGATGAACGGTCGCCCGGCCGCGTTCGATCCGGGCGTCACCCCGATCCCGATCTCCAAGTCACACGCGGTCGACCAGCATGCCGGTCAGCGCTTCGTGGTGCCGTCGGTCGGTCTGAACGTGCCGCTGGGTGCCCTCGACGAGGTCGGCGGTGAGGTCACGCCACCCGGTTCACGTCGGCATACCGGATCCGCAACCTGGCCGTCTCCCCCAAGAATGCCGACCGCGGGACCGCTTACGTGGTGATGCATTCGACCACCGGCGGCGCAACCGCCCCGGGGAACTACCTGACGAACATCTCCCGCGGCACCGCCACCGTCGGCACCGGCGCGGTCGTCAAGGTTGCGGGTGTCTCGTACCGGGTGACGGGATGGCAGGCGGTCCGCAAGAACGAGCTCGCGTCCACCGCGAACGTGTGGAGTTCAGTGAAGGATCGCCTGGTGATCATCACCTGCCTCGAGCGCCCCGAAGGCGGCCCCTCGATCAGCAACATCGTCATCACCGCCCAGCGCCCAGCGGCGACCGAGTAGCCGCGCTAGCCGAGTAAGCAGCGGTGGCCGAGTAGGCAGCGGTGGCCGAGTAAGCAGCGGTGGCCGAGTAGGTCGAGCCGCTAGGCGAGACCGTGATCGAGGCCCCGCACACACCAGCGGCGGCCGAATCATCACCCCGCGCAACCCCTTTCAGCACCGGCCATTTCAGCGCCCGGCCATTCCCGCGGTGGCCGAGTAAGGGCGAGGAACGAGCCCGCATCGAGGTCCCGCGCCCGCGCTGGCCGAGTCATTGCCCCGCGCAACCCATTTCAGCACCGGCCATTTCAGCGGCGTTGATTTCAGCGGTGGCCGAGTAGGTCGAGCCGTTAGGCGAGACCGTGATCGAGGTCCCGCACCGTCCCGGTGGTCAGGCGACTTTGTCGGCGGCCCAGCCGGGCATGGCGCCTTCGGTCAGGTCCCAGGTGACGCCGTCGGCGGTGATGGTGGCGGTGTAGCCGTGGCGGTGCACGATCTGGTGATGTCGCCGACACAGCATGGCAGAGTTGCTCAGAGCAGTGTCGCCGCCGGCCCACCAGGGCAGCACATGGTGCACTTCACAGAAACCCGGAGGTCGGTCGCAGGTGGGGAAGGTGCATCCCATGTCTCGGTGGACGACGGCGGCCCGTATCCCTGTGGTGGCCAACCGTTTTTCACGCCCCACGTCCAGGGGTTGACTCTTGGTGCCGAGGACGACGGGGATCAGGTCCGCATCACACGCCAACCTCCGGGCGGTACCCGCGTCGAGGATCTCCCCGCCGATGGTGATCGCACCGTCCAAGTCTGTGAGGAGCCGGTGCAGGTCCATCGTGACCAACACGGTGGCGCCGGCACCGATGCCCATCCCGTCCCCGCACACGGTCTTGGCGCCCGCGGCGACCAGGTCCATCAGCGCGTCCACCCGCCGTTTACCCGGCGTCCGTTCATCCCGCACCCGCTCGGGCACGGTGCCGGTGCTGGTGCCGCGTGTGCTGGTGGCACCGTTGCTGGTGGCGCCGGAGGCCGCGCCGTCGACGTCACCGTCGCAGTCGTCGTGCTGGACGTCGGGGTGCAGGCCGAACGCGGCACCGGCGTGACCAGTCGTGCCACCAGCGTCACCAGCGTCACCGGTGGTGTCCTGGAGGTCATCGGCAGTGGTGTCCGCGTCGTGGGTGGGCCCGGACTCACTGTCGCCCGCGGCACCACCGGTGGCGCCGGTGGCGCCGGTGGGGTCGCTTTGCTGGCTGGTGGCGGTCTCGCCCGTGGTCTCGGTGGTGCTGGTGTCTTTGTGCTGGGCGGGGTGGGGTGCGGACAATGCGTTGATGGCTTGTTTGAGGATGGCGGCGTTGGCGGGGCACAGGTCGGCGATCAACCGGATCATCCCGGTCGGCAACGTCCGCCAGGTCAATGATTCCACCTTCTCCAGGTGTGCGTCCTCCCCGGAGAGTTTGTCCGCGGCATAGTTGGCGATGATCCGCCGGGTCAGTTCCGTCACGCCTCGGGACCCCAGCGCCGGGTCCAGTTGCAGGAACCAGGATTGGATGTCTTCGCGGGCCGCGGTCGGTAACACTTCGGCGACTTTCGCGGTTTGCCGCAACGCGGTCCGGGCGGTGGCCAGGGTGCAGGACCCGTCGCGGACCGCCGCGGCGATCACGTGGTTGCGCCGGTCCCGGCACGCCTCGGCCACCACCGACACCGTACTGGCGGCCGAGGGTTCGATACTGGTCCCGGCGGCCCGCGCCCGGGCGCGCACCCACCCGGTGGTGTTGGCCGCGTCCGAGGCATCCACCACACCCCGTTCGCACGCGTTCGCCGTCGCCAGCGTGGCGACCTGCCCGGCCCGCTCCTGCACACCCAGCAACACACTGACCAGGTCGGTGAGTTGGTCTTCGCCGAGCTGGTCGAACACGCGAGGGAGCTGGTCCAGCGCGTCGGCCACGGCCCTCACCTGCTCGGCCAGCCGTGGCCCCAGGCCCGGCTCCGGCCGCCGGGCGGGATCGGGCCCGTCCCAGCAAGTCGTATCCGCTTCCACCGGTGCCGGTTGACCGGGGATGCGCAAGGGTGAGTCGATGGCCACGGTGATCGAGTCCCCCTCTCCCCTAGGTGGTTTCGTTGTCATGATTCTATCGGGTGACGTTCAGGAAGTACAGAGGGTGTGCGAACATTTCTTCGATACGTTTGCCCCGAAACGTATCGGCTCGCGGGGTCGGTGACGCACGCGCGGACCTCGATACGGCTCGCCCTTGCGGGCTCGCCTACTCGGCCACCGCAATATCGCGGGCTCGCCTACTCGGCCAGCGCGGGGGGAGCGGGGTCGCCGACTCGACCACCCGGGGGACGCGACCTCGATACGCCGTTCCTCCGCTGCGCTCCCCCACGGCTACTCGGCCGGCGCGGCATGACGGCTACTCGGCCAGCGCGGCATGGCGGCAACTCGGCCAGCGCGGGGGCTACTCGGCCGGCGAGGCGTGACAGCTAACTCGGCCGGCGCGGCGTGAC
This sequence comes from Flexivirga oryzae, assembly GCF_014190805.1. Taxonomy (NCBI): domain Bacteria; kingdom Bacillati; phylum Actinomycetota; class Actinomycetes; order Micrococcales; family Dermacoccaceae; genus Flexivirga; species Flexivirga oryzae. The sequence goes on along the minus strand of NZ_JACHVQ010000001.1, from coordinate 198,541 downwards.
AGCAACTCGGCCAGCGCGGCGGCTACTCGGCCGGCGCGGCGTGACAGCAACTCGGCCAGCGCGGGGGCTACTCGGCCGGCGCGGCATGGCGGGCGCGGCCGGCGCACCTCACTCGCTACTGGACCAGCAGGCAGAACGGATGCCCGGCGGGATCGGCGAGCACGTAGAGCGGCTCGCCCTCGTCGGCCGAACGATCGAACAACTCCCGCGCGCCGAGCTCGATGGCGCGCGCCCGGTGCCGTTTCAACTCGTCCACCGACGGCACTGTGAAGTCCATGTGCAGTTGCATCGGGACGTCCTCGGATGGCCAGGTCGGGGCGGTGGTGTCCGTCTTCTGCTGGATCGTCACGACGCGCTGGCCTGCGTCGTTCAGCAGCACCAGCCAGTCGGCGTCATCCTCCCCGCTACCCGGCGGCTCCTCCCCCGCGCGGTAATGCAGCCCCAGCAACCGCCGGTAGAACTCCGCGAGCGCACGACAGTCCGGGGCGTCGATGACGGTGTGCAGCAGGACAGGGTATGCCGACATCACGTGGTCCCTCGATCGATGGCCCGAGACGGGCTTGCACCGTTCACGCTAACCCGCCCAGGCAAACACCGGGAGACTCAGCGCGGCAACCAGGACTCCGCGTTCTCGCTCAACCGACGCACGTGCGCCGGCAGTTTGCCGGTGAGCACCTGTTGCAGGCTCGTCTCGTCCAGGATGCGTCGCACGTTGGCACGCAACGCGATCCACACCTCGGGAAGGTGCTCCGCGGTGCCTTCGTAGGTCGTCTCGTGCGGACGCAGGCCACGGACCTCCGCGAGCGGGCCGTCGACCGCTCGCATCACCGCCCCGACGGTGATCTGGCTCGCCGGCCGGGTCAGCCCGTAGCCGCCGTCGGCGCCGCGGACACTGCGGACCAGACCGGCACGACGAAGCTCGGACAGGATCGACTCCACGAACTTGCGCGGCAAGTCCTGACTCGCCACGATCGTGTCCGCCTTCACCAGCTCCGGTTCCCGGACCGCCAGCTCCAGCAGCGCCCGCACCGCATATTCACTCTTCGCCGAGATCTGCACGGCAGCATCTTCGCATTGCCGGAGCAATACACCCGCCAGGGCTCAGCGCGGCGGCCGCACCCAGACCAGTCCACCGGGCTCCAGCTCGAGCGCATCAGCCTGCCCCCGGGACAGCTGCGCCCACGACGACCCGTTCGGGATCTGCAGCTCGACGCGGGTCTGGAAGCCGACCCGGTTCAGGCGCTCCACCTTCGCCTGCACCGACCCGTCCAGCTGATGGTCGGACAACTCGAGGTCGTGTGGACGCACCAGCCGACCGTCGAACTCCGTGACCGGGCCGAGGAATCCCATGACGAAGTCGTTCGCCGGGTGATCGTAGAGCTCGTCGGGCGTGCCGACCTGCTCCACCCGCCCGTGGTTGATCACGACGATCTCGTCGGACACCTCGAGCGCCTCGTCCTGATCGTGAGTCACGAAAACCGTTGTCACGTGGACCTGGTCGTGCAGCCTGCGCAGCCAGTCACGTAGCTCCTTGCGCACCTTCGCGTCCAGGGCGCCGAACGGTTCGTCCAGCAGGAGCACCTTCGGCTCGACCGCGAGCGCGCGCGCCAGCGCCATACGCTGCCGTTGACCACCGGACAGTTGCGAGGGCAGCCGATCGGCGAACTGGTCGAGGTGCACCAACTCGAGCAGTTCGTGGACACGTTCGCGGATCTCGGCCTTGGGCCGCTTACGCACTTCGAGCCCGAAGGCGACGTTGCGGTAGACCGACAGATGCTTGAACGCGGCATAGTGCTGGAAGACGAATCCCACGTTGCGCCGCTGCGCCGGCAGATCGGTCGCCTCCACACCGCCGATCCGCACGACCCCGGAGTCGGCGTCCTCGAGTCCGCCGATGATCCGCAGCAGCGTGGACTTTCCGCCACCGCTCGGCCCGAGCAGTGCGGTGAGCTGTCCCGAGGGGACGGTCAGACTGACGTCGTCGAGCGCGACGAAGTCCCCGAACCGTTTGTTGATGCCCAGCGCCTCGATACTCATGTCGTTCCTCTCTTGTCCTTGCGCAGCGAGGCAGTGACGATCGCCGCAACCGTGATCACGACGAGCAACAGCGCGATCTGGTAGGTGCCGCCTTCGAGCTGCTGGTACTTGTCCTGGATCAGCAGGGTCAGCGTCTGGGTCTGCCCGTCACCGCTGATCCCGCCGGACACCACTCGTACCGCACCGAATTCGCCCAGGGAGCGGGCCAGGCTCAGCACGAGACCGTAGACGAGCGCCGGCCGGATCGTGGGCAGCGTGATCCTGACGAACTGCTGCCACGCGCTCGCCCCGAGCACCTTCGCCGCCTGCTCCATCTCGGTCCCCGCCTCCTGCAGCACGGGCACCACCTCGCGCAGCACCAACGGGAACGAGACGAACGTCGTGGCCAGGATCATGCCCGGCAACGCATAGATGACTTGTATGCCGGAGTCGGCCAGCCCGGCACCGAACCAACCGTCGACGGGCCCGTACACGAGCACGAGTGCCAGGCCGGCGATGATCGGCGAGACGGCGACCGGCAGGTCTGCGAGCGCGCTCAACAAGCGACTGCCGGGCACGCGGTAGCGGGTCAACAGGATCCCGAACACGACACCGAAGACCGCGTTGAGCACCACGGCGACGACCGATACCTCGAGCGTCAGCCGGTATGCCGTCACCGCTGTCGGCGACGTGAGCGCATCCACGAGCTCGGTCCAGCCGTCACCGATCACCCGCGCAACGATGACCACCAGGGGTACGGCGACCAGGATGCCGACATACCCGAGCGCGAGCGCCCGCAGCCCGATCCGGCCGCGGCGACCTCGGGTCGCGACCGCGCTAGCCACGGCGCCGCGCCCTTCGTTGCAGCACATCCAGGCTGAGCAGCACGACCAGGCTGACGACCAGCAGAACCGTGGAAACGGCTGCGGCGCCGACGAAGTCGTAGTTCTGGATGCGCCCGTACGCATAGAGCGACGTGACCTGCGTGTGGTTGAGGCCGCCGCTGATCAGCAGCACCGAGCCGTACTCCCCCATCGCGCGGGCGAATCCGAGGCCAGCGCCGGAGGCGATCGCGGGTGTCAGCTGCGGCAGCACGATGCGGCGGAAGGTCGTCAGCCGGCTCGCCCCGAGGCAGGCAGCAGCCTGCTCCACCTCGGGGTCGAGCTCCTCGAGCACCGGTTGCACCGCTCGGGCGACGAACGGCAGCGTCACGAACACGAGCGCGAAGGCCACCGCCAACCGGGTGCCGTAGATGTCCAGGTGGATCGGGCTGGATGGGCCGTAGACGCTGATCAGCACCAGGCCGGCGACGATGGTGGGCAGTGCGAAGGGTATGTCGATGACGATCTCGAGCAGTCGCTTGCCCTTGAACTCGTCGCGCACCAGCACCCATGCGACGACCGTGCCCATCACCGCGTTGATCACGGTGATGATCAACGACGTGGCGACGGTCAATCGCAGTGAGGCCATTGCCTGTTCAGCGGTGACCGCGTCCCAGAAGCCGGACCAGCCACCACCGAAGGCCTTCACGACGACGGCCGCCAGCGGGATGAGCACCAACAGGCTCAGCCAGAGGGTCGAGACACCCAGGGCTGCGCCGGAGGGCAGCCGCAGTCGGGCCCGCTCCTCGCCGTCGTCACCGCGCGACGTGGTCGTCGCGGGTTCTGGTCGTATGTCGAGCGCTGTCACCCATTCCCCTCCTCGATCTTGGTCACGATGCCGGTCTTCTCGTCGAAGAACTTCGTGTCGACCGTCGACCAGCCGCCGAGGTCACTGATGGTCTCCAGCTGCGACACCTTCGGGAAGGGGTTCGTCGGGTTGTTCGCTCCCTCGATCTTCGCCGGCACATCAGCTGCGTTCAGCGGTCGGAAACCCACGCCTGCCAACACCTTTTGGCCCGCGTCGCTCTGCACGAAGGACAGGAACTTCTTTGCTGCCGGGGACGCCGACTTCGTGACGGCGACCGGGTTCTCGATCTTGAAGGTATCCGACGGCACGACGTAGTCGAGCTTCTTGCCGGCCTGACGGGCTGCGATCGCTTCGTTCTCGTAGGAGATCAGCACATCGCCAGTCCCGGCGAGGAACGCGGTGGTGGCGTCCGCGCCGCTGTCCGGCTTGCTCACCACGTGCGCGAAGAACTTCGCGAGGTAGGACTTGGCGGCGGCGGTGCCACCCTTGTGCAGCCCGTGCGAGTAGGCACCCAGGATGTTCCACTTGGCGGAGCCGGAGGTCGCCGGGTTCGGCGTCACGATCTTGACGCCCGGCTTGATCAGGTCGTCCCAGCCCTTGATGTGCAACGGGTTTCCCGGTCGGACGGCGATCACCACGACAGAGGTGGAGCCGATGCCCTTGGTCGCTCCCTTGTTCCAGGAGGCATCCACGAACTTCGGGACGAGCCGGGTCATGTCCGGCTCCAGGGAGAAGCCGACGTAGTCGGCCGGCTGGCCGCTGGCGACCGCCTTGCTCTGCGAGCCGCTCGCGCCGAACGACTCCGAGACGCCGACCCCCTTGCCCGCGGGGGTCTCCTTGAAGGCGGCAGCGAGCGCGTCATACCCGGGCTTCAGCACGGAGAAGCCGACGATCGCGACCTTCTGCGACCCTCCACCGCCGCCACCGCTGCTGCTGCTCGCGGAACATGCCGTGGCACCGAGCGCGAATGCACCGGCCGCCATGATCGCCGCGGCGCGACGTGCTCGTGTTCGGTGTCCGTTCATGTCCAATCTCTTTTCCCTAGTTTATCGGCTTTACCGACGGAATTACTAGAGAATAGGGCAGACCAGATCATGAGGCACTCTGTCTCGGAATTCGGATACCCAAAGCCGGGTCCGTGCAATAAATCCCCCGCCGCGCTGGTCGAGCGGGGCGAGTCATATCGAGACCCCGGCGTCCCTACCGCTGAGTGGCGTCCTCGACCTCACCAACGAGCTCCTCGAGCACGTCTTCCAGGAAGACGACACCGAGCACCGTGTCATTGCCGTCGACGACGCGGGCCAGGTGAGCGCCGCTGCGCTGCATGGTCACGAGCATGTCGTCGACGTCATCGGTCGGTGCCACGGTCGCCAGGAGGCGGATCCGCCGAGGCGGCACCGGCTCGCCGTACGCTTCGTCCGTTGCGTACAGGACGTCCTTCAGGTGCACATACCCCGCGATGACCCCGGAGCGGTCGATGACCGGGAACCGCGAGAACCCGTGCTTGGCGACCAGCCGTTCGATGTCCTCCGGAGTCGCACCCACTCGCACGGTGACCAGCTCGTCGACCGGCACCGCGACGTCGGACGCGACCCGGTCGGTGAACTCCAACGCGCCCTGCACACGTGCCGACTGCTCCTCCTGCAGCAACCCCTCACGCTGCGACTCAGCGACGATGAGCTCAACCTCTTCCGCCGAGAACGCCGACGTGGCCTCGTCTTTCGGCTCGACGCCGAACCTGCGCACGGCCCATTTCGCGATGGCTTCGACTGCGCGGATGATCGGCCCCAGGACCTTGGTGATCCACAGCAGCGCCGGCGCGAGCAGCAGTGCCGCGCGGTCCGGTCCGGCGATCGCGAGGTTCTTCGGCACCATCTCGCCCAGCACGACGTGGCAGTAGGCGACGATCAACAGCGCGAGAAGCAGGGCGACGACGGTCGACACCCCGTCGGGAGCTCCGATGCCGGTGAAGATCGGCTCGATCAGGTGGTGCAGGGCGTCCTCGGCGACGGCACCGAGCAGGACCGAGCACACCGTGATGCCGAGCTGCGCGCAGGCCAGCAACGACGAAACCTTCTCCAACGCTTCGAGACTCAGCTTGGCGCGTTTGGATCCGGCGGCGGCGAGCGGTTCGAGCTGGGAGCGCCGGGCGGCCATCACGGCGAACTCCGCACCGACGAAGAACGCGTTCCCGAGCAGGAATACCAATGACAGGAGGAGATTCATTCGGCAACCTCCTCCGCCGGCTGTATGACGGGCGCTATCCGCACCCGGTCGACGCGTCGTCCGTCCATGGCGACCACCCGCAGTGTCCAGCCGTCGAGTGCGACCTCGTCACCGACCTGCGGTACGCGACCGACCGCCGACATGACGAACCCACCCACGGTCTCGTAGTAGGCACCTTCGGGGATGACCGCCCCGATGCGGTCGTGCACCTCGTCGGGTCGCCACAGGCCGGGCACGGTCCAGGACCCGTCCGGCAGCAGTCGGCTGGCGTCGACGCGCGGGTCGTGCTCGTCGCTCACCTCGCCGACGATCTCCTCGATCACGTCCTCGAGCGTGACAACGCCTGAGGTGCCGCCGTATTCGTCGATGACGATCGCCAGCTGGAAGCCGCCCTCGCGCAGCAACAGCAGCAGCGGGTCCAGCCGCATCGTCTCGGGCACCAGCACCGGCCTGATCATCAGCGCGGTCACCGGGACGTCCTCCCGGCGGTCCTGCGGCACCGCGATGGCCTTCTTGACGTGGACCACGCCGACGACGTCGTCCCAGTCGTTGCCGAGCACCGGGAAGCGCGAATGCCCGGTGTTCCGCGCGAGGTCCACGACGTCGGTGGCAGTCGCGTCGCGTTCGACATACGCACACCGCACGCGGGGGCTCATCACGTCGGCGGCGGTGCGCTCGCCGAAGTCCAGTGACCGGGTGAGCAGCCGGGCGGTGCCCTCCTCCAAGGTCCCGGCCTCGGCGGACCGGCGCACCATCGACGCCAGCTCCTGCGGCGTCCGCGCTGCGCTCAGCTCCTCCTGCGGTTCGATGCCGAGCATCCGCAGCACGGCGTTGGCCGACCCGTTGAGGATGACGATGAGCGGCCTGGTGACCGTGGCGAAGATCCGCACCGGCCGGGCGATGACCTTGGCCACCGGCAGCGGTGCGGAGATGCCGAGGAACTGCGGGATCAGCTCGCCGAAGATCATCGAGAACAGCGACGCGATGACCAACGCCACCAGTGTCGCGACGGCCGCCGACGCCCCCTCGGAGACGCCCATCGATTCCAGCGGACCTTCGAGCAGTGAACCGAGGGACGGTTCGACCAGATAACCGAGCACCAGCGTGGTGATCGTGATGCCGACCTGCGCCGCCGACAACTGGGTCGACAAGCGGCGCAGCGCGGCCAGCACCGGCCCGGCCCGGCCGTCCCCCTCGTCGACCGCACGCTGCACCGTCGGCCGGTCGAGCGCGACCAGACTGAATTCGGCAGCGACGAACAGCGCTGTGCCGACGGTCAGCACAACCCCGGCGAGGACGAGAAGCCATTCCACCAACATGTCGCGGTCATCGTGTCATGAGTGGTCGCGAGTCGAGTAACCCGAGCCGCGGTGGCCCAGCCGCGGTGGCCGAGCCGCGGTGGCCGAGCCGCCCGAGCCGATAGGCGAGGGCGTGTCGAGGTCCCGCGGCTACCGCCCCCGCCCCGACCACAGCCGAGCCGCGGTGGCCGAATACGCAACCCGCGGTGGCCGAGCCGCCCGAGCCACGGTGGCCGAATACGCAACCCGCGGTGGCCGAGCCGCCCGAGCCACGGTGGCCGAATACGCAACCCGCGGTGGCCGAGCCGCCCGAGCCACGGTGGCCGAATACGCAACCCGCGGTGGCCGAGCCGCCCGAGCCGATAGGCGAGGGCGTGTCGAGGTCCCGCGCCCCGCACATACCTCCCCCAGCCTTTGTGCCACGGAGCGCTGACCCCTCAATTTGTCACAGCAAACACATCAGGACGATACGAGTTGGTGGGCGCGCTGGTATGACACGTCGAGTGCCCTGCCGATGTCTCGGACGGTGAGCCCGTCTGCTTTCAGCTCGCGGGCGGCGTCGCGCGATGCTTGGGCTGCTGCGTGGTTGGCTTCAGCGGCCTGTTTGCGGAGTCGTTCCGCGTCGGCCAGGCGTTGGCGGACATGCTCGGGCAGCTCGATCACAATGTCTTCGATTTCGACTTGGTTTTCATTGACTCCGAGCATGAGCGCCGCCAGCTCTGCTGCCATGGGACCGACGTCGGCGAGGGTGCGAGCCTGCGTCCAGCGGTCGACTTCGGGGACGTAGACGAGCCACCATTTGCCGTCACGCTTGGCGTTCGCATGGATCTTCACTTGCGCCACCATCCTTGTCCTAGCTTGCTCTCGCATTCTTTCCAGATGATCTCGGCCATCTGCTCGGTGATTTCGTTGTGTCGCGGGATCGGGATCATCACGCCATCAAGGTCGTACAGGTCGTGACGCTTGCCGTTCTCGCGAAGTTCCCAGGAGACGCCACCGTCCTTGGCCGCCTTCTTGATCTTCTTGATGACGTCTCTGCGATTCACGCATCGTAGTCTATTCCAACCTAGACATACAAGTCAATCTCGGACTAGACATTCTAGACAGAATAGCAATCCTGACCGTACCCGGCCCGAAACTGGTCATACCCCGACCCAGTGGGGACTCCGGTACGCCTTAACCCGGAAATCCCGCACGTACCTCTCCCCTGTGGAGACCTTCGCCCGCGCGGAACCCCGCAACCCGGAACCCCGCCGCAATCCCCGCAACGCGCGTCACCGCAGCCGGTCCACCTGCCGCTGCGCCTCCTGCACGATCCGCAACACCTCGTCACGGACCGCCTCGGTCGTCTTCTTCGCACGGACGATCTTGCGCGTCGTCTCCCGCAACTGGTTGATGGCGCGTTCGAAGTCGTCGTGCCCGCCGCGCGGCGGCGCACTCGACACCGGCCGCGCCGCCCGACGCGCCTCCTGCGCAGCCGCCTTCAACTCCGCACGCAGGTCCGCAGCCTCCCCCTTCACCCGCGAGCGCACCTCATCGGCGAGCTGACTGACCGACCGGTCCAGGTCGACGATGACACTCCCGTCGGAGCGCGAGCTGAGTCCGGTGGACATCTGGGCCAACGTCATCCTCTTCGCGCCGCTCCCTCCTCGCCGCCTGGCGTTCCCAGAAGGTCCAACTCGACATCCACACCGTTGACGTGGACGACGATGCTAGCCGAGTCCGCGCCCGTCGCCGCCAGGTAGCTGCCAAACGTCGACAGGAGCATGTCGTCGCTGCGCTCGGTCCGCGAGACGACGCTCTGACCGACGCCCAGGCGCTCGGCAACGTCGACCTGGGTGCGACCGGCTGCTTTGCGGATATCGGCCAGGCTCTTGGCATAGATGCGGTTCATATCGCGCATCTGACTTCGGATTTCACCCACTCGCTGCGCTGCGCCGGGTCGCTCCCGAAGCCTGGCGAGGCGCTCGTTTCCGCGTAGGAAACCACGGCTGGGGCCGGCTGCGGCAGCCTGCTTGTCACTCATGCCGGTTGCTCCTTCTTACTTCGCGTTTCCATTGATCAATCAGCGGATCGGATCGATCCCCGACGCCGTTGTAGAAGACGTCGCCGATGCGCGCCTTGTCACCGGCGAAGAGCGCGACCACCACAGTGTTTGCATCGGTTGGTGGGAACCAACAAATCAATCTGATGGCCACTCCCACCCGATACGGATGCGAGACTCGCCAGACGAGATACCTCTTCGACTGCCGCACCCACTTCAGGGTCGCCGTCTCGTTGCCCTTTGACGGCGCTTCTTCCAACTCCTCCAGTTCTTCCAGGAGCGCCTGGACAAGGTCGAGCTTCTCAACCGCCTTGTCGTTACCGCCGGATGCTTCGCGCTCCAGCCGCTCAACCCAGTCCCAGAACTCGGCTGGAGCGTCAATGATCATGCACAATTATGTCACGAGAGCCATATTCACTGCAAGTCATAATTGTCCGCCGCCAGCACGCCGAAACCCGGCAAAACCGCACCGGCATCCCACCGGGGAGACGTGCGCTCGCCAACGAGCGCTACTGCACTACCGCAGCCGGTCCACCTGCCGCTGCGCCTCCTGCACGATCCGCAACACCTCGTCACGGACCGCCTCGGTCGTTTTCTTCGCACGCACGACCTTGCGCGTCGTCTCCCGCAACTGGTTGATGGCGCGTTCGAAGTCGTCGTGCCCGCCGCGCGGCGGCGCACTCGACACCGGCCGCGCCGCCCGACGCGCCTCCTGCGCAGCCGCCTTCAGCTCCGCACGCAGGTCCGCAGCCTCCCCCTTCACCCGCGAGCGCACCTCATCGGCGAGCTGGCTGACCGACCGGTCGAGGTCGACCTTGAGGTCGCCCAGGTCGTCCTGCCGCGCCTCCACCTCGGCCCGCCCCGCGTCAGTGAGGGTGTATGTCGCCTTCCGCCCGTCGTCGCTGCGGCGGACCAGCCCCTCCTCCTCCAGCTTCGCCAGTCGCGGATACACCGTGCCGGCGCTGGGCGTGTAGAGCCCGTTGAACCGCTGCTCGAGATCGCGCATGATCTCGTAGCCGTGATGCGGCCCCTCGGCGAGCAGCGCGAGCAGGTAGAGCCGCAGCTGACCGTGCGCAAAAACGGGACTCATGACGGATCCTTGGACAGGTCCGGTCCGGCCGCGGGCGCCGCCCGCAACACCACGACGTCGCCGGACATGGAGTTCGCCGAGATCCGCAACGACTCGTCGCCGTCACGCGCCTCTCCCCCGCGGTGCCACTTACCGCCCAGCTTCATGCCGTCGACGATGGCCGCGCCGGACATCGTCGACACCTTCACCCGGTAGCCGCCGCCCTGCGGCACCCGCACCGTCACGTCACCGGACACCGTGTTGGACTCCACCCGCGTCCGGAAGTCGGTCAGGTCGAGCGTGATGTCACCGGAGACGCCGTTCAGCTCGATCGGGTCGAGGGCGCTGTGATGCACGGTCATCGCCCCGGAGACGGTGTTGGCCTCGAGCCGCCCACGCAGGTTGCGCCCCTCGAACGTGCCTGACACGCCGTTGATCTCGATGCGGCCGTCGAGGTCGTCGGCCGCCACATCACCGCTGACGGTGTTGAGCGAGGAGTTGGCATGTATGCCGCTCACGACCGCTCCGGCATTCACCGTGTTGATGCTGGTCTTGGCGTCGTTCGGGATGGAGACCGACACCCGGGCGCGCACGTGTCCGGAGCCGCTGCCGAGGCCCTTGATCGTCTCCCACATGCTCGATCCCTCGGACTTGACGTGGCTGATCTCGAGCTTGTGCCCGTCCCAGGTGACCTTCAGCGGCGGCCCGACGACCTCTTGAACCTCCACGCTGGCAGCACCTGAGTCGGTGTGGGTGACCACGTCGACGTGCCCCCCGATCAGCGCGACGGTCAGCGCGGCGACACGCTCGCCCTCGCCACCCACGTCGAGCAACTTCGGGTCGCTGATCTCCCACTGCTGCGCCATGTCGTTCTCTCCTCGTCGTCGTTCTGGAGACCGCAGGACTTCGATGCGGGCTCGTGCATTTCGATACGCCGGCTCGTTCCTCGCCGGCTACTCAATGCAACGCCTCACCCTTACTCAGCCACCGCGGTGCACACTTCGCGACATATCGCGTGTTCGTCAAACACGATATGTCGCGATTCGATGCTGGTCAAGCATCGCCTGCGGGCACGGACCGACGGTCACCCACGACATCCACCGGTCTACGGACGACACGCCGGAAAAACCGCGAAAATTCTCCATAGCACACACCGTGGACCAGGTGTGGCGGACCTGCCCCTTCACGTTACGCTGGATCTGTATGCCGACTCCTGTCGTCATACGCCTGAAACCCGCATAGCCGGACATCCTCAGCATGGCCGTGCCGACCTTGACGAAAGAGGCGCATTCGCGTGTCATCCCAGTCGCCTGACCCCCTCGCGACATTCGGACCCAATGAATGGCTCGTTGACGAGCTCTACGAGCAGTACAAACAGGACAAGAACTCCGTCGACAAGGCGTGGTGGAGCTTCTTCGAGGATTACCGGCCCAGCACCACGCCCGTCGGCAACGGCCAGACGACGAGCACCCCCGCCACGGCGGACGCGGCCCCCGCCGCGACACCGGCGGCCCCCGCAGCACAGAGCGCCCCGGCCACCAAGCCTGCGGCCCCCGCCACGCCCGCCGCCCCCGAGCCGCCCAAGGGCGCCGCCCGGCAGGCGCCCAAGGAGGCACCGCGCCCCGACCCCAAGGACTGGGAGCTGTCCGAGGGCAAGGTCATCGCGCGCGACGCGTCCGCACCGAAGGTGCCGGAGGTCGGCCCCGCCGAGGACCAGAGCGTGCCGCTCAAGGGCGTCGCCGCCCGCATCGTCTCCAACATGGAGACCAGCCTCACGGTCCCGACCGCGACCAGCGTGCGCGCGGTCCCGGCCAAGCTGCTGATCGACAACCGCATCGTCATCAACAACCACCTGTCCCGCAGCCGTGGTGGCAAGGTCAGCTTCACCCACATCATCGGTTACGCCATCATCCGGGCGCTCAAGCTGGTGCCGGAGATGAACTACGCGCTCGGCGAGGACGAGAAGGGCAAGCCGACCCTCATCAAGCCCGGCCACGTCGGCTTCGGCCTGGCGATCGACCTGCAGAAGGAAGACGGGTCGCGCACCCTCGTCGTGCCCAGCGTCAAGGGCGCCGAGGAGATGGACTTCGCGCAGTTCTGGGCGGCATACGAGGAGATGGTCCGCAAGGCGCGCAGCAACAAGCTGACCCTCGACGACTACGCCGGCACCACGATCAGCCTCACCAACCCGGGCGGCATCGGCACGGTGCACTCGATCCCGCGCCTGATGAAGGGCGCCGGGGCAATCATCGGCGTCGGCGCGCTCGAATACCCGGCCGAGTGGCAGGGCGCGAGCGTCGACACGCTCAACAAGAACGCCGTCAGCAAGATCATCACGCTGACCTCGACCTACGACCACCGCGTCATCCAGGGCGCCGTCTCGGGCGAGTTCCTGCGCGTGGTGCACCAGTTGCTGCTCGGCGAGGACGGCTTCTACGACGACATCTTCCAGTCGCTGAAGATCCCCTACGAGCCGATCCGCTGGGTGCAGGACATCGAGGCGGGCCACGACGACGACATCAACAAGGTGGCGCGCGTCCAGGAGCTGATCCACGCCTACCGGGTGCGCGGTCACCTGATGGCCGACATCGACCCGCTCGAATACAAGCAGCGGGCGCACACCGACCTCGAGGTCACCACCCACGGCCTGACGCTGTGGGACCTGGACCGCACCTTCCCGACCGGCGGTTTCGGCGGCAAGCCGTTCCTGAAGCTGCGCGAGATCCTCGGGATCCTGCGCGACGCCTACTGCCGCTCGATCGGCATCGAATACATGCACATCCAGGACCCGGAGCAGCGGGCGTGGATCCAGAGCAAGGTCGAGAAGGGCTACGAGAAGCAGTCCAGCGCCGAGCAGCTGCGCATCCTGCGCCGGCTCAACGCCGCTGAGGCGTTCGAGACCTTCCTGCAGACGAAGTATGTCGGGCAGAAGCGTTTCTCGCTGGAGGGCGGCGAGTCGGTCATCGCGATGCTCGACCGCATCATCTCCGAGGCCGCCGACAACGACATGGACGAGGTCTGCATCGGTATGCCGCACCGCGGCCGCCTCAACGTGCTGGCCAACATCGCCGGCAAGTCCTACGGGCAGATCTTCCGGGAGTTCGAGGACAACCCGCGGCCGAAGTCGGTGCAGGGTTCGGGCGACGTGAAGTACCACCTGGGCACGGAGGGCACCTTCACCTCCGACGCGGGCAACAGCACGAGCGTCTACCTCGCCGCCAACCCCTCGCACCTGGAGGCGGTCGACGCGGTGCTCGAGGGCATCGCCCGCGCCAAGCAGGACCGCATCAACCTGGCCGGTGCGGCGTTCACCGTGCTGCCGATCCTGATGCACGGTGACGCGGCGTTCGCCGGCCAGGGCATTGTCGCCGAGACGCTCAACCTGTCCCAGCTGCGCGGTTACCGCACCGGCGGCACGATCCACATCGTGGTCAACAACCAGGTGGGCTTCACCACGGCGCCGTCGCAGAGCCGCAGCTCGACATACAGCACCGACGTCGCGCGGATGGTGCAGGCGCCGATCTTCCACGTCAACGGGGACGACCCGGAGGCGTGCGTCGGTGTCGCGGAGCTGGCATTCGAATACCGCCAGAAGTTCAACCGCGACGTCGTCATCGACATGGTGTGCTACCGCCGCCGTGGCCACAACGAGGGCGACGACCCGTCGATGACGCAGCCGATGATGTACAAGCTAATCGAGTCCAAGCGCAGCGTCCGCAAGCTCTACACCGAGGCCCTTATCGGCCGCGGCGACATCACCCCGGACGAGGCCGAGGCCGCGCTGAAGGACTATCAGGCGCAACTGGAGCGGGTCTTCACCGAGACCAAGGCGGCCAAGCAGGAGGCCTCCGCACCGGCGGCGGACAGCTCAGTCGGCACCGACGCCGAGGGTCACGGCGGCCTGGAGCGCCCGTCGGCGCAGGAGGCGGACGACTCCCGGGCGGACGGCAGCTACCTGGACACCGCGATCAGCAGCGACGAGTTGCTGCGGATCGGCAAGACGTGGGTGAGCCCGCCCGACGGCTTCACCGTCCACCCGAAGCTCGCCAAGCTGATGGAGCGGCGCGCGGACATGACTACCAGCGGCGGCATCGACTGGGCGATGGGCGAGCTGCTCGCGTTCGGTTCGCTGCTGATGGAGGGCACCCCGGTGCGCCTCGCCGGGCAGGACAGCCGCCGCGGCACGTTCGTGCAGCGCCACTCGGTGCTGATCGACCACACCAACGGCAACGAGTGGACGCCGCTGCGTTACCTGTCGCCGGACCAGGCGTGGTTCTGGGTCTACGACTCGTTGCTGAGCGAGTATGCCGCGATGGGCTTCGAGTACGGCTACTCGGTGGAGCGGCCGGACGCGCTGGTGCTGTGGGAGGCGCAGTTCGGCGACTTCGCCGACGGCGCGCAGACGATCATCGACGAGTTCATCAGCTCCGGTGAGCAGAAGTGGGCGCAGCGCTCCTCCGTGGTGCTGCTGCTCCCCCACGGCTACGAGGGCCAGGGCGCCGACCACTCGTCGGCGCGCATCGAGCGCTACCTGCAGTTGTTCGCCGAGGACAACATGACGGTCGCCTACCCGTCGACGCCGGCGTCGTACTTCCACCTGCTGCGTCGCCAGGCAGCGGCTCGCCCGCGCAAGCCGCTGATCGTCTTCACACCGAAGCAACTGCTGCGGGTGAAGGCCGCAACTTCCAGCACGGAGGACTTCACCAGCGGACGCTTCCAGCCGGTGCTCGCCGACCAGGCGCAGCTGAACAACACCGAGGTCACCCGGGTGCTGCTGGCGTCCTCGCGTGTCGTCTACGACCTGGAGGCCGAGCGCACCAAGCGCGGCGACCAGCAGACGGCCATCGTGCGCGTCGAGCAGCTCGCCCCGATCCCGGCGCAGGAGATCGCGACCGAGCTGGCGAAGTACCCGAACGCCGAGGTCGTCTGGGTGCAGGACGAGCCGCGCAACCAGGGTGCCTGGCCGTTCATGGCGCTGAACCTGCCCGAGTTGCTCGCACCGCTGGGCGAGACCCGCCCGCTGCGGCTGGTGTCGCGTGCGGCGTCCGCGGCCCCGGCCACCGGCTCGCACAAGCGCCACGACGAGCAGCGCGAACAACTGCTGAGCGAGTCCTTCAACCGCTGAGACCAGCAACCGTCAGGGCCGCACACCAACTTGGTGTGCGGCCCGTCTCGTCGCCAACGCGAGGAAACCTCAGTAATACCATCGGTGCTACCGTAGGGTCATGGTGAGCAAGCGATCTGTATCACTTGATGACGACGTGGCCCGACGGATCGAAACGGTAGCTGCGGAGGACGGCGTGTCGTTTTCGGCCTGGTTGTCGGCGGCCGCCCAGCGCCAGTTGCGCCTCCGCGAGGGGCTGCAAGGAGTGGCGGAGTGGGAGTCCGAGGCGGGCGCCCTCACCGCTGCAGAGCGCGCCGCCGGCGAAGCCCTTCTGGACGGGCTCCTCGCGAAGCAGACCGGCGGGGCCGCAGCGTCGTGAGCGGACTGACCTACGACACCGGCGCGCTCATCGCCGCCGAAGCGAACGATCGGCTGCTCTGGTCGCTCCACTCCGCGGCGCTGACCCACGGCATCGTGCCGACAGTTCCTGCAGGGGTGCTCGGTGAGGTGTGGCGCGGCGGCCCGCAGCATAATCTGTCACGAGCGCTGAAGGGTTGTCGGATCGAACCACTGGTCGAGTCACGGGCCCGCGCGATCGGCGTATTGGCCGCGAGTTCCGGCCTCGACGACACCGTTGACCTCGCGGTCACCGAGGGCGCCTTGCGACGAGGGGACGCAGTCGTCACCTCCAACCGGAGCGACATCGAGCTGGCGGCAGGTGGGCAGCGAATCGTCATACATGACGTGTGACGCCACGCCCGCGGCCGGCGAGTGGCCCAGCACGATCCGTCCGGCGACTGAAGTGTCGACATAGAAGTCCGTCACCACCCCCCTTCATGTCCTCCAGCAAGTCGTCGACTGAGTCAGCGGTGCGCAGTTCGTGGTGAGCGAAGACTGACGGGTCGACCGGGCCGGTCCTCTTCGGTGGGGTGGCACCCGAGGCGGCTTGGACGGGCTGGATCGTCCCCACTCGGCGACCGTGCAGTGTCAGCGCATACGTCTCTCCCGGCTGACCCATGCCTCCGATCCCGCCGCACCACAGGCCGACCGCGGGACTACATTGCAATCGTGTATTTCACCGACCGAGGCATCGAAGAGCTCGCCGAGCGCCGTGGCGACGAGGAAGTCACCCTTGGCTGGTTGTCCGATCAGTTACGCACCTTCGTCGACCTGAACCCCGACTTCGAGACCCCTGTGGAGCGACTCGCGACCTGGCTTGCCCGTCTCGACGACGAGGATGAGTGAGAATGTCCCACGTGACCAACCACCACGAAGGCAGCGAACCCGAGTTCAGCCCCACCGCTCGCTTTCACGTCGCCGAGGGTGACCGTCGCATCGGCCTGTGCTTCGTGGGCGACTCCTTCGTCGCCGGGTTCGGGGACCCCAAGGCGCTCGGCTGGGTCTCCCGCGTGGTCGCGCGCACCCCGCACTCCGGGATCGACCTGTCCACCTACAACCTCGGCATCCGCGGCCAGAGCTCCACGGACGTGCTGGCTCGCTGGCAGAAGGAGTGCGAGCCCCGTTGGGAGCAGGCGAACGAGCGCCGCCTCGTCGTCGGCGTCGGTCTCAACGACATCGCGCAGGGCCTCACCACGGCGCGCTCCCGGCTCAACCTGGCCAACATCCTCGACGACGCCTCGTCGTCGGCCATCTCGACGTATGTCGTGGGCCCCGCCCCGACCGTCGACACCGAGACCAACGAGCGCCTGGAGATCCTCGTCGACGCGCAGGCCGACGTGTGCTCCCGTCGTGGCATCACGTATGTCGACTGCTTCCGCCCGCTGCTCGGCCACGATCAGTGGCACACGGACCTGGCCGCCGGCGACGGGATGCACCCCGGACAGGCCGGTTACGGCCTGATCGCCTGGCTGGTCCTCAACGGCGGCTGGCAGAGCTGGCTGCAGCTCGACGGCTGACCCGGGTCACCTCTTCGACCAGTCCCCGCTGGTCGTGCCGGTCCAGGTGTTGTTGGCGGCGACGAGCCAGCCGTGATCGCCGGCGAAGGTGAGGTCGACGGCCTTGCTCGCATCCTTGACGCACGTCATCGAGTCAGCCTTGCTGTTCACGATCTTGTCCAGCTCCACGCCGTCGCAGCCGGAGACCGTTCGGGCCACGACCAGTGTGTTGTCCTGCGTGGTGCCGATGCTGATCAGGCCGGCCGCCGTGTACACGGTGCTCGCCTTCCCGGCCGGGGTGACCGTGCGCACGTCTCCGGTGGAGCAGAGCACATCGACGTTGGCGTCGGCGGTGGCCAGGTCGATGACGGTGCCGGATGCACAGGCCTGGTGCTGTTTCCCCTGATAGGTCACGTCAGCGCTCTTGGCACCCTTCGGCGCCCACGAGGTCGGCGTGGAGGTAGCCCATGAGCCATCGGTCGACAGTGACCACGCACCCTGGGTGCAGCCACTCGACGCCTCCCCCCGCAGTTGTATCAGGCCAGATGCATCGAAGCCGAGACCATCGGCAGCGCCGGCCGACACGGTGCCCAGCGTGGTCCAGGTGACCCCGCCGTCCTGGGTGGCCTGCACCTGGACAGAGCCGCCATCGCAACCACCGGAGTTGACCGCACGCCAGGCGCGACTGCCGTCGGCCGCGACGGTGAAGACACCCGGTGACATGACCTTGCCGCCCGCGGCAGCTGAGCTGGACGGACTCGAAGCTGCGGCGACCGAAGGACTGCTGCTTTCGGCGGATGGGGCGGTTGTCCCTGACAGCAACGGATTGGTGGAGCCGCTGGCAGCAGGCGACGCCTCGGCGGTCACCTTGAAATGCTGCTCGACGGCAACGAGCGCCACCGCATTGACGAGCACGAGCCCGCCGATGACAGCGCCTGTCAGCGATGCCTTCATCTGTTCCTACCGCCTCGTAATGTGCGCACATGATGCACGCCACACCTTAAGCCCGTGGCCTTTTTCCGCGGGACTGTCTCATGCGCAATTTCACCTGATCGTGTCAGAACCGGTAGTCTCGCTCTGGCTGTGACACTAGGGAACCTATGTTACGGAATGGACAGTATGTCAAGGGTGGAAGGATCTCATGGACCTGCGTAACTACCTTCGGATCTTTCGCAAACGCTGGAAGACCATCGCGATCACTGCGTTGGTCGTCATCTTGCTTACTCAGGCCTACAGCCTGGCCACGCCGAAGAAGTACTCGTCCAGCCTGCAGTTCTTCGTGTCGACGTCCGACTCTACGGATGCGGCCCAACTTGCTCAGGGCAGCACCTTCAGTCAGGCAAGGGTGACTTCCTACACCAAGCTCGTGAACGCCCCGGTCGTGCTCGACCCGGTTCGCGAGAAACTGGACATCTTGAGCAGCACGCCACTAGCGAGCGAGATCGTCGCGACGGTACCAGTCAATACGGTCCTGATCGACGTCACAGTCACCGACAAGAGTCCGGAACGCGCACAACAGATCGCGGCGGCGGTCGGTCAGCAGTTCCCCAAGACCGTGCAGAGCATCGAGCGCGTCTCGGACAAGACTCCGAGCCCGGTCAAGGTGACCATGACCAAGGACGCCACGATCAACCGTTCGCCGGTCAGCCCGAAGCCGACACGCAACCTCGCGTTGGGTTTGCTCCTGGGACTCCTGCTCGGATTTGGACTCGCGATACTCCGCCACACGCTCGACAGCAAGGTGCGCACCAAAGATGACGTCGAGGAGCTCTCCGACGACCTAACCATCATCGGCGCGATTCCTTTCGACGGTGATGCCCCGAAGCACCCCCTATTGGTCCAGACCGACCCGCATTCGTCGCGCGCTGAAGCCTTCCGCTCCTTGCGTACAAATCTGCGCTTCGTTGACGCGGCAAACCATCCCCGGACCATTGTGATGACCTCGTCCCTAGCTGGGGAGGGCAAGACGACCACGACCGCGAACCTGGCCTTGGTCATCGCCGACACGGGCGCGAGTGTGTGCCTGGTTGAGGGTGACCTGCGGCGCCCCCGATTGCTGGAATACCTCGGCATGGAAGGCGGAGTAGGCCTCACCGACGTACTCATCGACCAGGCGGACCTGACCGACGTGCTACAACCTTTCGGCAAGCGCAAACTTGCAATCCTCGGAGCAGGTGCGCTGCCGCCGAACCCTAGTGAGTTGCTTCAGTCGGATGCCATGCGCTCGACTCTGGAAGAGCTGCATGAGCGTTTCGACTACGTACTCATCGATGCCCCACCGCTGCTACCCGTGACCGACGCTGCCGTGCTGAGCACGGTCGCGGACGGTGCGGTGCTCGTCGTCGGCAGTGGCCTCGTAACACGCGATCAGGTCTTCACCGCACTCGAGTCTCTCGACGCGGTCGGCGCAAAACTGCTAGGCGTGACGCTCAATCGTGTTCCTCGCAGCAACCGCGTGGCCGGCTATTACGACTATGCATACGGCTATCGCACCCGCGACGACGTGCCGCGTCGTACAGGCTCCTCAACCAAAGAGGCGACTACCGCCAAATCTACGGATACAGAAGCCGACCTCCGAGAGCGAGACGCTGTAGACGCGCTGGGCGAAAGGGGCCGCAATGCCCGGCTTAGAACACGCTGAACCGGCGACCGGAGTCCGGAGGGCGTTCGGTGCCTCGGTGCGCGAGCGCACAGTCCAAACCCTTTGGGCCAGTGCGGACGCGCTCCTCGTGGTTGCCGCAACAGCTTGCGCTACCTGGATGAGATACGACTTTGGTCTCTATGTCATCACTAATCTGTCAGTCGTGAAGTTCGCGGTCCTCGCCGCTCTTATCTTCGTCGCCTTCGGGTTCTTGGTCGGCCCGTACCGCATCGACCATGTGCGCGGCTCCTTCGAGGAGACCGTCGCCATCGGCCACGCGGTCCTGCTCACGACAGCCGCGCTGATCGTTTTTGCGCTATCACCCTGGTTTCCGCACCTGCCACGCAGCCTTGCGCTGATGGTGCCAGCCCTCGCTCTGATCGGTATGTTCACCCTGCGCTTCGTGGTGCGTTCCTACCGCTGGGGCCGCACCGCAACCGCCGACGACGTCGAGAAGGTCATCGTCTTCGGTGCCGGGGAGAGTGGCCGTCGGCTGGTTCGCGCACTTCAGCGCGACAATGACTCGCGCTACGCACCAGTCGCGATCCTGGACGACGACCCACGCAAGCGACGGCTGAAGATCGACGGCGTGTCGGTCAAGGGTGGCCGCGAAGGGCTACCCGCAGTGGTGACCCAGAGTGGCGCCACATCCCTGGTCATCGCAACACCCTCGGCAAGCGCGGACTTAATCCGGTCGCTCCGAGAGGATGCGCGCAAGGCCGGCCTCGGCGTGCTGATCATGCCGTCGATCAACGAACTCTTCGGTGAACAGCCCAAGCACCAAGAACTGCGGCGTCTCAACCTCGAGGACCTCCTCGGCCGACGCGCCGTCAACCTGGACGAGACCGCCATCGCGGAGTCGATCTGCGGCAGGACGGTGCTGGTCACCGGCGCGGGCGGATCGATCGGTTCCGAACTCGCGCGCCAGATCTCCCGGTTCGGACCAGAGCGGTTGATATTGCTCGATCGCGACGAGTCAGCTCTCCACGCAGTCCAGATGAGCCTGACCGGGCGCGCGCTCCTCGACGACGGCACCCTGGCTCTCGTAGACATCCGCGATCTGGACGCCCTCCGGCGGGTCTTCACCCGCGAGCAGCCCGACATGGTGTTCCACGCTGCTGCGCTTAAGCATCTGACCCTACTCGAGCAGTTTCCGCTTGAGGCATGGAAGACCAACGTTCTCGGCACGCTCAACGTCCTGCAGGCAGCAACCGAAGTAGGCGTCGGGACACTGGTCAACGTCTCCACCGACAAGGCCGCGCATCCCACCTGCGTGCTGGGCTACAGCAAGCGGCTCGCCGAGCGGCTAACGGCGAGCTTCGCCGAGCGCGCCTCTGGCACCTACGTCAGCGTTCGGTTCGGCAACGTGCTTGGCTCCCGTGGCTCGGTAATCACAGCGTTCACTGCACAGATCGAGCGGGGCGGCCCAATCACGGTTACTCATCCGGAGGTCGAGCGCTATTTCATGCTCATCCCGGAGGCAAGTCAGCTGGTGCTGCAGGCAGCAGCCATCGGCCAGGACGGCCAAGTGATGGTGCTGGAGATGGGGAGCCCGGTAAAGATCGTCGACGTAGCACACACTCTGATCGACCTGTCAGGGAAGAAGAACGTAGACATCGTTTTCACCGGACTTCGGCCTGGCGAGAAGCTCTCCGAGGAACTATTCACGCCCGGAGAAGATATTCATACGTCGAGGCACCCGCTGATCAACTATGTGAGTGTCCCGCCTATCGACTCAGCGGAGATCCTGACAGCGGACCCTCTCGACCACACGGTTGCGCTCCGCAGAATGCGGCAAGAGGCGACGACAGTGTTTCATTCGAGCGAGCGAACATGATATCGGTCGACAGTTCTTGCCGCTCCGGTACCGGCAAAAGAACCGGCCCGAACCATCGAGTTCGCGCTGCCGAGGTCAAAGACTAAGGCTGAGCTGTACTCTGCCACCCCTACTACGAACCGAACTGCATCAGATCTTAACCATTCGCGATTTCGAAACACGCGCCCTACCCGCCTTCCAAAGGCGCGCACAGCGCAGGCAGGACGCTCTTCATCGGATTGTTGAGGATCGTTCGCTCGCCGCGGATTATCTCGTACTGCCGCTCAAGGGATATCGGCGACAATGCGTGATCCACAGTCTTTTAGAGGCGAAGGAAACAACATGAGCACACGCCGAATAATTCTAATTGGAGCCGCGCGATCCGGAACCAAGATCATTCGCGATTCCCTAGCCAACGCCACTGACATCGGGAGCGTACCTTACGATATCAACTTTGTCTGGCGCTATGGGAATGAGAGCATGCCAGACGACACGCTTTCAGATGTGACTGCGTCGGTTGCAACTCGGCGCTTCATCACGAAATATGTCGATCGTTATGCTAACAATGGCGTGGTCCTGGAAAAGACCGTTAGCAATTCACTGAGAATACCGTTCGTACAGCAGATCTTTCCCGATGCCACTTTCATCCATCTCATTCGCGATGGCATCGATGCGATCGGCTCCACACGTAGTCAGTGGCTAGCGCCCACCGACAAGGCATACATGCTGAGGAAATTGCGTCACTTCCCTCCGCGGCTACTACCTAGTTATGGACGCAAATTCGCAATGGGACTACTGGCGCGGCAAAATCGGGAGGCTCCCCGCGCGACATGGGGAGTGCGCTACGCTGGAATCGATGAAGATTTGAAGCGCGACGGCCTCCTTGTCGCCTGTGCGCAACAATGGCGTTATTCGGTGGAAAGCGCGTTAACGGCGCTCGATAATCTGGACCTTAAAGTCATCAATGTTCGATACGAGGAATTGGTTGCACACCCTGGCACAGTACTGGGTAACCTTGCAAAGGACCTTGATTTGAGCGCACACCCATCGGTGCTTGGTGGAGTGGAGTCACGCGTTACCGACGAAAACGTGGGGAAGGGTTCACGCCAACTGAGTCGCGAAGAACTCATAGCAATTGGACCTATTGTGGACCCTACACTTGAGCGTCTTGGCTATAAAAAGGTAGTCGAGCGCATACGAGATGATCACGCGTCCAACGCAATGGATATCCCCTGAACACAGTTCTCAGGTGAATATCGATAAATATCGCCGCCTCGATCTCGGCTGCCGTCGCCGCGGGTCCAGTGGTCCAGAGTGGCGATAGCGCCTGGGCCGACCCAGGGGCGTCCCGACGCAATATACAACCGGGTGCACACCGTGGCGCCCGAACAAGATCGAGTCAGAATGGAAGTCGTAGCCCACATGCGGTTCACGCCATAGACCTGATCACTATGGACTCCCTCAGAGCAGCATTTCGCACCAGACGGTACACCAGATCCGATGGACCTCTCGCCTTCGCCACAGCTCTCGGGGCCGCTACTCCACGTCACCGTCAGGCATGGCGGTCATCGCGATAGAACTGCTCTGGCAATGCCGGAGTACCAAATTCGGGGCCTCTTGATGCTCGTAAGGCATTCCTAGCCCGCAACGCAACCCAAGAAGAAATCAAGAGGCTGCAAAGGCAGGCCAGCAGCGTCGCTAGCGCAAGGCCGTTCGCGCTTCGAGGTATGCCGCCGGGCATGAGCAAAAGTCCACCGATGGAAATGACGAACACGACCTCGGCGAGTGACCCACCGATCGGTTTGTTTGCACCCTTAGCGAACTCGACTAGGACGCGCCGCAGCGCCGTCGCCGCAGAAGCCGCGACCAGGAGAATCGCGGCCACGAAACTGGAACGGAACTCGACCGGGAGCACCCACCGGAAGATAGGCCACATCGCCGCCCCGGCAAGGACTGAGAAGGCTGCAATCAGCAGGCAGTATCGCCAAAGGCGGCGTTCGATCAGAACCACATTCTGAGAACGGGCAGCTACCGAGAGGATCGACACGCCGAAGGCCTGACCCAGGGCTTTGAGCAACCCAGTGAAAGACGAAGCCATTACATAGTTGCCCAGGCCAGCCGTGGAGAGTATAACCATGCCCAGAAGGACATCAACACGCAGAAGCTCAAAAAGAGCAATTGATCCCAAGAATGCGGCGCGCGAATACGAGCGCATGGATAGCAGCAGATTCTTCTCCTCGGGTGTCACGCGCGATCGCGTTCCCGGGCGGACGAACTTCAATGCGTAGCCGATCGGAATCGCCCAGCTCGCGGCCCAAGCCCAAGCCACGGCGCCGGTCGAGACATGACCCCCGATCACAAACTTGACCAGCGCAAGGATGACGATCGGGATCGCGTACGACAGCGAGATTCCGGCCTTCACGATGTTGGCCCAGGTTGCACGGCCCTCCCCTTGGGCGATGCCGACCAGGAATTGCAGAGCAACGACACCCATCGCGCTCGCCGCGGTGCCGACGAGAATCGGCACTGTCGCGTGCCCTAGTTTTCCGAGGAACGGGACCATCCCAATCCCAGCAAGGAGCACCGACACGATCGCGCGCCGTACGACGATTGGTCTGAGCAGGCCAAGCACACGGTCTGACTGTCCCCACTGGCCGGCGACGCCTAATGTAGCCGCAGGCGCCCACCCACCGATGGCGAAGATGCCAGCGACCGAACTGATGGTCGTACCGTACGCCAACTCGCCCCGACCCATGTTGCCGATCAGCCAGGCGCTTCCAATCCCGCTAATGAAGAGGGCACCCTGTTGAAGAAGACTCGACAGCACCGCGCCGTCGCCCCGGAGTGCGAGCCGACGTACGGCAGCGTACGAGAGATGGCGTTCGCGCGGACGGGTCGCGCGGGGCATGCTGATCACAGCGGTAGGACTGCTATGAACCGTCGTCGCGAAGCTCAGAACGGTACGGGACCCCGGAATACCTGGCCTCTTTGCACTGAGCATGCTGGCTGGTTCTCGCCGCAAACGCGTTGCGGCGGTGCGGCGCGAAGACAACCTGTCCGCGCGCCCGCGGGCTGGCGACGTGGTTTGAGATGCCGCTTCCGCGTCCACTGCCCGCTGATGCAGGATGCCGAACGCGAACCACAACATGACGCCGGTGTAGGCTTCAGCAAGAACCAACTGGGTGAGGGCAGCACCGATGAGAGTGGCAATCGCTGCGATCCACAGACCCTCAAGTTCCGGAGCCGAATCGTCTGCGCGCGCAAGAGCGCGCCGAGCCCGCAGAAGGATATTGCCGAAGGCAAGGGCGAGGGCGAGCACGGCGATCGGGCCGGCCTTAAGGCCGAAGTCACCTATTTGGTTCTCCGAGTTTGTCACTCGTGCATAAGCGCTGGTCGTGCCGCCGAGACTCTGATCGGTCGTAGGCTGATACATACGACCGAGCGGGCTGGTAAAGGTCTCGGTGATCGACTCGACCAAGGCTCCTTCTCGCAACGTGCTCGAAGTATTCGCGCTTGCATTCTGGCCCGAGATTCGTGAGAGTGCCGTCGGCCCGTTCTGCAAGTCAGCCGACCCGAGAGCGAACCACAGCATTCCTGCTGCAAGGCAAACGCCCAGCAGAACAGTCAAGCGCTTCAGCCCCCGACCACGCGGATCGAATAGAATGAAGGCGAAAATACCGACTCCGACTATGACCAGACCTGTACGCGAGTGCGATGCCGCCAGGAAGACAGTGCTGGCCACCACGACCGCCGCACGCCCAATCGTAAATCGAACCATGAGCCGAGACCGCGCATACATCACCAACGCGAACGCCATGACAGTCGGAAGGTACCGCTGAGATTGTGGGATCGGAAGCGGTCCGATGTGGTCGCCGACGTCGAGCCATGGGCGCCCACCATGAGACAGCGTCGTCATCGCGACCAAGCCGAAGCAGAGCAACGGCACCCAGGCAAACCTGAACAGGGTGTTCTTCAACCATGCAGTGGGAAACTGGGCGACGCGCCTGGCTGCCACGTAGGCAAGCATCGGGATCAGTGTCTGGACCAAATATGCCCCCGCGAGGGAGGAAACGCCATAGACCAGGCCGCCCACCACAAAAGCGACGAAGTTGACGAACACGAATACGCCGATGCAGAACGATGGAAGGTCGGTGTAGCCAGCACGACGTCGGCGTGATTTGGTCTCAATCAGAAGGATCACAGACAGGGCCAACGACATCGGTGCCGCAATAAGCCCAGCCTGCTGGTTTTCGGCGACGCTCGCGTCAGATGGCAACGAGATGCTTCCCGAGGAAGATGCCTCTAAGAAAAAAGGAACACCAAGAAGCGCAATGTAGAAGCCTACACGGCGTAGAGCCGAGCGGTCAAGCAAGACTCCGTCAGCACGCGCGGTAGTCGACAGTCGCGTCATCATGGAGTTTGTCAACGCGCCACTCCTGGAACGCCTACGATCGTCGAACCCGCGGGTGCGTCCTTGACAACAACCGCGTTTGCGCCGACCTTGCAGTTGTCGCCTATTGTGACGCGGCCGACTATCTTGGCGCCAGACCCAATGTAGACGCCGGACCCGATCTGGGGACTCCAACGGTCGACCGCACCGATCACTACGCCGCCTTCGAGAACGCAATTCGCACCCATCACGGCACGGCCGTTTATCACGACACCCACGGAATGCTGGATGACGAACCCTTGGCCGATCGAGGCGCCTGAGCCAATGGTCACGCCGTTGAAGAGCTTATTAAGCTTCATGAGTAGGAAGGCAAACGGCGCCAACCTCGCACGGCTGAAGATCTGACCGATGCGGAAGAGGATCACTGCCGAGGCCCCATCCGCTGCGACTGCCCTCAGTATTGCCGACGCGCTCGTGGAGCCATACATCAACTCGGCCTTGGCGCGAAAGTCACTCCTGAGGACGGAGAATGACACAGTTGACAGACGAGTCAGAGCCACGGCACCAACGCCTTCAGGCTGCACTGCGCACCATGCGCCTTACAGGATTTCTCAATCTCGATCCCGTCGGTTCGCTTCCGAATGCCCACCTGACTAGCATGGCCCGCTGCTCGCCAGCGGATGACGCCGACGTTCCTCGAATCATGGGGCTGCACCCAAGCCCTTACCCCGCCCTCCGTCGCGCACCGGAGGGGTTCCCGTCGCCATGTAACCTGACGCGCGATTCGGCAATCGGCGACCAGCACGGCGCTGGCATCGGGCCGAGCGCCCGGAACCGAGGTCACGGTCATGATGCCCTGTGCGAAGGCGTGGACCAGACGCGCGCCGACTTCGCGATGCGGGGACCGGCTGACCATTAAGTCGACATCATGGTCACTGGTGGTCAGCACTGGCCGACGGTCCACGTAGAGTGCTGCCAAGGGCGCGCACAGATCGAAGAAGTGACCAATGCTCATGATTTTCCTTTCTCTGCACCGCAAAGCGTGATGTGCGAGGTCGTGACGGCGTCTATAACTTGCTGCACGTCGCCATCGGACATGCTGCTGTAAATCGGGAGCGATAAGCAGTGCTCAAACACGTTCAAAGCGGCTGGAAAATCGTGTGGTTTGTAGCCAAAACTTTCCCTGTAGAATGAATGCAAGTGCAACGGAATGAAGTGCACGCTCGTACCGATCCCGTGCCGAATGCGGAGCATCTCGATGAGCGCGTCACGGTTCTCCTCTCCGAACGATTCGGCGATCCGTAGCTGATACAAGTGCCAAGCGTGCACTCGGTCGACCGGAACCTGTGGGGTCACGTACCCGGGTAACGCGCTGAACGCCTGGTTATACGCAGCCGCTATTTCATTGCGACGTTTTGCCATCTCACGACTGCGCTTAAGTTGGGTGAGCCCCAGCGCCGAGGCGATATCGGTCAAATTGTACTTGTAACCCGGCGCGACGATGTCGTAGCGCCACGTACCGCCAGCGTAGCGATTCCAAGCCTGCTTGCTGAGACCGTGGAGGCTCATCCTACGTATCCGGTCAGCAACTTCAGAGCTTCGGGTCGTAACCATGCCACCCTCCCCTGTGGTGATGGTTTTGGTGGCGTAGAACGAGAAGCAGACGGTGCTGGGGATGTCCTCGGGCGTCCATCCGATACGGTTCTTGCCGTACGTCGACGGAAAGGCGTGGGCTGCGTCCTCAATGACGGCTAGATCGAACTCACGAGCAAGATCCCAGACGTCGTCCATCTCTGCCGCAGCACCAGCGTAATGGACGGGCATGATGGCCTTCGGCCGCGAGACGCCTTCGCGCACGACTCTCTCAACAGCGCCACGCAACGCTACAGGGTCAATGTTGCAGGTAAGAGGGTCCACGTCGACCAGAACAGGGATAGCACCCAAATATCGCACCACTTCGCCAGTCGCTGCGAACGTAAATGTCGGCACGAACACAGAATCACCTGGCCGCACACCCAGCGCCTCAAGACTTAAGTGCAGTGCCGCGGTACAGGAGTTGAGCGCGATCGCATGGTGGGCACTGACCGCTTCGGCAAACTTCGCCTCGAACTGACGAGTCACTGCGCCTGTAGTCAACCACCTGGACCGAAGCACGGCAACGACGCTATCGATGTCGTCTGCGGTGATATCCGGAAGAGCGAATGGGATCTCTTGTCGTACCTCAGAGGCTGTCATGACCTAACTCCTTCACCAGCGCAACAATCTTTCGGACAGCCCCGGCCGCAACCACCGCGAGCAGTTCGGTGCGTGGGCCCGGGACCACAAATATCGCCATGTACTGGAATCGCGTTACCGCTCTATCTAGGGACGGAGTGATTGCGGCGGGCGTTTTGCCGAGTTCGGCCCTCAAGTCAACAGGGCTCTCGGTCGTTGTGGTGACGCAGGCACACCATTGGCGGGCTGAAACCGGGTGAGGATTCCTCTCACGACGCATGTCATCAGCTCTCCCGTTCTCTTTGTATCTGAGTGGCCAGTTCACGTTCATGGTGTGCCCGTCGGGCGAAAATGCGCTCGGCGCCGACAATTCCCAGAGCGGTGCGCAACAACAACTCCGCCTTGTACCGCCTGCTGCGATTGCGCACATACACCAGGTCCAACGCAATTTTCTTCACCAACAGAGAATCGAGGTATACACGTTGTGCCTCCACAGGATCACCGGGAAGGTCTTCCTCCTCTGCGAAGTAGTGCAGGCTTCCTGGGCCAGTGACCCCCGGGCGAACCAACAGAGATTCACGCATGAAATCGTCGTAATGGTGTCGGACGATGTTGAGATCCTCTGGACGCGGACCGACCAGCGCCATGTCACCCTTTACGACGTTGGCGAGTTGCGGAAGCTCATCGATCTTCATCCTGCGCAAGGCCCGCCCCACCAGAAAGACCCGCGGGTCATGAGCTGCTGTGATTGCACCGTTTTGATCTGACCCGACATGCATTGTCCGGAACTTGTACATCACGAATGGCCGACCATCACGCCCCGCTCTCTCCGCGCGATAGAGGACTGGCCCGCGGGACGTGCATCTCACCAGGAAGCCGGCGACCAGCAGGACCGGCGATAGAACCGCGAGCACGAGGACAGAGAATACGCGATCGAAGAGCACCCCCGAGCGGCCGTTCACGATGTTCGAGCGATGTGCGAGGCTACCTTGGCGCCTGCAACCGGCCACCACTCTGCTCCGCCTCCGCGCTCAAGGGCCGGCAAGGTGTACGCGACGCGCAAAAATGACGGCGCCGACGATCCGTGAGGTTGGCGCGGAGGCCGGGAGCGCGTTTGCGTCGTCGGGCGGCGGAACAGTTGCACGTCGGCGTTCCTGTCAGAAGTCAGCATCTCGTCGACGCCCAACGTCGGGGCGCAAGGCGGGGTCGGCGACCCTGAGGCTGCCGGCAGCGCTCGCCGGCGTCTGGACCACACCGTACGCCGCCAAATCATCATCGGGACATCCGCATTCTGAGCGGCTGTGGCCGCTGCGAGACGACAGGGCGACAGCGCCGTGAGGGCTTCAGCGGTATGGACCACCCATGCAGACAGTGAGTTTCTATCAAACCGAAAGAATAACGGGGATGTCTGCGACGACCACGGCCCTAGCCGGGATCGACGCCCAAAGTGAGCGCAACTGTTAGCACTCCTGTGCACGTGGACAATACTGAGCATACAGTTCGCCCATGGACAGGCTTCCCGCACGTGAACAGAGAAGCGAGAGTTCACCGCACACCGACATGTCGTCAAGCCATTTCTCGATCGTCGTCCTGTGGTGACGTACATCGTGTGCAAAATTCTAAGTGCTCCTGCTAGATAGAAACCGGCCCTGACAATGGCAGTACTGCAAGCACCCCGGCGAGGCGGTGGTGTGTCCTCGATCCTCTCATACCTCGCGTCCCACACGGCCGAGGACTGATTGGCATCCGCGACCGGTTCGCCAGTTTCGTCGACAGCGGCTTAGTATCTCGCAGCCGTGCCCGCGATCGCCCAGGAGCGCCTCCTTCGCATGCGGGCGACCTCTGCCGTACAACTCAGGTGCTCGCGGGTAGGCTGCAGGCTCACGCTGTCAGTGCTCAGGATCTATTTGCTCAGCGGCCCGCGCCACCGATGCCGGGACCTCCCAAGCGACCGATCGTGTCCCTCGCCCGCACCCCGCTCCCGGCCGCGAATCACCGGGTGCCACCTCCTCGGTGACCGGATCCAATAACCGATGATCACGCTGCGGTTCGTGCCGACCACGCGGCATGGCATCGAACTGCACCAATGTAGTGTGGCTGGACAAGTCTTGGGATCGGCGCGGATGGCCGTCACACCGAAGTCTTGTTGACGTACCCTGGACCGCCGCCCTGCGGCATGGTGACGATCTGCTCATGTCGAACGGATGATTTGTGAAGCCATTTAGCGGCCTGAAGAACGGGGTGTCTGCACGATGCAGATGTTGGCACGTCGCGAAAGTACCGATTGCGGTTCTGTGCAGTGCCGCGCTGATCGCAGCATGTTCCACTTCCGGTCATGACTCCTCATCGACCATCACCTCGCTTCCCCGAGTTCCTTGGGATGGCGGTCCAGCCTACTGGCGCCACTTCCCGCACGCCGCACGAGCGGGGTGGACAACCTCCGCCTTCTTTCCGATCGCAGTTTGGTATAACCCGATAAGGTCTGACCGCGAGGTTCAGTACGATAAGTCTCTCGGCATCAATACATATATTGGCGCGACAGCGAGTACGCCGTTCAGCCTGCTCGCGAGGAACCGAATGTTTTATGTCGGCACCGCACCAAATCGCTCGTTCACAGACTTGTCTAGCACCTGGGTGGGATATATGCTGGGAGACGAGATCGACCGAAAAGCTCGTACGCCGCTCCAGGGGTTCGCCCTCCTGCGCCGAGCCAGCAAGTCGTCGCCAGCAGGCTTGTTCAAGTTTGCAAACTTCAGTCGTGAAGTGACCGGAAATGATATTCCCGCCTCGTATCGCGGAATTTATGTGAACGGCTTTACCGACGTAACCTCCGCGGACGTCTACTGGTATACGAGTCACGCATGCACTCAAACGAACTTATCGACCAATACAGTGGATCCTCGGCTGCGTAATAGTTGTCGATCCGCATCCAGCTATGGCAAAACCGTTTCGTCAATGCGACAATTAGTTGCGATTGGCAAACGGCCACAACCGGTCTGGAATTTTGTAGAATTGCTGAACGGAGCATCACGCGGAAGCCCATTTGTCGCGGATATCACGCCCGCTCAACTTAAGGGCGCCGTGATGAACTCTCTAATCAATGGCGCCCAAGGAATTGTGTATTTCAATCAGAGTTCATCCGGACCCTGTCGGGGATCGGCGCTTATACGGCAATCACAGTATAATCCCCGATTCTGCGCGACGCCGAACGTAGCGGCCATGGGGCAAATCAATAGACTGATTCGTCAACTCGCACCAGTTCTGAATACTCAATCATATCAGTTCGATTTCGGGACGGGTCTTAACACGATGCTCAAATCCTACAAGGGATCCACATATTTATTTGCGATGATCTCCGGTGGTTCACGACCCGGGAAACGCACCTTCAGCGTTCCGCATGTACTAGACGGCAAGGACGCCACAGTAGTTGACGAGCATCGCACTATTCACATTTCAGCTGACGGAAGTTTTACGGATACTTTCTCGACGGAAGACACATATCACATTTACCGAGTTTCGAGAGGGTGACCTTTCGTGCCGATTTGGCAGCCCTGAGCTAATTAGCGCATTCAAACTCAACTCGCGACCAAACCTCAGTCGTCGACACTAGAGCTCACGCCACCGTTACGGAACATGAAGTCGTCCGGGTCTTCCATTAGTCTGGCCGTCATTGCGTGATGACCAGCGGCGAGGCGCCCTTGCTCCCTTTCACGTCGACTGAGGTACCGCGTGATGGGCAGTCGATAGAGGACACCATCGCCTACTCGATGAACGACGTTCCGGTAGACGCGCGTGGCGTCCACATCGGTCCAGACTGGCCGACTCGCAGCGCCGTGATGATACACGACGTCACCATAAACACCGTAGAGGACGGGATGATCCCCTAGGTCCGCGGACCGCCGCAGCCGAACCCATTCTTGGTCCGCCTTGTTCAGCTGCTGGAGGAATTGGCCACCTACGTCCCTGCGGATATGTCCGTCTTCGACGACCCGAACCGGCCCCTCCGCCCACGTCCCCGCGAGCCTAAGCCATAGCGCAAAGGGTAGAAGGCAGAACAGCGGATGGGGCTGTTCATCGCCGTTATTCTCGGTACGCACAGCCGCGATAGGCTGGTCCTCGGCGCAGGCATATGTAACTAAGTCACGAAGTGGGCGTATGGGAAACGCGTCTTGATCCAGGACCAGCAACAAGTCTTCTGATGCTATCCCGGTCGCAGCGCGTGCTATGACGCCATCGAGATTCTGAGCGTGGCGTCCTTCCACCGTTATCACGTTGAATTCGTCGAACTGATGCCAATTGCGGAGAGCCGGGTCAGTTAACTGGACCCCGCCTCCTATCCCAAGGTGAAGGGAAACCCGGGTTGTATCGAGGTGACGCGCCAACTGTGTTTGCTGCAAACGGACCCAATCGGCTGAGCCCCAGTGGATAGTGACGACATGGACGCGTGGCTGCACATGCACCACGCTACCAAGAACCTATGGCTAGTTCGAACTCTCCGCTGGCCGCACGGGACTGCTGCACGTTTCGGTGACAGTTTGTAGTCACGCAGCCTTGTCGGCTGGCACCGCCTACATCCAACCCCCATCCACCAAGGAGTTCATCCCCTCGTGCGAGTCCTGGTCAGCGGCGGAGCCGGTTTCATCGGATCCAACTTCGTCCACCTGACCCGCGCGACGCACCCGGACATGGCGATCACCGTGCTCGACGCACTCACCTACGCCGGCAGCCTCGCCTCCCTCGATGGCATCCGCGATGACATCACCTTCGTTCGAGGCCCTGTGACGGATGCCGATCTGGTCGACTCACTGGTGGCCGACACCTTGTCGTCCACTTTGCGGCCAAGTCACACAACGACAACTCGCTCGCCGACCCCCGACCATTCCTCGACACCAACATCATCGGCACGTACACACTGCTCGAGGCTGTCCGCCGGCGCAGGGTGCGTTACCACCACGTCTCCACCGACGAGGTCTACGGCGACCTCGAGCTGGACGACCCTACGCGGTTCACCGAACACACGCCCTACAATCCCTTTTCGCCCTACTCATCCACGAAGGGGGCCTCGGACCTGCTGGTGCGCGCGTGGGTGCGCTCCTTCGACGTGCAGGCGACCATCTCCAACTGCTCGAACAACTACGGTCTACGACAACACGTCGAGAAGTTGATTCCCCGGCAGATCACCAACGTCATCGACGGGGTCCGACCCAAGCTCTACGGCGACGGTCGCAACGTGCGGGACTGGATCCACGTCGATGACCACAACAGCGCGGTCTGGGCGATCCTCGACCACGGCTGCATCGGATGCACCTACCTGATCGGTGCTGACGGCGAAAGATCCAACAGGCGGGTCCTCGAGCAGACCCTGCTCGCGATGGGTCAGGAGGCGAACGCCTACGACCGCGCCGGACACGACCGGCGGTACGCGATCGACCCTCTCTGTTGCGTGCCGACACCGGGTGGTCGCCGCGCTACACCAACTTCGCCGACGGGCTGGCGGCGACCATCGACTGGTATCGAACGAACGAAAACTGGTGGCGGCCGATGAAGGACGCCACCGAAGCCCGTTACGCCCACCAGCACGTCACCGGCACCGGTGACGACGACGCAGTGACCGCATGACGACCTGGGCGATCCTCGGCGGCCACGGGATGCTCGGCACCGAGGTGACCGACCTGCTGACCGAGCGCGGTACGACGGTGCGAGCTTTCGGCTCCACGGACGCCGACCTGCGAGACCAGGAGGCCCCGCGTCAGCCCTCGCCGGGGCCGACGTCGTGGTCAACTGCGCCGCATACACTCGGGTCGACGACGCCGAGACCCACGAAGCCGACGCCTTCACGATCAACGCCATCGGGGCACGCAACGCGGCACTGGCTGCACGGGCGACAGGTGCGCGGTTGGTCCAGATCTCGACCGACTACGTCATGGACGGAACCGGCTCCGGGCCCTACCCCGAGGGCGCCGCGCTCGCTCCCCAATCGGCATACGGCCGGACGAAGGCTGCGGGCGAATGGGCCATGCGCGCGACCCATCCCGACACGCTCATCGTCCGCACTGCCTGGCTGTACGGTGCCCAGGGCGGTAACTTCATCGCCACCATGCTGCGCCTTGCGCAGACGCACGACACCCTCGACTGAATCGTCCTTGGTTTGATTGAGGGGAAGCCAGATTTCCTGGAAGGAATCCCATCGATCATGGCGAATGTGAAGTATCCGCTGGAGCTTCGTGAGCGTGCGACCCGGTTAGCGGTGGAGGCCCGTCGTGACCCCGATACGCGTACTGGCGCGATCGCTCGGGTCGCCGAGCAGCTCGGGGTGCACAAGGAGGCGTTGCGGATGTGGGTCCGTAAGGCCGAAGCGGCGGATCTACCGGTCGAGCCGGAAGACTCCGAGGCGCGGATCCGGTTGCTGGAGAAGGAGAACCGGGAACTACGTCGTAGTAACGAGATCCTGAAGTCGGCCGCGGCTTTCTTCGCGGCGGAGTTGTGCGCCACGAGGCGCCGTGTTATCGAGAGGCGGTGGGAGACCGTCTCCGCCGGGTTGTCGTAGCAGCTTGGTGAAGCCTGGGGGCAGCCTGGTGCGGGTGGTGACTCGCGCCGGGTGGCAAGCGGCCCCGACAAGCGCAGGGCGTGCCGGTACTGCCAGACGGTGCGGGCCTGTGAGGCGAGGTCAGAGGGTACAGCGAGAGCGAACCAGTGGTTGACGCCCCGTAATCGCGAAGCCGGCTCGAACCTGGTAGATCTGGGCCGGTGCGCAGCGCACGCTCATCGGGCACCGTGTGGTGACCGGTGGGTGACTTCGAAGCCGTGTAGCTCTGACGGTGGGAAGGCTGCGGTGAAGGGCTACGGCGTAGCCGCAGCGATGCTGCCGGGGTAGAGCTGGGTGCCGGACTGGCTGATCGAGACATGGTGAACGTGGGAACCACCCCGTGGTGCGAGAGCCCGTTGTCCGGGCTCGGGTCGGTCACCACCGGTGCGCCGCGGGGTGGGGCGGAGGCCTGGTAGTAGTCGCGGGCGTGACGACCCGCCGTAGGAGTCCGGGAAAGCCGGGCACAGGGCGAAGCGGGCCAGCAGGTCGAGCAGGTTGTGTCACTGGAAGATCAGGAGGTTCCCGTCCCACATGGGCGGGTGTCGATGGTGAATACCGACGAACTGGAAGCTGCGCTGTTCACGGCGCAGCAGCGGGTACTGAAGATTCAGACCAAACTGCATGGTTGGGCGCTGCGGGATCGTGATCAGCGGTTTCGTGACGTGTTCAACCTCGTTGCCGATCCGGCGTTCCTTTTGGTGGCGTGGGATCGGGTCGCGGGAAATACCGGCGCACGTACTGCCGGGGTCGACGGACGAACTGCCGTCAGTGTTGCGGACGGGATCGGTGTGGACGTGTTCCTGGCCGATCTTCGGGCGGCGTTGCGTGACGGGACGTTTCGGGCCTTACCGGTGCGGCAGCGGATGATTCCGAAGCCGTCCGGTGGGAAGCGACGGTTGGGGATCCCGACCATCGCGGACCGGGTGGTGCAGGCGTCGGTCAAGCTGGTGTTGGAGCCGATCTTCGAGGCGGACTTCCTGCCGTGCTCGTACGGTTTCCGCCCGAACCGCCGCGCGCATGACGCGGTCGCCGAGGTGCGTTACCTGGCCAGCCGCCCACGCTGTTACCAGTGGGTGCTGGAAGGAGACATCAAGGCGTGCTTTGACGAGATCGACCACACGGCCTTGTTGGGGCTGGTGCGTCGTCGCGTCAAGGACAAGCGCGTGATCGCGCTGGTGCGGGCGTTCTTGAAGGCCGGGCTGATGGATGAGGCCAGGGCCTTTGAAGAGACCACCGCGGGTACCCCGCAGGGTGGAGTGCTGTCACCGTTGTTGGCGAACATCGCGTTGTCCGTGCTGGATGAGCACATCGCGGCTCACCCGGGCGGGCCGCGCGCCAGTAAGGACCAGCGACACCGGCGTCGCCGTCACGGGCTGCCGTCGGTGCGGTTGGTCCGGTACGCCGATGACTGGTGTCTGATGGCCAAAGGCACCCAACACGACGCTGCGATGCTCCGTGAGGAGATCGCCGTCGTGCTGGCAACGATCGGGTTACGGCTCTCGCCGGACAAGACGTTGATCACCCACATCGATGAGGGACTGGACTTCCTGGGGTGGTGTTGTCCGTCGCTCATCTTGCGGATGTTGTCGTCATTGATGTTGCCGATGATTGGGTATGAGATTGGCCCCGCCCGGAGGTTTCGGGCGGGGCCTTGCTCGTCATGATGACGGCGTTGTCGGCGCGGTGACGCGGTTAGTCAGTGCCGGTTTCGGTGATCGCGGCCCGGGCTGCTTTCTCGTCGACGAGGGTGTCGTTACGGGCGAACGCGGCGGTCAAGGCGTTGAGGGCGAGGTTGTTGACCGCTCGGGGGTAGCCGCGGGAGGCGTTGTGGATCAGGGTGATCGCGTCGGCGGTGAACAGGGCGTCGGCGCGGCCGGCGATCTTGAGGTGATGGCCGATGTAGTCGACGGTGTCCTCGGGGTTCATCCCGGCCAGGGCGTACCGGACGGCGATGCGTTGATCCAGGGCGGCGAGCACGCCCAGGCGTAGGCGTTGCCGCAGGGTGGGTTGGCCGACCAGGATCGCGGCGAACGGTGCGCCGGAGTCCATGTCGTGGTTGGTCAGCATCCGGATCGCTTCGAGCTGCGGGTTATCCAGTAGGTGGGCTTCGTCGAAGATGATCACGGGGGTGCGGCCGCGTTCGGCGTGTTCGGCGGCCAGGGCGTCGGCGGCTTGCGGGGCCAGCGTCGCGGTGTAGAACGAGGGGACGTGTCCCAGGGTCGCGACGATGTGGTGCAGCATCCCGCGGACCCCGATGGAGGGGTTGGGCAGGTAGATGATGATGTGCCGGGAGCCGTCCAGGGCGGTGGTCGCTGCGCGTACTGCGACGGTTTTCCCGGCGCCGACTTCGCCGGTGACCACCCCGAGGGCGTGCTGGCTGATGCACCAGTCGATCCGGGCCACGGCCTCGGCGTGTCCGGCGTGCCGGTGCAGCATGGACGGGGCCAGGTTCCGCCCGAACGGCATGGTCGTGAATCCCCAATGTGATTGCAATCGTTGAATACTCACTGCTGCTCCTGTGTCGGGTCGTTGCCGTGGTGGCGCCGGTGTTCGGTGTGTGCGTCGTCGTGGTCGGGCGCGTCGATGAAGTCCTCGATGCTGGTTTGCCCCGGGACCTGCTCACGGCCACCGCCGTCACCAGCCAGCCGGGAGTACAACGCGTTGAACCCGATGCCGGGGTCGTCGGCGAGCCCAGCGTGGTGGGCCTGGGTGACCAGGTTCAGGTACGCGATCCCGGTCGATGGTGCTGGTTCGGGCTCGGGCGTTTCGGGTTTCGCCTTGGGGTGAGCGTGCCGGGTGATGACCTGCGGGAGGGCGGGACCGTAGCAGCGGCCGTCGTATCGGACTTGAATGTGTTCCAGGTCGAACGGGGAGAAGACGAGTTCGACCTTGCGGCCGACCAGGGCGGCTTCGACCTGGTAGCTGTTGCCGTGCAACGAGACGGTCGCGGTTTTGGTCACGGTGCGCACCTGTGACCATAGGAACGCCTCGGTCAGGGCGTCGCCGCTGGGTATCGCGGGGGCGGCTCCGATCCGGTCCCACCCGGTGTTCCACCGCTCCAGCGGGGTTTGCCCGGTTTCGGAGTGGACCTGGTGGTGGTAGACCGATTCGACCCATGCGGTGAACTGGGCATTCAACCCCAGTAGCGCCGCCGCAGCTGTGATGCCCTGGCCGGTCAGGTCGGCGGCGCTGGTGTCGGTGACTTCGACGAGGAACTGGTCTCGTACGGTCCTGAAGAATCGTTCGATCTTCCCTTTTCCTTGGGGCCGGTTCGGGGTCGCGTGGGTCAGCCGGATCCCGAGCGTGGCGCACGGAGCTTGTCAAGTTTTCTGTGTAAGGAATCGGTTCGTGTTGTTGGGTTTTCGGTTCTTACAGGTGGGGGTTGATGCGGTCGGGGTAGGCGATCGCGAGTTGTGCGAGGGCTTGTTTCCAGTTGGTGACGACTTGTCCTTCGACCAGGCGTCCGGGTGCTTTACGTTGGGTGGCGGGTTTGCCCTTCTCCTGGGCGCGTTCGCGGGCTCGCTTGTCCTCAATGTTGCAGATCGCCAGCCACAGCAGCTTGATCACGGCCTCGTCGGAGGGGAAGTGACCGCGGTTCTTGGTGACCTTGCGCAGCTGGTAGTTCAGCGACTCGATCGAGTTGGTGGTGTAGATGACCCGGCGCAACTTGTCAAGTCCCGGGTTTGGTTGAGGCTCAGCGGGTTTGATTTTCTTATGCTGCGGTGGTCGCGTGTTGCGTCCAGTACGCTGCTTCGACCTCGACCGGAGGTTGATAGTTGAGCATGGAGTGGATCCGGTGGTGGTTGAACCAAGCAACCCAGTCCGCGGTCGCGGTCTCGACGTCGTCGATGCCGTCCCAGGGGCCGTCGAGGTGGATCAGTTCGGCCTTGTACAAGGAGTTCAGCGCTTCGGCCATCGCGTTGTCGTAGGAGTCCCCACGGGACCCGACGGACGCGACCGCGTCGGCCTCCTCCAGCCGGTGGGCGTACCGCAATGCCCGGTACTGCACGCCCCGATCACTGTGGTGCACAAGGCCGTTGACGTCATGCCCGTCACGGCGACGGGCGAACAGGCCCATGTTCAGGGCGTCCAACGCCAGGTCGGTGTACATCCGGGTGGAGGCCTGCCAGCCCACGATCATCCGGGAGAACACGTCCAGCACGAACGCGACGTACACCCAGCCGGCGTCGGTGCGCACGTAGGTGATGTCCGCGACCCACAGCTTGTTCGGGGCGGCCGCGACGAACTGCCGGTCGACCAGGTCCTTGGGCCGGCCGGTCTCTGGTGCCGGGCGCGTGGTGCGGGGGAACTTTCCCCGTACCGTGCCGCGGATACCCAGCTGCTTGCACAGTCGCTCCACGGTGCACCGGGCCACGTCGATCCCGTCGCGGTTCAGCTGCGCGTGGATCTTGCGGATCCCGTAGACCCGCATCCGCCGGTCGGCGTGGATGCGCATGATCTCCTCCTTCAACTCGGCATCGCGGCGGGCGCGTGCCGAGGGCGGTCGCTTCTTGTGGGCGTAGTACGTGCCGGGGGCGATCTTGACGTCCAGTTCGGTGGAAAGGACGCGGCAGATCGGTTCGACACCCCAGCGGTGCCGGTGCTCGTCGATGAACGCGACGACTACCTGGATGGGCGGTCGAACTCCGCCGCGAAGAAAGCCGCGGCCGACTTCAGGATCTCGTTACTACGACGTAGTTCCCGGTTCTCCTTCTCCAGCAACCGGATCCGCGCCTCGGAGTCCTCCGGCTCGACCGGTAGATCCGCCGCTTCGGCCTTACGGACCCACATCCGCAACGCCTCCTTGTGCACCCCCAGTTGCTCGGCGACCCGAGCGATCGCGCCGGTACGCGTATCGGGGTCACGACGGGCCTCCACGGCCAACCGGGTCGCACGCTCACGCAACTCCAGCGGATACTTCACATTCGCCATGATCGATGGGATTCCTTCCAGGAAATCTGGCTTCCCCTCAATCAAACCAAGGACGATTCAACTCGGGCGGGAACGCCAGGAACGGGATGAACCGGTCCCAGGCGGAGAACCACGTCTTGTACGTGTGGGGGTACTTCTGTCCCCACGGGCCGTCCGCGAAGTCGTCCAGGGCGTCCTTGGCCGCCCGTTCGTCGACGGCGGTGTAGACCGGTTTCAACGCCGCGGCGACCTTCTTACGGTCCTGGTAGCCCACGAACCGCATCGAGGCCCGGATCAGGTGCACCACGCAGGTTTGCACGGTGGCCTGCGGCCAGGTCGCCTCGATCGCGTCGGGCAGCCCGGTCAGCCCGTCACAGCACACGATCAGCACGTCCCGGATCCCGCGATTCGACAAGTCCGCGCACACCCCGGCCCAGAACTTGGCGCCCTCGGCGTGCTGCAGCCAGATGCCCAGCACGTGCTTGATGCCATCCATGTCGACGCCCACGGCGATGTGCGCGGCCTTGTTCCGCACGTGCGCACCGTCGCGGACCTTGACCACGATCGCGTCCAGGTAGATCACCGGGTACAACGCATCCAGCGGGCGGGCCTGCCAGGCCAGGATCTCCTCGGTGACGGCGTCGGTGATGTTGCTGACCGTCTCGTGCGACAGGTCCGTGCCCAACGTGGCTTGCAAGTGGTCGGCGATGTCACGCACCGTCATCCCGCCCGCGTACAGGCTGATGATCATGTCGTCCAGGCCGCCCAACCGGCGGGTGCCCTTGGGCACCAGCCGCGGGGTGAACGTGCCGTCCCGGTCTCGGGGTACGGCCAGGTCCACGTCGCCGGCAGTGGTCGCGATCGTTTTCGGGGTCGTCCCGTTGCGCGAGTTGGGGAAGTCGGCGGCGTCCGGGTCGCCCTTGGCGTATCCGAGGTGATCGGTCAGTTCGACGTGCAGGCCGCGTTCCAGGGACGCCTTGAGCAGCTCGCCGACGAACCCGCCGTCGCCGGTCAGGTCCAGCTCACCGGCTTCGATCTTGGCGAACAGCCCATCCAATGCGCCCGATTCGGCCAACTCGCCCACGGCGGCCCGCGCCGGCGACCCGGCCCGGATCGCACGCCGCTCGGCC
Source organism: Flexivirga oryzae (assembly GCF_014190805.1). Classification (NCBI taxonomy): domain Bacteria; kingdom Bacillati; phylum Actinomycetota; class Actinomycetes; order Micrococcales; family Dermacoccaceae; genus Flexivirga; species Flexivirga oryzae. The sequence continues at coordinate 157,512 of NZ_JACHVQ010000001.1, read as the reverse complement.
AGCCGGCTCGGCCGCTTCGCGGCAGGCTTATCGCTCACGTCAGTCCCAGAAGTCTCGTCAGTCACACCAGACATCGTGTCGGTCATCATGGTCCTTTCCGGACCGACCCCTTACACAGACCATCTGACACCCTCGGCGCACGCCCGCAGCAACCACGAATCCACATAGGCGGCGCCGTTGTCGACGTAGCAGCAGCCGGGGATCCCGCGGGAAGACAACGCGGGTTTGAGGGCGGCTGCTAACCGGACGGTGTCTTCGGCGAACCCGAACCGGTAGCCGACCAGCAGCCGGGTGTGGTCGTCCAAGAACGCGAACAAGTACACCTTCCGCCCGCCGATCTTCGGGCCGTGTAACGCGTCGCCGACCCACCGCTGGTTGGGCGCGTCGGCCTCGTACCGGCTGAACACTTCACCGGTCCCGGGTGCGTCGAGCATCAACTGCCGTCGGTGGAACAGGCGCAGCAGTGTCGATTCCGAGGGGGACCAGCCCGAGGAGGCGGCCAGGATCCGGGCGACCTGCGCGGCGGTCCGGTCCGGGTTCTCCTTCTTCAACGCGACCGCGAGTTCGAGCACGTTCACATCGATGCGTGAACCTGCCTGCCGCAGTGAGGGTTTCAGCCCTTCGAACCCGTCGGCCCGGTAGCGGCGGATCCACCGGTCCAGGGTGTCGCGGGAATACCGGTGCGTCCCGCCGAACGGTCCCTGATGGTCACGCGCGGCGATCGCGCGCACGATCCGCCCCCGCGCCCTGGTCGACAACGCCGGGTCCAACGCGGGACAAATCACCTGGTACCGGAACAGCGCGACCTGCTGTGCCCGTTCCTGTCGTTTCACGCTCTCGTGGGCAGCCTCGGCCATGAATACCTCTATTCGACAACGAATCCCAGCCCACACGTACAGGCCGAGAAGGGATGCCCGCGAGGATTCCAGGCCGACCCGCCACCGGTCAGGGGCAACTGGTGTTGCCCGCCCTCACACCGCCACCGCCGGCCATCCCGGCGCGAGAAGCCGACCAGCCGAGCACGCGGCAGCAACCTGCCACGCCGTCACCGGACCGAGAACACCCCGCGGGCCGAAACGAGCCGTGATCGCAGCCATCGCCGCGCCGAGCGCGGCCAGCACGTCCCGCCACTGACAGCCCAACCCGTCCGGGACCGGCACGTCGACCCCCGCCCGCCGGGCAACGCCCAGCAGCGCGACACGCGCGGCAGCCAGCCGACCAGTCATGACTCGTAGCCAGCCCCGGACAGTGGACTCGGGCACCCCAAGACGCACGCTGATCGGCCGGAACCCCCGCCCCTTCGCGCGCGCCGCCAACGCGGACCCGATGACCTCCACCCCATACGCTCGACGCAGCAACACCGTCACCGGCAACAGCACATGAGTGACCAGGCATCCCGGGCACCGAGCACGCCGCGGCCGCAAGACGCCCGCGATCCCGTGGATTCGTCGAGGCCGCGCCCACCCCCACGGGCGTAACGCTTCCCGGCACGCCGGGCAGTCGATCCCGCCCGCGGCCAACCGTGACTCGACCCGACCATGATCAGCCTCTACTGTCACCACAGGGTGCCTCCGTGCATCCGGCACGGTCCTCCCGCGACAGGTCCTCCACGACGAGAAGCGGGAGGGCCGTGGTCATCGATTGATCAGGAAATCCTGCCCGAGACCGGCACACTGACGATGCCGATCACCACGAACACGCCCCGGCACCCCCACCACGACACTCATCGGCAAACCCGATGACGACACCCACCTGCCACACCGTCATCCAGAGTGACGCTCAACAGGGTGGCATCTTCAACGCCACCGTAAGAGGGGAACCAGCCGGTACTACGTCTACACCTACCCCTCACGCGCTGCGGTGCGGCGCGTGACCAGGAAGGTCAAGTCGCTGTCCCGGCAGGTCGGCACGAGCCAACCACTGGCCGAGCTGCTGCGACGCGTGAACAACGCGGTCCGTGGCTGGTGCGGCTACTTCCGGCACGGGGTGTCGTCGCGCGTGTTTTCCTACCTCAACCACGTCGTGTGGTCGCGGGTGTGGAACTGGATGCGGCGCAAGCACCGTCACGCCACGTGGAAGGACCTACGCCGCCGGTACTGCGGCGGCAGGTGGTGGCCCGCGGACGACCGGGTCGTCTTGTACGACCCGGCCAAGGTCCGCACGAACTGGTACCGATACCGCGGAACACTCATCCCCAGCCCCTGGCCACAACCGGCCCAGGGGCAGGCTGCCTGAGCAGACCTGTGGAGAGCCCGGGAAGCGGCCCGGGGAAACGGAATCCGCCCCTGCGGCGGACACCGCGCCCCGGGCCGACTTTCACCGACCGCCCATCCAGGTAGTCGTCGCGTTCATCGACGAGCACCGGCACCGCTGGGGTGTCGAACCGATCTGCCGCGTCCTTTCCACCGAACTGGACGTCAAGATCGCCCCCGGCACGTACTACGCCCACAAGAAGCGACCGCCCTCGGCGCGCGCCCGCCGCGATGCCGAGTTGAAGGAGGAGATCATGCGCATCCACGCCGACCGGCGGATGCGGGTCTACGGGATCCGTAAGATCCACGCGCAGCTGAACCGCGACGGGATCGACGTGGCCCGGTGCACCGTGGAGCGGCTCTGCAAGCAGCTGGGTATCCGCGGCACGGTACGGGGAAAGTTCCCTCGCACCACCCGCCCGGCACCAGAGACCGGCCGGCCCAAGGACCTGGTCGATCGGCAGTTCGTCGCGGCCGCCCCGAACAAATTGTGGGTCGCGGACATCACCTACGTGCGCACCGAGACCGGCTGGGTGTACGTGGCGTTCGTGCTGGACGTGTTCTCCCGGATGATCGTGGGCTGGCAGGCCTCCACCCGGATGTACACCGACCTGGCGTTGGACGCGTTGAATATGGGCCTGTTCGCCCGCCGCCGTGACGGCCATGACGTCAACGGCCTTGTGCACCACAGTGATCGGGGCGTGCAGTACCGGGCGTTGCGGTACGCCCACCGGCTGGAGGACGCCGACGCGGTCGCGTCCGTCGGGTCCCGTGGGGACTCCTACGACAACGCGATGGCCGAAGCGCTGAACTCCTTGTACAAGGCCGAACTCATCCACCTCGACGGCCCCTGGGACGGCATCGACGACGTCGAGACCGCGACCGCGGACTGGGTTGCTTGGTTCAACCACCACCGGATCCACTCCATGCTCAACTATCAACCTCCGGTCGAGGTCGAAGCAGCATACTGGGCGCAACACGCGACCAGCGCAGCATAAGAAAATCAAACCCGCTGAGCCTCAACCAAACCCGGGACTTGACAACCGCCAGCAACACCGCACCGACCAGGGCCGAGCCGGTGAGCAGCTGCAACACCGGCGTGATCAGGTAGTACGCCATGTCCACCCGCGCTGCAGATGACACTTTCGCTCTGCCGCTCCCGCCGATCAGCCCGACCGCTTCCCACGCGCCCTGTGCCCACCGGGTTCGCTGCCGGTAGAGGCGACGCAGTGACGAGACACCCTGCTGCTCCACAGTGGCATTCATCTCCTGTGCCCCGCGCCAGCCGGCCTGCAGCAGCCGCACGCCGATGTCCTGGTCCTCGGTCAGCCGGTGCCGCCATGGGCCTTCGTCGACCGCCACGTCGTCAAGGGCGGCCAGCCGGTTCGCCTGGCCGTTGCCGCCCATGTTCGCGGTCCCCCATGCGGTGCGCCCGAGCTGGTAAACCCCACCGAACACGGCGAATTCGACATCCTGCGCCCACGTTAGCCAACCCCTGCGGTTGTAGATGCGCACCCGGGACTGCACGCCCGCCATCCGCTCGTCGACGAAGTGACGTGCGAAATGCTGGGGTGCGTCGACCGAGAGCCGTCCGTCCGCGTCCACGACGACAATCACCACCCGATCGGTCGTCCACGTGCGCGCGCCCTGTGCCAACACCACGTCATGGGTATGCCGCCAGGCGGCATTCAGCGCCGCTGCCTTACCGCGACGAGCTTCCGGGAGGTCCCGGCGCAGCACGCTCAGGTCCGGACCGGCAAGACCCTGCAACACCTCCGGGGTCCTGTCGTCGGAGCCGTCGTCGATCACCAGGATCACCTTGTGCGTCGCCTGCACCGCACGCAGTCGCGCGACACTGTCGGCGATCGTGACCTCTTCGTTGAGCGCGGGCACCATGAAAACCCAGAGGAATTCGGACTCGTCCGCCTCAGGCATCGAGCGCCGGCGGACCCGCCCTGCGTTGATCCGCAACACCGCCACCGACAGCAGGGAGCTGGCCGTGATCGCCAGGATGCACCAGAACAGGACTTCCACCACCGCGGGCAGTCCGGCATACGGCTCGTACCACGCAGGGCTCTTCACCGAAGAGCCACTTCTTCGATCGGGTCCTGCCCGGAAGGCTCGGCGATGCCTCGACCAGGTGCCGGGCGAGTGATCGCCGATGGGTCGTGGTCCCAACCGGCTGCGCGCAGCACCTCGATACGGTTGAAACCACTCTGGTAGGAATCCGGCGACTGCTTGCCGAACGCGATGTGTCGCATCGCGCTTACGATCCGTGCCGCAGTGTGGCCGTCGCCGTACGGGTTCTCCACCGACTGCATGCTTTCGCGCGCGCCGGGGTCGTCCAGCAATTCGCTGGCCGCCGCAACAATGCGTTCGGTGTTGGTGCCCACTAGTTTCAACGTTCCGGCGTCCACCCCCTCCTGGCGCTCGGTCGTCTCCCGCACGACCAGCACCGGTGTCCCCAATGACGGCGCCTCCTCCTGCACCCCGCCGGAGTCGCTGATCGCGAAGCACGCGCGACCGAGGAGGCGCGCGAACCCGAGGTAGTTCATCGGCTCCACCAGCGACACATTCGGTTTCGCCTCCAGCATCGGCCGCAGGGTTTGCGCGACCCGCGGGTTCGGGTGCAGCGGCAGCACGAAACGCACCTGCGGATAGCTGGTGCTCAAGGTGACGATGGCAGCAGCTATCCGTCGCAAACCCTCGCCCCAGTTCTCCCGGCGATGCGTGGTGACAACCACAACACGTGTCGTCTCGTCATCCTCCAGGTCGGCCAGCTCGGGAGCGCCATACGGAACCTTCATCGCCGCTGCCCACTGCAACGCATCGATGGCGGTGTTGCCGCACACGAAGATCCGCCCGGTCGGAATCCCCTCGCGGATCAGTCGCTCCTTGTTGACGTGCGTCGGAGCCGCATGGAACGTTGCGATGCGGGAGATCATCTGCCGGTTCAGCTCTTCGGGGAAGGGCGACAGCGTGTTCGACGTGCGCAGCCCGGCCTCGACGTGGATCACCGGGATCTGCAGATGGAAGGCCGACAAGGCCGCAGCCGCGGCGGTGCTCGTGTCGCCGTGTACCACGCAGGCCGCGGGATATGCGTTGTAGTCGCGCTCCCCCACCTTCTTGTCGGCCGGCCCGAACTGGTCGATGCAGAAGCCCTGCAGCCCGACCAGCACCCGCGCAAAGAGCTCGTTGAGGGTGATGCCCGGTCGACCGACACCCAGGTTGGCGTGCGGGGCGAGACCATCCAGGGCCAGGACCGACTCAACGATCCCCGAATGCTGCCCGGTCGCAATCACGAACGGCTCGATCAGCCGGTCGCTGGTCATCGCCCGGATCAGTGGCAGCAGCTTGGTCGCCTCCGGTCGGGTGCCCACCACAACCAGCACCTTGCGCTTGGCAAACCTCGCCGATGGTCCTGCCCCTGCCGCCAGTTCAGCGTCCATCAACTCACCATAGGACCGTCCGGACGGCATCGTGGTCAACGACTTCGGGCAACCTCATGTGCGGCCTGCACGATCTTCGGCAGCACCGCGCCGACCTGCTGCGCCATCGTGTCGAATACCTCGTCCGACTGCCGGAAAGGATCCACGATGCCGGAGGCGTCTGCCAGTCGCGCGGCCACCTCGCCACGCGCGGACTGTGCCCTGATCGCCAGCTTGGCGACCAGAGAAGCGGCGGCCGGCTCGAGGAACGACTCGTGCTGCAGCTCTGCGGCCGCCACCAGATCACTGAAGTCATCGACTGCGTGCACGTAGCGCAATGCCTTGGGTTCCAGTTGCGCCACCTCTCTCCGGTGCTCGCGGGTCGCCGTCAGCACGAGATCGACTTCACGCAGCATCGCAGCCGTGAGCTGCCGGGCGACGAAGCCGTCGGCACTGATGCCTGCCTCCTGCAACAAACGCGCCGACCCCGGCTCCATCGGTCGACCGGTAAGCGCGTGCGTACCCGCGCTGGACACCTCGACATCCAGGTCGCGCAACCCATCCGCCAGCAGCCGCTCGATATACGGTGAACGGCACACGTTGCCCGTGCAGACCACCAAGATTCGTCCTGCTGAGCCCAACGCCCTACCTGTCCACGAGATCGGTTCAGTCCATCGGATCGTGCACCGTCACTGTAGCCGCGCCCCACGAAACCGCTGACCCCCACCCGGCCGGAATTCATGACCCTTCGGTAACCAGGACAAGAACTCCGACGCAAAGCAATCTCCTTGCCAACTGCAGACGGAAACCTTACGATTCCTTTACCCTTCGCGTACACGATGGCGCCGAGGTGCACATGCGTTTCTTTGCAGCCAGGTTGAAGGGCACAGTATTCAATGACCGGGACAGACAGCCCGCCGCGGCCGACGGCCGCCGATTCGGAATGCCTCGTGCCTGCCTTCGGCCTGCGCGTCGGAACGGATGTCCAAGTCATTGCCGACATCGAGGCGTCGGTCCGTCGACACGGGCGCCGCTACCTCGACCGGGTCTTCACCACGCAGGAGGTCGTGGCATGTGGCGGGTATGACGCGGAGCCCAATCTGATCGCTCCCGGCCTGGCAGCCCGCTTCAGCGCGAAAGAGGCGCTGCTCAAGGCGCTCCGGCCGACGGCGATCATCCCGGAGTGGCGCGACATCGAGATCGTCAGCATGCCCGGGGGGTGGCTGAGCGTGCAGTTGACCGGCGCCGCCAAGGAGATCGCCGATGAGAGCGCCTTGATCGACCTTCAAGTGTCCGTCTCCCACGACGGACCCGTGGCGGTCGCTACGGTCGTCGGCATCGAGCGCCGACGAACTGCATCCTGAACAAATGGTGTGAATATTGCTCACGCTCGGCAGTTTCCGAAAATTCGACCCGACGGCGACACCGATCGCCATACGATTGACGCGGATTCACTCGACCAGAGGTGCGCCGTGCGAATATCCAACACCCAGCACATTTAGACCAGGGAGGACATAGTTATGGAAGAGCGGATCAAGGAGGTACTGGCCGCCTACGGACGACTACCCAATCCGGTAGAAAGCCTCGGCCCCAACGACGACCTCTACCGCGCAGGTCTCACGTCGCACGCCAGCGTCAACGTCATGCTCGGCCTCGAAGACGAGTTCGACATCGAGTTCCCCGATTCGATGCTGCGCAAGAGCACCTTCGAATCAATCGCAGCGATCGAGGCTGCACTGCAAACCCTCAGCGACCCGTCACAACTGCCTGCATGAGTTCAGGAGACGCCATGTCCAGCACCCTCGACGCAGTGACCCACGAGTCACCGGCGCAGTCGCCGGCCGACATCGCGGCGACCATTGCCTCAACTGTCGCCGCACCGACGGCGGAGTCAGTTGATCAGGAATCCCGCTTCCCGAGTGAAGTGATCGATGCGTTGCGGGAGGCCGGCATGCTCGCCGCGCTCATCCCGACCGAGGATGGTGGGCTGGGTTGGTCACTCGAGGACGTCGCGCGGTCGGTGACCGAACTCGCCAAAGGCTGCTCCTCCGCCGCCATGGTCTACGCGATGCATCAGATCCAGGTGGCCTGCCTGGTCCGTCACGGTGACAACGACACGCTGCGAGAGTTCACCCGCCGGATCGCGTCCGAAGGCTTGCTCCTCGCCTCTGCGACAACTGAAGTCGGCATCGGCGGAAACGTCCGAAACAGCAGTTGCGCCGTCGAGACAGACGGCGACCGGTTCTCGCTGACCAAGCAGGCGCCGGTGATCTCCTATGGACAGTACGCCGACGCCATCCTCGCGACCGCTCGCCGCACGCCGAGCAGCCCCCCGAACGACCAGGCGCTCGTCCTGTGCCGTAAGGAAAACTTCACTCTCGAGCCGAAGTCCGGATGGGACGCACTCGGGTTCCGAGGCACCTGCAGCCTCGGGTTCGTGCTGACCGTGAGCGGTGACGCCGCCGACGTGCTCCCGGTCGCCTACGGCGACATTTCCTCCCAGACAATGCTCCCGGTGTCACACATCCTGTGGTCGTCGCTGTGGTTCGGGATCGCGAGCGCAGCCAGCGACAAGGCGCGGCGGTTCGTGCAGGCCGCGGCGCGCAAGAACCCCGACGTGACACCGCCGAACGCGCTACGGCTGGCCGAGCTGACGAACGTGCTCCAGCAGTTCCAGGACCTGGTGATCGCGGCGCGCGACCGGTACATGGCAATATCCAACGATCCGTCGCGGACCACCTCCATCGGGTTTGCGATCAACATGAATTCCCTGAAGGTCTCGGCGTCCACCCTCGTGGTCGACGTGGTCCAGCGGGCCCTGTTGATCTGCGGTATGGCGGGCTACGCGAACCACAGCCCATTCACCCTGGGGCGGCTGCTGCGAGACGCCTACGGCGCCCAGCTGATGGTCAACAACGACCGGATCAACGCCAACAACGCCCAACTGCTGCTCGTTTCACGGGGGTGAGCCATGACCGATCCAAGTGTTGTCACGGATGATCGCGTCGTCGCGCAGGAGGCATTCCGCTCCGACTTGGTCGAGGCAGGGATCCTGGTCCGCACCTCGGTGGACGGTCTCTATCAGCGTTCCGCCGTGTTCGAGTCGATCGTGCGTGGTATCGAGCGACTGGTCGGTGCCGCCGGGGCCGGCCGCTACGAGCCACTACTGTTCTTCCCGCCGGTGTTGCCGCGAGACGTCTTCGTGCGCAGCGACTATCTGCGCTCATTCCCCGACCTGACCGGTTCCGTCGACACCTTCGTGGGCAACGACCGCGATCACGCTGACCTGCTCCGCGCACTGGACGAGGGCGAGGACTGGACCCAGTACCTCACACCCGCCGAAGTGATGCTGTGCTCGGCGGCGTGCCACCCGCTCTATCCGAGTCTCACCGGGACCCTGCCCGAGGGTGGGAGGCGGATGGAGGTACAAGGCTTCTGTTTCCGCCACGAGCCGAGCGTCGACCCTGCCAGGATGCAGATCTTCCGCCAGCACGAGTTCGTCGCCGTCGGTGCACCGGACGACTGCATCGCGCACCGCGAGGAGTGGTTGGCGACCGCCTTGTCGATCCTCAGCACACTCGGTCTGCCGGTCACGAAGGTCGTTGCGAACGATCCCTTCTTCGGACGGGCCGGCCGGATCCTGGCGGTGAACCAGCGCGAGACCGCGCTGAAGTTCGAGATCGTCTGCCCGGTCACGTCCGAGGAGTTCCCCACCGCGATCGCCTCCGGCAACTACCACATGGACCACTTCGGTGTGCCGTTCGAGATCCGGACGGCTGACGGCGAGACAGCCCACTCGGCCTGTATCGGCTTCGGATTGGAACGGATCACCCTGGCGTTGCTGAAGACCCACGGCCTCGATGTGCAGACCTGGTCCGCAGACGTTCGATCTCAGTTGGGTATATGACCACCAGACTGCTGCCGCTGACGGGCGATGGTTATCAGACACACCCGTTGCACTCGACCGAGCGGATCTGGACCGAAACCAACTGCTACGTCGACGTGTGGCTGGAACTGCTGCACAGTCTCGGACTCGACCCGATGGTTGCGGGGGCGTTCGCGATCAGCACGGACTTCGAAGGCGACCAGTGGACGTTCTTCAAGTATCCGGAGGCGGACCTGAGACGGGCCTACGGCATCGACGTCCACGAGATGAACCCGTGGCGCGGTGTGCTGGAGCACGTGGTCGAGCAACTCGAGCTCGGCCGCCTGATGACGGTCGAGGCGGACTCCTTCTACCTACCGGACACCCATGGGGTCTCCTACCAAATAGAGCACGTGAAATCCACGATCGTGCCCAATGCCGTTGACGTGCAGGGCCGCTTCCTCGGCTACTTCCACAACGCCGGCTACTTCGAGTTGACCGGTGATGACTTCGACGGGATCTTCCGCCGCGGAGCCCACGCCGAACCGGCGCTACCGCCATACACCGAAATCATCCGGCTCGACTCGGTGCATCACCTCACCGACGACGACGCAGTGGACATGGCGCACACACTCCTGGCCGAGCACGTGGCAAAACGGCCCGGCGACAACCCGATCACCCGAATGGCTGAGCGCACAGTGCGTGACCTGCGATGGTTGCGCGATCAGCCCCCGGAGAAGTTCCACCTCTGGGCGTTCGGCACCGTCAGGCAATGCGGTGCGTGCGCGGAAACCGCAGCTTCCTTCCTGTCCTGGCTCACCGATCATGGGGGCGCAGCCGAGGCCAAAGAAGCATCGCGACACTGGACAAATCTGGCCGAACAGGCCAAGGCGCTGCAATTCGCTCTTGCTCGCGCCGCGAGGGGGCGGCAGATCGACCTCTCGCCGATCATGCAACAGATGGCAGAGGAGTGGGACAGCGCGCAGTCGCTCACCAGCGCATTGGCCGGGCCGTGAACGCCGCGCCCGACCTGCTCGCCGAGGTCTCCTGGGAGTGTGCCCGAGCCGGCGCAGGCTCCACCCAAGCCCCTGAACTCGGCTGGGTGATCGCACCGGTCCCCGGCACCGCAGCACAGGCGCTGAGAGATATCGGTGACCCCGGTGCTCTCAATCGGACCTACGATGCTGACGACTGGTGGTGGCATTGCGAATTCACCGTCGAGTCGGCTGGCCAACACGCCCTGTCCATCGGCGGTGTCGCCACCTTCTACGAGGTCCTGGTCGACGACGACGTCGTCCTCGACGAGTGCAACATGTTCATCGCACACAACCTCGACCTGCACCTGACGAAGGGTCGGCACACGCTGCTGGTGCACTGCCGGTCGCTGCAACCACTGCTCGCGCGGCGCCGCCCGAGGCCACGCTGGAAGAGCCCCGATCTGGTGCATCAGAACCTCCGCTGGGTCCGCACCTCACTCCTCGGCCGCCAGATCGGGGGCGTGCAGTCCCCCGCACCCGTCGGTCCGTGGCGACCGATCACCTTGCGGCACTGCGGTCACCCGCAACTACGGTCCAGCCGACTACGTACCGAATGCGCCGACGACGGGTCCGGGACGGTGCAGGTCGTCGTCGAGCTGCTCGGCATCGACCGGTCCGCCGACGTGACCGTCCAGGTCGGCGACGCGGAGGCACCGCTGGACGTCGCCGGACACCAGGGCACGGTGACGGCGACCGGAAGCATCACCCTCCCCCGCGTCGAGCGCTGGTGGCCGCACACCCACGGCACTCAGCCGTTGTATGACGTGATCGTCACGGCTGGAAGCGCCGAATTCCACATCGGCCGCGTGGGCTTCCGCACCGTCGCAGTGGACCGCTCCGACGGCGCATTCACGTTGCGTGTCAACGATATTCCGATCTTCGCGCGCGGCGCCTGCTGGTCACCGACCGACCCGGTGTCGTTGTGTGACGGTGATCTGCGTAGGCACCTGGAGACGGTGCGCGACGGCAACCACAACGTGATCCGAGTCAGCGGCACCGGCGTTTACCCGAGCGCCGGATTCCTCGATCTGTGCGACGAACTGGGTCTGTTGATCTGGCAGGACTGCATGTTCGCCTTCTTCGACGCTCCCGATGAGGACGACTTCAATGCCACGCTGGCTGAAGAGGTGCGTCAGCTGCTCGAGTCGTTCGGGGGTCGACCCAGCCTTGCCGTGGTGTGCGGCAGCAGCGACGCCGAGGAGCAGGCTGCCTATCTGGGGTTGCCGCCGGAGAAGTGGGTTGCGCCGGTCGCCGCCACTCTCATCCCGAGACTCGTCGCTGAACACGCACCAGGGACGCCCTACGTGAGCAGTTCACCCAGTGGAAGCCCGTTGCCGAGCATGGTCAACGCAGGTCCGTCCCACTACTACGGCGTCGGCGCCTATCTGCAGCCGACGACCGACGCTCGCCGTGCCGGAGTGCGCTTCGCGTCTGAATGCCTCTGCATGGCCTGCCCCGCAGAGCCGATGGACAGCATCGAAGGTGTCGTCGCACAGCGCCGTCTCGGCCACCATCCGGCATGGAAAGCCTTGATTCACAGGGATGCCCAATCATCATGGGATCTGGAGGACATCCGGGAGTGGTATACCAGGCACCTGTTCGGCCTTGACCCGATCGAGTTGCGACGCGCCGACGGTAGCCATGCAGCAGCTGTGGCGCGTGCGACAGTGGCGACTGTCTTCGAGGACGTCTTGTCCGAGTGGCGACGTCCCGATTCCTCGTGCGCCGGCTCAATCGTGTTCGAGGGCCACGACGTGGGATTCGGTGGTGGCATCGGCATCGTCGACGGACATGGACGCCCGAAGGCGCCGTGGTACGTCATGCGACGGCTGATGGAGCCGGTTGCGGTCATGCTCACCAACGAGGGCGTCAACGGCCTCGCCATACACATCGCGAACGACGGGCCGCGTTCATGGGAGGGTCAGCTGCGGGTCGACCTGGTGAGCGACGGCGGACACATCGGCGAATCGCTCACGCTGCCTGTGCAGGCGCCCGTTCCAGGCACGACGGTCGACCTGATGACCGCGCTCGGCGAGTTTCGTGACATCAGCTACATCCACCGTTTCGGGCCCCCGGCGTACGACGTCGTCGCGGTCACCCTGGTTGCGCCGGACGGATCTGAGGTGTCGCAGGCCAGCTTCCTGGCCGGACCGCGGCTGCGGCCGGTGGACGCGCATCTGGGGCTGGACGCCACCGCGCGACAGGAGGAGGGAGACTGCTGGCTGCTCGATGTCTCCACCGATCGCTTCGCGCAGTGGGTGCACGTGAACGTCGACGGGTGGCAACCCGATGACAGCTGGTTCCACTTGCTGCCCGGCGCTACTCGGACGGTGCGCCTCCAGCCCAGACCCGACGTCCTGCCCGGCCCGCCGCGTGGCGAGGTCATGGCGCTGAACGCTGCCCGCTCAACGCGGATCGCGGTGGCACCATGATCGACACGCCCACCTGGTTCGGCCCGGCCGAGCGATCGCTGTTCGGCTGGTTCTGCACACCGGACAGCGGAGCCGCGAGCTACGCGGTGCTGCTGTGCCCACCGATCGGAGAGGAGGAGCACAATGCGCACGAGACCATCCGACGCACCGCGTGGGGCCTGGCCGAGCAGGGCATCGCCTCGCTGCGTTTCGACTTTCACGGCACCGGGGACTCGATGGGCCACTGGTCCGATCCGGGTCGTGTGCCCGCCTGGCTGACCAGCGTCCAGGATGCGTATGACGCACTTGTCGCCACCGGAGTCCCCACCATAGGTGGCATCGGAATGCGGCTGGGCGCAACACTTCTCGGGACCGCTGCGGCCAGAGGGGTCATCGACTTGGACATGCTTGTCCTCTGGGACCCGTGCAGCGGAAAGAGCATGCTGCGCGAGGGTTACGCCCGGAGACCCGGCACAGCCGAATACGAAGACGGCTCGATCGAGACCCCCGGGTACCTGTACGGGCCTGAAACAGTAGCGGACCTGCAGTCCGTCGATCCTGCAACGATTGTCGGAAACATCAGTAGTCGCGTAGTGCTCGTGCTGGCCCGCGACGACCGTCCCCCGGCACGCGGGCTCAAGAAACGACTCCCGCCGGCGGACATGGTCGAATGGCAGACCTGCGCCGGCATGTCCGACATGCTCGACGTGCCGATGGATCTGAACAACGTGCCGATTGACGCGGTCGAGCAATTGGTGAAATGGGTTGCGCAACACGAGGTTTCGAGCGGCGCGGTGCAGCTGGACATCCCACACCGGTCCCTGACATTGCGGCCGACGCGCAGAGAGCCGATCCGGGAGTCGACCGTCCGGCTCGGCGACCAAGGACTGTTCGGGATCGTGACCGAGCCCGCCCGTCGCACCCGGTCCGCCATCGTGACCTTCGTCAACGTGGCCAACGACCGGCAGACCGGACCCGGCCGACACTGGGTCGACATGGCTCGAGACCTGGCTTCGGAAGGTTTCCGGTGTGTCCGGTTGAGCCAGTCCGGCACCGGTGACAGCCCCACGCTTCCGGGTCAGACATTCGGTGAGCTCTACTGCACGCAGTGGCTCACCGATCTGCCAAATGCTTTGTCGGACAGCACCTTCGACGACGGCGACATCGCACTCGTATCCCTGTGCTCTGGCGCCTACAGCTCCCTGGAGGCGGCAATGCGGGTCCGGGTGGCCGCGGTCTATCCGATCAACGTCATCCTGACGATTCGAGACACGAGTCGTGGGCAACGCCTGCACAGCACCGATCGTCGGGTTGCCCGACCCGCGAATCCCGCGTTCCTTCCCCGTTCGCCGGCGTCAGCCCAGCGACGGTATGTCGCGTGGCGCGTCTACCGACAGCTCGCGGTCTGGCACGCACCGCTGTCCGCGGTGCACGCCCTGGTGCGCCGCGGGACTGCGGTCGTGCTCGTCATGAGCCCGGACGACGGCCGGCACTTCTGGGAGTCCGCGTTCTGGTCCGGGCTGTTCTCCTGGCGATGGAGACGGGCCGGGGCATTTCGACTTCACATCGATGAGCGGATCGACCATCCGCTCATGACGCAGGACGGCCAACAGGCCGCAATCAACCTCATCCACCGGGACCTCGTCGACCGCTTCCCCAGCGGCTGAGTCGGTCCCCGGGCTCAAGGAGCCACCATGATTGATCGCCCGGACCACGAACAACAACAAACGGCACACATGCCGGCGGACACGAACGGTTCCACCTGGACACACACCGCCCCTGTCTACAGTGAGCACTTCAACTGGAACGATGCCGGTGAGCGGATCGCGATCCAGCAAGTGGCCGACGAGGTCCGAGACACTCGCATCCTGGACGTGGGAGTGGGGGCCGGCCGCACGAGCTGGCTGGTCGGCCTCCTCACCCATGACTACGTCGGCATCGACTACGCGCCCGCGATGGTCGAAGCCGCTCGGAAGAACTGCCCCTGGGCCGACATACAACTCGGTGATGCACGCGCGCTCACGTTCGCGGACGATTCATTCGACATGATCTTCTTCAGCAACGCGGGGATCGACTCGCTCAACCACGACGACCGGTCACGAGCGCTGGACGAGTTCGCGCGCGTGCTACGACCGGGCGGACGGCTCATCTACTCGACCCTCAACCGATGCGGGCCGTTCTACGGCGCACACGCAGGACCGACCCATGCCCCAGGAAAACTGCCGACCCCGTACCGAGCGGTGCGTTTCGCGGCCCGGGCCGCGCTGCGGCCGGGTGAGCACTTGGCGGGATTCCGGAACGTGCACCACAATTCGGCGGTGTTCGAGGACCACGGTGACTGGGCGATCGACACTATGCCGACGCACAGCTGGTCCCTGATCGTCCACTACATCACCCCCGATGCGGCGCGCACCGAGGTGGCCGACCACGGATTCGATTCGGCGACGGTGTTGGACTTCGACGGGCAACTGCTCGACGACGCGAGCTTGGTCGCGCGCTCACCTTGGTTCTACGTCCTCGCCAGACGCCACAGCGACTCGGGCGTCCAACCGGCCTGACCGGATGGAGTCAGGTGGCACCGTGTGGCGTTGCCACACGGTGCCATCGCGTGCTGACCCTCAAGTACCTACTCAGGTCTCCGGAGCGATCAGTTCGGAGGCTGCCCGGCGGACGGACATGGTCGTGTGGGACTTGGCCGAGATCATCATCGCGATGTCGTCCGGCCGGCGCTTGCTCACAAACTCGTCCACCTCGGCATGCTCCATCGCAACGGAGCCCCAGTACTCGTGGCACAGTGAGCTGTCGCGGTGCCGTTCTGGATTGTCGCGCCAGCCGAGCACCTCATCGGCGAAAACGCCGTACAAGGTCCATTCCGAGAAGTTCAGCTGGCGCGCGATGACCTGCTGCCACGACGTGCCGTGCTGCCGCTCCAAATGGGCACGAAGCTGACGCACCACCGCCGTGTCGAGGGCGATGAACGCACTGATGTAGTCGTGGTACGGCGGCTCTGCCACCGGAAGGCCCAAGAGTGCGCGCGCCGACTTGTGCCACCGGACGTGGTCCGGCAACGCGTCAGTTACGGCATTGTCACGGCGATAGAGGACAGTGTGGCCGTCGTTCTGGAACACCAGGGAGTCCAGTGGGCGGATGAGCTCGACGTCCGAGTCCGCAACAAGAACAGTGGCCACCGGAAGCCGGTCGGCAGCCGCGAGCTTCAGCACCTGCTGCAGGATCCACCCTCTGATCGGAGGGAATGGGTGCCGGGGTTCAATGGCCACGACACGTGCTGATGCCGGAATGCGCGGCAGGCGGTCGCTCAACCGGGAGAGCCGTGGCGTCAGTCGGATCGCGGGGACCAGCAGTTCCCGAGCCGGCCAGACAACGCAGTCCGGTCCGCTGAACGGCGAGAAGAGTGGGACATCCTCTTGTGGGACGATCAAATAATGCATCGACCCAGCCGGGGCGAACCGCTGCACGGACCGCCGGAGCTCGGCGAAGACGCCGTAGTCCACCGAGTACGTCGGCGTGACGATCGCAAGAGCCTGTGACTCCGCCGCTCGACCGTCAGGCATTCCATCTCCCTGGGCCCCGCTATCCATCGGCATCCTCTCGCTCTGACCTGCTGTTTTCGGTACTCAACTCGGCCGAAGCGGGCTGGCCGTCGATCGGTGTCTCTGGAACTCCGGGTGGCTGCACATCGGGCTCGAGTTCGGTGGACTTCTCGGCCTTTATCCGCGCAAGCACGCCGATCAGTCCGATCACCAGGAACAGCAGGCTCGGCACCATGGGAAACCCCAGGGCATCGAAGGTGGCAAAGCTCGAGAATGCCGCAAGGACGGCCGCCACCAACGCCCGGGCCAATGAATCCGACCAACTACCTCGGGCCGAGGTACGAATGATGCGTATGCCCGTGACAACCGCGCCGCGTGCGAACCAGCCAGTGAGCACGAAACCGACGACGCCGCCTCCGATCAGAATCCCGAGAAGCATGTCGTCCAGGATGCGATATTGCGGAAGGAACGTTCCATAGCCTCGGCCGAAGATCGGCCATCGTTCGATGAACATGAATGCGTAGGAGTAGCTGTCCGTCCGTGACTTGGCGCTCCCGTCGGTGCTGATCCCCGTAAACATGTTCGTCAGCGTCCCGACCATCCCGGGGACGAGTTCGTAAAAGACGGCCAGAACGCAGATCGTGGCCAGGTACATCACGCGTCTCTTGTGCCGCGGCCACGCAGCGACCACGATGGGAAGGCCGACGACGAGGCAAACGATCGTCGTGCGAGAGATGCTGACAGGGCAGGCCATCGCAATCGCCGCCACCGGCCACCATCGCCGAAGGAGCGACCGCCCCGGTCGACCATGCATCGCATCGTGGATCGCGATCGGCAGGCACATGGCAATGATGACGCCGAACTCGATGGGATGGGTCGCAGTACTGGCCGGACGATCGAACCCGCTGCGACTCACCGCTTCGAGATCGGAGTTGAAGCTCAACCCCGGGATCTGGATGAGGTCGACCCACTGGCGTTTCGTCGCGAACTGCACTAGACCGAGTGCGGCAACCACCCCACCTGCCACGGCAATTCGGTGCACGAGAAGCTCGAGCCGGTCTCGGCTGGCGATACCGTCGATGCTGATCAACAAGACACCACACCATGCCGTGAGGCTGATCAACGAGCGGTCGGAACCGTTGATCTCCAATGCCGCGATCGGGCGGGTCGCCGCCGCAACGTAGCTCGCAGTCATTCCCCACGCATACAGAGTCAGCGCGAACCGAATCGTGGCTCCGTGACGATGTGCCTGCTCACCGCGCCGCAGCCTCTCGGAGTACCACCAGAGGAACGTGAGGATACCCAGCATCTGTGCGGGCGTACCTGCAGCACCGAGCGGAGCAAAGACAAGGACCGACGGGATGAACGCAAACATCCACACGTACAGCGACAGCACCGCGGTGACATCGAACCGCCAAATACCCCAATCCGCCGGCCCCCTTCCAGGGCGGGCACTCACGACCTGGTCGTCCGGATTCCGATCAACGTCGAGAGTCGTCATGCTTGCCCTTGATCCGCCTCGGCGGCGTCACGAGCGTCGGCTGAGGTGGGATGAAGCGTGCACGTCGAGCTCGGACTCATCGCTATCAGTATTGGGCTCTACCGACTCGGGGAGCGAGTCATCGGGGGCCGATTGTTGCGCGTCGCGCTGGCTTTGCTCCTCGGCTTCGGTGGAGGCATCGGAGGACCTGCGTCGCCCGGTGCGGTGATTGGCGGCGCGTCTGCTTCGACGACGTGCCACGAGACCATCGACGAAGGACGCGCCCAGCACGGTGGCTGCAAGGCCGAGTGCCAGCGCGAGCAATCCCGCCCGCTGTTGACTCTTATGGCTGACGATGGGTTTCGTGTCTTCTGCCACGAGATCCGTGGTGATCCGACCCGAAGCTGGAGTGTTCGCTGCTACCTGCAGTTGATCCAGACGCTGAGGCGCCAGCGTCGTCAACGTCTTCAGGACCTTGGACGCTCCGGCGGAGGTGCTGTCCGTCACGTCGACAACCAGCACCGCGCCACTGGTCGCGGGATCCGGTGCAACCGTGTAAGTGGCGGTCGGGCTGACGTCTTTGACCGTCAGCGCTGTCTGCTGACTCAGCATCGAATCAGACAGCACACCGACCACTGGCTGCATGCTGCCCAGGTTGAGGTAGGGGTTTCCCGCCTTGGGCACCGTCGCCCCCGGCGGCAGGAGCAACAGCATGGCCTTCGCCTCATAAGTGACCCCCGAGGCGCGCAATGCCCCGAAGCACAACAACGGGGTCAAAAGCAGGCCGACCAGCACGACGTACCACCTGCGTCGTAACGCACCGGCGAGATCTACCTTCACCGGGGTTCCCCCTCAACTCGAATTCCGGCGACTCTTCTCGGTTCACCGATCGCCTAGTGTTACTTTAGTATGCAATATCGGGCGGGAAAGCAGGTCCTCGATGATGCCGCAAGGCTCTCACGACACAGTTGGACGCCGCCGCAATATCATTGGCTTATTGCAGACACGCGGTCTAGTCCTCATTATGCTGCTCGGCCTGTGTGGAGGCTGGGTGTGGGCGTTGCAGACGCATGGGGCCTACCAGGGCACGGTCCGCGTCACCTTCGCCGCACCGAACTCCGCGGAGGCCAGCGATCCATTCACCCGGGCACTCAACCCGCTGTCTTCCGAGTCACGATACAGCTTGATCAAACTCGCGGGCGTCACCGTCCGTTCGGTTGCAGGTCTGCACACACCACCGCAACCGGTGGATGCCAGCGTGACACTGCTCGACAGCGGCGTCTATGACGGCTGGTCGGTGGTCCAGCCCAACGACGGCAGCCAATGGTCGTACTCGTTCAGTGTTGCCGGTATGCAAGTCCAAGCAACAGGACCGAGTGCAGAGTCTGTCACCGCGAAAATCGACAACCTCGTCGGAAAAATCCGCGCAAGTGTCACCGCGAGGGAAGACGCCCACCATGTCGAGTCGAGCCAGCGGGTGAAGATCCTGGTGAGTTCCAGTCCCCCACCGGTCTACTTCGAGTCGGGAAGCAGGATGCGAGCCGTTGCCGGAATGGCGTTACTCTCGGTGCTCACCCTTGTCGCGTTGACGCAATACCTGCACGGCCGTCAGCGACTGGCCTGACCGGAATACCCACCCGGCGAACGACCAGTCCGCGGTGACTCCATGCGAGTTCTGAGTATTCGCCGGATCTGGAGAACGCACGCGAGCATACTGACCGCATGATCGACGTCGACCGTTACGCCGGGGGCATCCTCGTTGTCTCATATGGTGACTGCAAGGATCGGGATCCAGCGTCTGCGCTTCGTGCCGCGGGCATTACGACGCCAACCATCGTGCGGCGTGAGAACACGACAGTCGCCACGTGGGGGGCGCTCGTCGCCGAGCAGGCCAGCGGATCGCCGGTGGTCATCAGCGGGCTTGCTCGCGGGCCGCGTGCAGCGATTCCACCCGCTGCAATTGACCTTGCTACCGCTACGGCCGGCGACGAGACGATCTGGGATCTGATGCCCCCGTTCGCCGCTCTGCAGATCGACGATCGGAGCACCGTGCGCGCCGCGACCGACATGCTCGGATTCCGGCACGTCTATCATCGCCGAGGAGATGGGTGGAGCGCCGTCTCCACATCCAGTCTGGTTCTTGCCCACCTTGACGACGCGCGGATCGACCGGCAGGGCGTTGCCGTCCAAGCCATGCTTGGCTGGCAACTGGGCGACCGAACCCTCATCCACGGTGTGCGCAAGCTACGCGAGCGCCAGCGGATAACCCTCCACGACGGCGAGCTGACGATCGACGAATACGCGCCCGCTTCGCCCCACAGCCGGATACCCATCGACACGGCAGTCTCCGAGGCATCCACGATGTTGAGCGACTACATGGTCGACTATCTGGACGAGAACCCCGACGCCATCCTCCAGCTGACTGGTGGGCTGGACTCCCGCATCCTGCTGGCCGCCATTCCGCGTTCTCGTCGTAAGGGCCTCCGCGTCCTGACCTTGTCAAGTGGTCCGGACTCCGAGGACGTCCGGATCGCAGCCCAACTCGCCGAGCGCTATGGGATGGTGCATCTGGTGCAGGGCCTGTCCGAGCTCAGCGACCTCGACCCTAGCGAGGCGCACGCGCTCGTCATGTTCAGCGCGCGCCAACTCAACGGCATGGCGGACCCGGTCGCACATGCGGCATTGCTCGTGGTCGAGTCAGCCTTCCCCCAAGGCGCCCGCATCTCTGGTCTCGGTGGTGAGGTTGCGCGCGGCTTCTATTACGTGGGCCCGGTCATCGGTTACCCGGTAGCACGTCCACTCACGCGACTCCTCGTGGACTGGCGCATGTTCGCCAACGATTCGGTGGCGACGGGAGCTCTGAATGCTGAATTCGGCGAGTGGGCGCGTCCATTCGCCACCGATGAGGTCCACCAGGTCTTACTGAACACCGGGTTGCCATGGCCTGACGCGACCGATCGGATGTATTTGTACGAGCGCATGCAGCGTTGGTCAGGCGTCGTTGACAGCGCGGTCTGCCTGGGACGCGCAACCGTCAATCCAATGCTGGATCCGCGGTTCATCGATATCGCGAATTCGCTTGCGCCCGTGGACAAGGCGCACGCCCGCTTCCTCGCACAGCTGGTGTGCCGCCTGGATCCAGAGCTCGCAGAGATCCCACTCGAGGGTCGACGGGCGCCGTTGGCCTATGCGGCACCTGGCCTGGGCCAACGGCTCACCAACGGAGTACCGGTCGCACAGAAGGCAGGCCGCAAGATTGCCCAGCGCCTTCGCAACACCCGGCGGCCGCCGGCCGGCGGTGACACGCTCACCACGCTCCTGACCGAGCACTGGCGACGCAACCCGAGCCTACTCGACCCCGTTCGGAAGACGAGGGTGTTCGACGACCAATGGCTCGATGGGATGCTCGCAGGCGCGGCTGCGGACCCATCGACGACGGCTCTCCTGGCCAGCATGGTTGCACTTTCGCCGTCCTGAGCTGATCGACGTCGACAGCGGCAGCTGTCAGTCGCGAGAGACCGCTCCTGCCGGTCGCCGTAGTCGGCTGTAGAGCGGGTAGCGAGCCCACTCATCAAGTCGCACTCGACCAAGCAGCCGCATGACCTTGCCCGGTAGGTACTGCCCCATGACCGGCAGACCGAGGGTCAGGTAGACCGCCCCGCCAACCACGAGTCCGATTGCGAGCCGTCCACCTGCGACATCTGACACTTGCTTGGCCGCCCAGGCGGCGAGGGCGCTGACGACCGTCAGGGCAAGGGCCGGACAGGTGGAGGCGAGCAGAGTCCTGGAGAGATCATCGACGAACCGCCTGGTCAGCACGAAGTAGGCCGGTAGAACGACCACAACGATGACCACGACATGGGCAAACGCGGCACCGCGCATACCGTCCGCTTCAACACCCAGGAACATTGCGGGTACGAGAACGACAAGCCAGATGATCTGCACGATCAGGTTGGGCGTCGGATATCCCATACCCACCAGTAGATTGCTGAGTAGCAACGACCCAACGTAGAGGCTGCCATAGACGCCAAGCACCACAATCACCGGAGCTGCGGCGATCCACCGATGACCGTAGAGCGTGTCGACAATCTCACCTGACAACACCACGGTGAACCCCGATATCGGAAAGGCGACCAGGCAGATCAGGCTGAGTGAACTGCGCAGCGCTCGACCCAATCGCTGCGGATCACTCTTGGCGTGACTGAACATCGGCATCGCGACGTTGAGCACCATCGAGCTGAGCGTTGCCGTTGCCCAGGAGCTGACGTTGAAGGCAAGTGTGTAGATGCCGAGACGTACGGGGCCAAGCACCTTGCTGACGAACAGGTAGTCCGCATTCAGGAGCATGAATCCGACCAGGTTTGCGGCAGCGATCGGCACTCCGAAGCGCAGCACGCGTCGCACCTGGCTTCGGTCGAGGTGGGGCCGGTAGAACTTCTTCGCGAACCAGATGAGCACACACCCGGTCACCAACTGACCGAACACCCTGGACCATGCGAATGCGATGTCGCCAGGCCCGTTCAGCGCAAGAAGAATCATCAGGACATTGCCTGGCAGGAAGGCCGCTGCCACTCCGAAGAACATTGCATCCTGGCGGAACTCCCGCGCGAGGATGCCGCACGGAATCGTGAACAGACCGACCATTGCGATACAGAGCGCGAGGATCCGCAACGCGCCCGCACTGTCGGGGGCCCCGAGCAGCACCGCCAGGAACGGAGCCAGAATGAGCATCGCGACCGCGAGCCCCACGCCGATCACAATCGACAGGAAGGAGACAGTCGGACCGATCTCCTCCGGATCCATGTCAGCCTGGGCCATGCATGCCGTCAGCCCGAGTTCCGAGAATGAACTGACGACAGTGAAGACCGCTAGTGCGACGGCGTAGTTACCGAACTCTGCCGGCGTCACGATCCGCAGCATGATCATCGTGACGACCATCCCGACCAGCCGCATCGCAACGGTGTTGATGCCGCTCCACATCGCTGCCCGGGTCACACGACCCGCAAGCGACTCAGCCACGACGATCCCCACGAATCTTCAGCAGGCGGCCGACCGCCCGTGCTGCGGCACGGGAGATGACGGCGACAATCGTTTCCAGCGGGCCTTTGAGCCGAAGAAGGGCGAACACCGCTCCGGCAATCACCACGACGGCAACTTCCGGCAACAGGCGTCGAGGACCGTGGTCCGGCCAGGTCTGCGGGAGAACCATGACGATGTGCAAGCTGTAGAGGGTGAGTGTCATCGCGCCGGCGCCGAAGACAATCTGCCAGAGTCTCGGCACGACGCGCGTGGCGAGTAGCGCTGCACCGATGACGGCGAGAGCGGTGGCTGTCGTCTGGAGCAGGTCCGGCCCCGAGCCGGAATGTGGCGCATCGATCGCGAGCCACCACCAGCTGTGAGTGGGCGTGATGCCCTGCAGTCCGACTTCCAGCTCAGGTTGCAGCGCAGCCCACGAGTGCACGGTCGTGCCGTCCCATGTGGCGACAAGTCGCTCGTGGACGCCTGGCAGGGAGGTGACCAGGTGGGACACGACGGCCGCGAGGCCCGCTGCGAGAGCACCGCCACAGAGCAGCGCGAGAGCACGATCTGCTCGCCGCAGATCTAGTCGGCCGACCGCCATCCCGCAGAAGAGATACGCAATCCAGGTGAAGGCCGGATACTGGCCCGTGAGGAACAGCCGCAAGAAAATCCCGCCGACACCTAGCCCGCTGAAGCCGCCGGCGGTCGACGTGGGGTGAGCCAGTCGCACCACTTGCGATACCACCGGCGCAACAACCATCCAGGCGACGCCGAGTGCGAACAACTGTGCCGGACGTAACCACAAGAATGGAATGGCCAATGCGAACAGCACGCCGTAGTAGGGCAGGATCACGGCGATGCCCGCTGGATGCAGTTGCTCCAGGGCGAGTCCAAAGATAACGATCACGACGGCGCGCACCAGCACGGCGCTGGAGTCCTCGACGCGCCGGCGTCCCGTGTGGGGCACCCGCCCTCCGGTGATCAACGCCAGCGAAGCTCCCGCGAGCACCGCGAACAGGGCAGCTGAGTTGCCGGTGACCATGCGTTGTGACAGCGGAACGTGACCGCGTACGGTCTTCGGGAGGATGTGGGCGATCATCATGCCCACCAGCGCAACGGCGCGTGCCACGTCCAACCCGACGAACCGCTGCGACGGGCCGACGCTCCATGGCCCGGCGCGCCACCGCGTACCCCGCACCGGCCTCGGCGTGATGGTCATCATGCGAGCCGCTCGCGACCCGATGTCATGATCACGACCAACTCTTGCGAAACTGCTTGAGCGTGGAGTAGACCCTTCGGTGTGTCTCCAGCGCTGTCGCGACAGCAGTCGTCAGAGATTCCGGCGTCGTCCCCTTCTGCACACTGAATCGCGCCTGGCGCCAAGAGTTCGCGCCCGTGGTCTGCCTGTCACTGGTGAACAGCGTCGAGTATCCAGCGTGTCGTGCTGCCTTCAGCACGGCTCGGTTGTATTGGCCCAGCGGCAGGGCCGCAGTCGTGACCGGTGCACCGGTGATCTCGGCGATTAGGTCACGAGCGTCAATGACCTCGCGATCGAGTTCGACTCCGTCGAGCCGGGTCCAGGGAGTGTGCGTCCAGCCGTGACTTCCGACCGTCATCCCGGCTTCGACCAGTTCTTGCACGTCCCCCGTCGTCAGGCTGCCAGGTTGATCCAGTCGACCGGCCAGCACGAAGAACGTTGCGGTCATACCGCGCTCTACCAAGGCGGGCAACACGATCTCGACGTCGGAAACGTTGCCATCGTCAAAACTCAGCGAAAGCGCGTCCCACGTCGCGAATGCGTCTGCCAGACGCAAGAACTCGTCATGGCTGACCCAGTATTTGTTTTCGCCGTGTTCCAGTGCTCGCCGCGGACGATCGACGCCATGGAAGCACACATTCACCCGGCGCCCAGCAGGGAGCGCAAGAGCGGAACTCATCGGATGACCGCCGCCTCTGCATCGCTCGTCGACCGGTCTGCGCCCCAACCGTCACCGCCCCACCGAGATTGCACCTCAGCCGCGATGGTGATCGCGGCATAGACGAGAGCCCCCGGAATGATCCGCGGATCGGTGCGCGCAGCCGCAACCAACCAGCCGGGGCCCATCGCCCGCCGCACTTGACCCGTTGCGTCGGCCGCGCGCAATTGCGCATTCCCGCGACGTACCCTTGCGAGCCGGCGAACGAGGTCGCGGGTGGAGCGCACCGCGCGCACAACGCTCACCACATTGTCGACCTCGGCCGTTTCTCCCGGGCCGAACAGCGAGTCGAGGAACAGGTCGTCTGCGATGATCTCAGGAAATTCGGTGAACCGCCGTCGACCGTCTTCGGAGAGAGCGATCGCGCCTCGCCCGAAGAGGCCCGTCTGGTATGCCGGATGTCGTGCGTTCACGGCGTAATACATCCGAACCAACACAGTGCTCCCCGACGCATCGACGCGGCGCGCCGGCACCGTCGCGAGAACAGCCGGCTGCGAGCTGTCGTCGTCGACCGAACGCAGCGCCCTCGTAAGCTGCTCGACAGCACTTCGGGTGAGGTTCACGTCAGCGTCGAGGTAGACACGTGGATATCCGATCAGCCCGTGCTCGGCAGCGTTCAGCGCAGCGGCCTTACCGGGCTCGGCCACTTCCACGACCTCCACATGCCGTCGCCGCGCGACGGCCGCGGTGTCGTCGGTGCAGCCATTCGCGGCCACGACAACCCGGATGGAAGAATCCCCGCCCTCGTTGAGCAGACCATCGAGGGTACGTCCGATGATGCCCGCCTCGTTGTGTGCGGCGATCAACACGGTCGTCATCAGCGTTCCCGACGGCCCGTCAGTTCGTCGAAGACATTGACGTACCCGGTGCGCTGATGCTGCCACGCGAGTTCACGTTCGATCCGCTCGCGACCTTTCTTGCCCATGATCGCCCGAGTCTCAGCATCATCCAGCAGGCCAACGATTTCCTTGGCGAAGAGCTCGACATCGTTTGCGGGGACGTAGCGTGCAGCGTCAGCGGCCGAGACGCGGGTCTCACGCAGATCGAACGCAACAACCGGCATCGCGAATGCCATGTACTCCATCGTCTTGTTCATCGTGGAGACGTCGTTCAACGGATTCTTTGGGTCTGGAGACAGCCCGAGGTCCGCAGATGACAGCACCGAGATGACGTATTCGTCCGGGACCCGACCCGGCATCTCGACATAGTCCTGGAGACCCAGCCTGTCCCGCTGTGCGACCAAATCGTCCCAGGAGTCACCCCCGCCGATGAGGGTGAACGACACATCCGTTCGACCAAGCTGATTGACAACGATGTTCGCCGCCTCCAGCGCGAGGTCGACGCCGTCTTGTGGTCCCATGACTCCTATGTACGCAACGAGGTAACGCCTGCCGCGACGACGGTCCGGGTCCGCCTCGGCGGGCTTCAGCCGGTCCGGATCTGGGCCAGTGCGCACAACGGTGACCCGGCTGGCGTCCTTGCCGCCGCGGCTGCGAGCGATGGCGGCATACGACTCGTTGGTCGAGGTGACACGATCGGCTGTACGGAAGGTGGCCCGCTCCAGCGCATACAGCCCCCGCAAGGGGAGCCTCGCACCTTCCGGGAATCGCGAACGATACAGCTCTGGTGACAGATCGTGGTGATCAAACACGAACCGGGTGCCGTCCACTCGCCGCAGCAGTTTGGCGAGCGGCCAGAAGATGTCCGGCGGGTTGCAGGCCTGCATAACCTGGAATCGGCCAGCCCTGCGAACTCGCGCCAGCTGATAGGCGGTCGCTGTGAATGAGTATGCGTACTCGGCGACGTAACTCAGCGCGCTCCCACCGGGTGCATATGGCGGATAAGCGCGGATCGTGATGCCATCGATCACCTGAAATGCGCCAGTCCCGCGGCCCTGCGGGCAGATGACCGTGACGTCGTAGCCCACATCGCGCAATGCCAGGCACTCCAACCAAACCCGCCGGTCAAACGGCACTGGCAGGTTTTGCACGATGATGAGAACGCGGGGCGCGTCAGCAGCAGTCACCAGCCCACTCCCTGATAGCCGGGCACATCCTCCACATCGCTGCCGAGGCGACCGCTGAGATCGATCAGGAGTCCTGGTGAGTTGTGCTGTAACGCCTCGACCACCTCGGTGCCAGTCGAGGTGACGAGCGCCACATCAGCCTCGTCAAGAGCCTCCTCGGGAGAGTTCGTCAACAGCCGGTCCAAGTGCGGGAGACGGGCCATGATGTGCGCGCGGTTCGTGCCGATCAACCGCTCGGGGTTGATGATCGGATCGTAGATCCGAACATCGAAGCCCTTACCCACGAGCCGCTCCGCCAGCTCGACGTTCGGACTCTCACGCAGGTCATCGGTGTCCGACTTGAAGCTCAGACCCAACAATGCGACCCGGCGGCCATCCGCGGCGACGACACGATCGACCACCTCGCGGACGGAGATCTCATTGCTCGTGGTCGTGCCGACAAGCAGTGGAGCCTCCACACCGCTCGTCCTGGCCAAGTGCTGCAGTGACCGGAGGTCCTTCGGCAGACAGGAACCCCCGAAGGCAAAACCTGGGCGGAGGTACGTCGGTGAAATGTTCAGCTTTGTGTCCTCGCAGAAGATCCTCATGACCTCGCGGGAGTCGACGCCATATGGGCGGAACACCCGTGCAATCTCGTTGGCGAACGCGACCTTGGTTGCGTGGAAAGCATTGCAGGCGTACTTCAGCGCTTCCGCCGTCTCCACGGTGACGTGGTGAAGGGGGATTTCCAGGAACGCGAACAATTCGTCAAGCGAGCGATGCGTCTCGGCGTCGGTCGTGCCGACGACGACGAACGGCGGGTCGAAGAAGTCCGCGACTCCAGCGCCCTCCCTCAGGAATTCCGGACACATCGCAGTTCCGACGCTCCAGCCGGCGGGGAGTTTGTCGGAGAAGACGGGCGCGACGACGTCACGGCCGGTGCCGGGAGGAACGGTGCTGCGGACCACCACGCTGTGGTGGCCGGTCCGCGGCGGCGAGACGACCGTCATCGCGTCTCGAATGTCCCGGACAGCCCGGCTGATGAAGGTGAGATCCGTGGCGCCCCGCGATGTGGATGGTGTGCCGACACAAAGCAGCGAAACGTCGGCACCGTCGAGGGCAACGCGCGCGTCCTGTGACGCGGAGAGCCGGCCCGAAGCAACGCCCTCGCGCATCAGATCATCAATCCCCGGCTCGACCACTGGACTCTGGCCGTGCGCTATCAGATCGACCTTGTGCGTGTCGACATCGACACCGACGACGCGATGCCCTCGAGCTGCAAGGCCGGCAGCCGTCACTGCCCCGACATAGCCAAGACCGAATACCGCGACCTTCATGTGGGCCCCCAAGGAATGGACTCTGGCACGCACAAGCGTTGTGCATGCACGAATGGATGAGCCTCGGTCTGCCCGAGACGAGTTGCGACCGTTTCACCGTCGAACGGGAGACATCATATCCACGCGTTTCGTCATTCGACCCTCGTTTCGTGGTAATGACACCCAAGAAGCCCGCACCTGCAAAAATTACGATGCATTGGCTCCTTGGACACCGGTGCATACGTCGATAGCCGATCTCGGCAGCGACCGACCGTGGAACCGGCCGCCAGCGCCCCTACCGCGGATGCCCTTGACTTTCAAGCCGATTGGATATCTCATAACGTCTCGCGGAACGCCGTTGTCACACGTCCGCGTGCCTGGCAGCATACTGATCGTCGTCAACAGCATCGACGGCTGGCGCGTGTGCGCAGCATCACCGCGGCGGTGCTTGGAGTCGAGGGTCGATCGAACGAGGAAGCGAGAGTCGCCGTGACGAAAGCTGAGCACATCGCGCTCATCGTTGTCACCTACAACAGCGCCGATCTGCTCGTTGGGCTGGGCCAATCGCTCTCCAGTGGGCTGGATCCGATTCCCTACTCCGTCGTCGTCGTCGACAACAACTCAACTGATGACAGCGCTGATTTGGCGCGTCAGCTTCCAAACGTGCGCGTTGTTCAAACCGGACGAAATGGCGGGTACTCGGCCGGAATCAACGCTGGGATCGCGGCGGCCGACCCGGCAGCGACGGCCTACCTGATCCTCAACCCAGACGTGCGACTGGAGAGCGGGTGCGGGCAACATCTCCTGCAGGCCCTCCGGACACCCGGTGTCGGGATCGCGGTTCCGCGTCTGTCGGATGGAAACGGCAACCTCATCTATTCGATGCGCCGCGAGCCGTCCTTGCGGTCAGCGTTTCTCGAGACGGCGATCGGCTCACGTCGCCTCGCACGCGTCCGGGATATCGGCGAGACCGTCTACGACCCGAGCAAGTACGAGACATCGACACGCACCGATTGGGCGGAAGGTTCCACACAACTGATCAGCCGCGAGTGCATCGAAGCAACTGGACCTTGGGACGAGAGCTTTTTTCTGTTCTCAGAGGAGACGGAGTTCGCGCTCCGCGCCAGCGACATCGGCTTTGCCACAGTGTTCGTCCCTGCTGCGAGCGCTACCCATCTCGAAGGCTCACGCGGTGACCCGGTCCGGTCGGCCCTCGCCTGCCGAAACCGGGTTGTGCTGTACAGCCGTAGGCACGCGGTCCCAGCCGCGGCAACCTTCTACCTCTGCTCTGTTGTCGGTGAATTACTCAGAGCGACCTCTGGGCGGGCGGAAAGCAAGGCCGCGGTGCGCGTCCTGCTCAGCAGACGACGTATGCGGGCCATGCCCGGCCCTGACTGGCTCCGATCCTTGTGAGCCGCTTCATCGACGCGTTCTGAGGGCCCGTCGAACTCGTGGCGCAAGGCCCGACCTCCGCACCGCACCCCGAGCGACGTCATTCGCCGCTCGAGCCAAGCGGACAGTCCGCGAGGTGGAGATAGTAGCTTTACCGACAAAGACTTCCCCCGTCTTGGCGCGACGCTTGTACTCGTCATCGCCACGTCCAAGATCGATGCGGTCGACGCCGAGACTCGGTGCTGCGGAGATGAGTTCGCGTAGCAGGATCCATCCCGGGCTGAATCGAGCGACTTCCGGCTCATACACGGGGAACCACCAGTGCAGAACACCGTTCGCACGCAAACCGAAGTGGGCCGCCAGCAACGTGTCGCCGCAGTGGACCGCGGACAGCACACCGGCGAAATTTTCGCTGCTCGACAGGAACAGGTGCTCCAGTAACTCGCGATGGCCACTCTCAGCGAAAAAATCTCCCGACCCGGTGGCGGCGTACTGACGTCGCTTGAGCCGGATGAGTTCGCCCAGTAGCGCGAATGACGTTGACTCAGGGGTAAATCGAAGCTCACCCAACTCTGCCGATGCCTTGCGAGCCCGCCGTCGTGCCTGTGACAGGTTGTCTCGGCCACTGCGGCTCGCCCTGCCGAGGTAGCCATCCAATCCCCCCGTGACATCCAAGTAGGGAGAAGGTCGCCAGGTATGAACCACCTGCTCGGGCACACCCAGACCGCGCAGGAGGTGGTCAAAGAACAGGGTGCGGGCGCCGATCGCCGTGAGCATCTCGGTCGGGTCCACCGTGGAGCGGCACAGCGGACCTTGGAAGTCAGCACCCGGCCAGCCGACTGGGATGACGCGCGCCCCCCGTCGGTGAACTGGCCAGATCGTGGAAATTTCCCCGTTCTTCTCCTGGCCGATCAGCAGCGTCACCGGCCCAACCGTTTCATGGACCGCACGAACGAAAGCCGGGTCGAAGAACGGTCCGTGCAAAGCAGGAACCAGCTGGCGAATCTCGGTCCACGCATCGAGCATCGTGTTGTCCATCGATCCGAACGGGACTTCCCGCCAAGTCGTCATCGCTTCTTGTCCCCACTCTCTCTTGCAATGCCGTTGAAGACGTGTTCATCGCATCAATTCACTCGACTCGCCAGGTGGGCGACGATACCGCTGTGGTCAGAGCCGCGAACATGCACGGTCGTGAACCGTGACGCAGCAAGTTGAGCAGACGTGAGGATATGGTCGATCGTGACGAGCCTCGGTACGGGAACGCCGAAATAGCGCCGCGCCGACGAGTCCGGCCAGGTGGGTTGAAACCCCCCGCGCGTGTCGGTCAGGGCGTCCGTGAAGCCCAAGTCCAGAAGATGGCGGAACGGCACGTTGTCGGTCGTCGCATTGAAGTCGCCCGCGATGACAGTCGGTTGTGATGCGGGCTGCGGTACCGCGACGCGCAGATACGCGGTCAGCGCGCGGTAGTCGATACGCCATCGTGCCGTATATGGCGGCTGCGGGTGGACAGCGACAAGAGTGACCTCGCCAAGCGAGGGAGTGTGCAGCCGCACGGTGTCCGCATGCGTCGAATGCGACCCACTTCCCAAGTGGTCCATCGGGAAACGGCTGAAGATGACCGATGAGATCGTCTGATCGGGTCTGGTTCCGATGGAGTAGGGCAGGAGGCTTGGTATGTCGGTCTTCAGGACCTCCGCGATCCGCTCGCTACCGATGTCGGTGAGGACAAGCACATCGACGTGTTGTGCGCGCACCAATTGCGCCAAGTCGGTTACGTCACCATATTCGAAGTTCTGGCTGAAGACTGTGAGCCCGTCGCCGGTTGTCACCGGCCGGTGTCCAACGTAAAGCGGTGCCAGCCACCACACATGAAGGGCGAGGATCGCCGCAACTGCCGTTGTGAGCCCAGACGCCGCCACCCGCCGGGATCGGTCTGCGACAAGAAGAAGGACCGCGAGGAGCAGTGAGACCAACGCGAAGGGAGTCCCGAGCGGAGTGAAGGACGCTAGTTCGATCAGTCGCGGCGCCGGTACATCGATCCAATGCATCGGCGTCAAGATGACCGCAAGCACGGCACACCAGATCGCTGCCAACCACAGCAACGCACGCAGCGCGGGTGCACGCGAGATTGCTGACATCACAGGTCCGTGCCAGTCCCACTACCACCAAGTGAATCGGGCCCGACAGGGGCTTCCATTCCCGTCACAGGAACACTCGTGATCGGGACACGTCTCCGGCGACGAAGTTTCTTTCGGAGTTTCATCCCGGGCCGCTCGACCAACCGCCACGAGAGCCAGGCAAACGGAAGGGTAAGGACGAACGCCACGACGATGAAGACCAGCTCACCGGCACGTTGAAGATTCTGAGTGGCGAGCAGTTGTTGAATAGGGAACGCGTATATGTATACCCCGTAGCTCACATCATTCCGCGCACCGATCCGCGTAGGCAAAGTGCCACCGAGGTAGAGCAGCGCATAGGCGAAAGGCAGCGCAACTAGCAAGTTGGGCAGACCCGCGAGTCCGATGCCGAGAAGGAGGGCGAGGGAGAGAATGAACAACCGTGGCGAGGCCGGCAACCGATCCTTCAGGGAGTAAAGCAGAACGCCTGCAACAAACGACGCACCGAGACGGGATCCATTCAGCACATACCCGGAAGTGATGTGCATGGCCTCCGCGAGATAGTACGCGGAGGTCGTAAGAATCAGAAGCGCTGCAAAACACGTCGCCATCCGGCGTCGGAAAATCGCAAGTCCCAACAGTCCGCCAACCACGAGATATGCACTGAATTCCCAGAACAGCGTCCACAAACTATCATCCCACGTCAGCGGGTATGGGTTGCCGTGGATCGTACTGCCGACGTTGTACTCGTGGATATTGAGATAGATATTGACGACGACAAAACGAACGCCGTCCACGGGTGACCAGGAACCCGGAGCACCCAAGACACGAGAAAGTGGTGCGAATCCGAACGCAATCACGATGAGACACACCCAGAAACCAGGGAAAATCCGCAAGGCACGGCGAGATAGGTAGTCCCAGAACCGCGACCTCAGGCGCGACCCCGCGATCAGGTAGCCGCTGATGCTGAAAAAGCCCGCCACGGCCCAGGTTCCGCTGCTCATACCAGCGAATGCGGGTGCGGTGCCGAACCCACCCACCGGCCACGTGTGCGCGACGATCACTGCGCTCGCCAGCACGAGACGAAGAAAGTTGAGTGCGTTGTCCGCCCCGGACAGTCTGCTGCCGATCGGTACCGTCGCATATCTCGTGGTCGTCAACCCGGCATGTGGTCGCATGGCCCCCCTCTTTCGCGGCGGCTGCCTCGTGGTTCGGAGTATTCACCTTACGGGCCCGTCCGTCGCGTTGCGGAGAAATTGCAATCAGACGGGTTGAATGCCACAAACACAACCAGGGATCGCGAGTTTCCGGCCCCTGAACCACGATCAGTCGACGTTCGCCGACACTCTATTCCGCGCTCAGGGTAGGCTGAGTTTCATGGTGCGGCCGCCGGTCACGGAGGGATGGCTTTCCGAGCCACCCCCCTCAGACGACTATCCGGAGGATGCCGTGGCCACCTACGTCGACGCGGCGACGGTGGCCCTGCGGTTCGCGTCGACCGCCGTCGACGCGAGTGGCGCCCCGGAGTCGCGCCAAGCCGAGCCGGTGACACCTCGCTCCCTCCGTGACGCGATGGGATGTCTAGCAACCGGTGTCTGCGTGATCACCACCCTTGCGGATGGCAACGACGTCGCGATGACTGCGAACTCGGTGACCTCGGTATCCCTGGAGCCGCCACTCATCCTTGTCTGCATCGCCAAAACGGCACGCTTTCGCGAGGCCATCATCGAGTCGGGTCGATGGGGTGTCAGCATTCTCGACGCTTCCTCACACGAGCTGTCAACCGAACTGGCACGGGCCGGACGGGACCGCGCCGGACAGCTCGAGCGAGTGTTGTTCGAGCGCGGCCGCGAAACAGGCGTTGCGCTCATTTCGAGCTCCGTGGCCCACTTGGAGTGTGTGACTACCGCTGTGCACACTGCAGGCGACCACGACATCGTGATCGGTGCGGTGAAGTCACTCGCCCAGGCTGGCGCCGGCAAACACCCCCTCTTGTTCCACCGTGGCCGCTACCGCTGGCTGCTCTGAACCGCCAGGTAACCGCCGAGGGCGGTGCGCCAGTCCCGCATGGCCGAGTTTCCAGCGAGCACACTGTATGCCGGACGGGGCGCCGGCCGCGGGAACTCGCTCGTGCTGCACGGAAGCACGCGGTCAGGATCAAGTCCAGCAAGCCGGAAGATCTCCTGTGCGAAACCACACCACGTCGTCTGCCCTGAGGCGGTGCCGTGATGGTAGCCACCCCGTGCGCCGTCCGCGAGCAGGCGCAAGACCAGATCCGCAAGATCGCGGGTCCAAGTGGGCTGACCCATTTGGTCGTCCACTACCGTCAAAGTCTCTCGCTCACCCGCGAGGCGCAGCATCGTCTTGACGAAGTTGGGGCCGTGCTCGCCATACAGCCATGCCGTGCGGATGATCAGGGCATCCGGGTTGGCGGCTCGCACTGCCCACTCCCCCGCTGCCTTCGTGCGGCCGTAGGCGGACCGTGGATCTTGAGGGTGCTCCGGGCCATACGGGGTGGTAGCCGCGCCGTCGAAGACATAGTCGGTCGAAATGTGCACCATACGGGTACCGCTCTCGACCGCAGCCGCCGCGACATTCCGGGCCCCGGTGGCATTGATCGAGAAAGCCTCGGCCTCATGAGCTTCCGCGTCATCGACCGCGGTCCAGGCAGCAGCGTTCACGACGACATCAATGTCGCGCATCGCTGCACGAACGGCATCCAGTGACCGGACGTCGCAACTCGACGAACCAACGGCGACGACTCCTTCACCGCGTGCCTGCAACAGCAGCGCCAGATCGGTGCCGAACATCCCTCGTCCACCTGTGATCAGCCAGCGCATCAGAAATCCCCGACGACGACGTCCTGGTGCTTATAACGCTGTTCCGCGGCGGCCTTCTGCGGACGCCACCAGGACTCGTTCGCGCGGTACCAGTCGATCGTGTCCATCAATCCCTTGTCGAAGTCGCCGAACCACGGGCGCCATCCGAGCTCGTGACGAAGTTTGGCGGAGTCGATCGCGTACCGCCTGTCGTGACCAGCTCTATCCGTCACGTGATCGTAGTCGGCCGCATCCTTGCCCATCGCGACAAGGATCCGCTCCACGACATCCTTGTTGTTGCGCTCGCCGTCCGCCCCGATCAGGTACGTCTCGCCGATCCGGCCGTGCTCGAGGATCGACCACACTGCCCTGTTGTGGTCGTCCACGTGGATCCAGTCACGCACGTTGAGCCCATCGCCGTAGAGCTTGGGCCGGACGCCGTCGATGATATTGGTGATCTGCCGTGGAATGAACTTCTCGACATGCTGGCGAGGACCGTAGTTGTTGGAGCAGTTGCTGATCGTCGCGCGCACACCGAACGAGCGGACCCATGCACGCACCAGCAGATCACTGCCGGCCTTGGTCGACGAGTAGGGGCTACTCGGGTTGTACGGCGTGGTCTCACTGAACCGCGCCGGGTCGTCGAGCGCCAGATCGCCGTACACCTCGTCGGTGGAGACATGGTGGTAACGCACGTCGTGACGGCGGACTGCTTCGAGCAGTGTAAATGTGCCCACCAGGTTGGTGTGTACGAAGGGCCACGGCTCCGCCAAGGAGTTGTCGTTGTGGGACTCGGCTGCGAAATGGACCACGGCGTCGCTCCGCCCGACCAGTCGATCGACCGTCGCAGGGTCGGTAACGTCGCCGTCGACGATATGGACCGAGCTTTGCAGCCCGGCAAGCGACGCACGTTCGCCCGCGTATGTGAACGCATCCAGCACCGTCACCTCGACACCCGGATTCGTCGCCATGATCAGGTGAACGAAGTTGCTTCCGATGAATCCGGCTCCCCCGGTGACAAGAATGCGCACCCGCACAGGCTATCGAGTGACTTCGAGGCGCGTCATCAACCCACAAGGTGCAGGACGTTGGTGTGAGCCTGCTCCCCCTGGGCGTCGTCCCTTTGCGCAGCGCCGATGGGGAGCCGCGCGTCCCTGTCAGTGATGGCGGAGCCGACCCGCCGCCACCACTGCGCGCACTGCTGCGCATCGCCACCGGCGCTGTCCGGACTGTTCGCGAACAGTCGCAGGTTGGAGTGCCCACTCAAGCCGGCGGCGTAGACCACGTCGTGCACCTGCTCCGGGTCGTCGGCGTACGTCGTCAGGTCGACGCCGTCCGGCACCCCTCCCGAGCGAGCGAGGGCGAGGAGCGAGGAGCCGCGACGGCGCGGCTCGGTCACCAGTAGCTCAATCAACTTCCTGCGCTGGCCGGCACCGGCCAGATAGACCAGGCAGCTGCTCGCGGAGTCACCGACAAAGGGCTCGTTCGCGCTGCTCACCAGGTCGACCGCGACGTTCGCCAACACCTCCCGGTAGGGACTGGCGGCCAAAACCAACGACGAATGGTGCCGCCGCTCCACAAAATCGGGTGAGAGCGCCTCCCGGAGCAGACGCTCCACCATCGGGTCGTCCAATCGCGACTCCTGCAGGGCGGCAGAGCTGTAGGCGCTCAAGCCCGCAGGACTCTGAACACGCGCACCGGATCCGGTCGGAGCCGGGTAGCAGCCGAGGCGCGAGACGGCTTGCCGCATCAAACTCGCGGACAATCGCTGCGCAATCATGAACGCCGGCCGGCCTCGATCCAAGCCCTCGGACGCCGCGTCGAGCACGGCGCGAGAGATGGCCGGGACCAGATCTCCCGGTAGCGTGCCCCGGCAGATCGGGCTGAGCAGAGCATATGCCGCGCCCCACTGATGTTCGCCGGTGGACTGCTCGAAGTGATCGACCAGCCACTGCAGCACGAACCGGTCCTGGCTGCTGCCGAGCACAGCAAGCACGTTGCTGACGGCTTGTGCTCCCGGAGCACCGGTGACTTCGTCGATGGACTCAAGCACTATGCGGCTGATGCCAGGCTCAGTGAGCAACAGCCCGAGAGCGTGGATCCGGGTCGTGAAGGCTTCGTGCACCGACCGCATGGTCTCGGTCACCAGTCGAGACACCCAGTTATGAACCACGGACGGCGGCAGGACCGGGCCGCTCGGCTTGCTGAGCAGCTCGGCGAGATTGACCCAGTCGACGCCACGCATCGAACAGTTCTCGATCTGCGTCTCCCACTGCCCGAGCACGCGGAGGAGATCAACACGCGGAAGCGGCGACGCGGTCGCCTCCACGGCGAGGGCTCCCCCGAACATGCGATCTAGTCCGGCACAGACACCGACGAGCTGGCCAGCGGGGAGTTTCAGGGCAAGTTCGTACGCCCTCACCACCGACATCGGGACCGGCTCGGTCCCTGTCTCGTAGCGACACAATGTGCTCGTGCCGACGATGCAATCGTGCGCGCGAAGCTTTTCCACGAACGCGGAGGCCGGCCCTGGCGAGCCCGCCAGCCGGTTGACGCGTAGCAACCACGCGACACGAGCCCGCGCATCGATGCGGCTGCCACGTAACGGGGTGTAGTCGTTGGGCATGGCGACCGGTCGACCACGCCCGGGAGCCCAGCTCATCGCTGCCCCCTCGCGTGCCGGAGACTACTTCCTCCCGTGCCACCACCACCGTCGGTCAAACGCTCAGTCAGGTTTCCGTGCTGCGCGTGGCTCTCCAGCACCACGTCGACCAGCTCCGGCACCAAGGGACTGTGCGGGCCGAATCCGGCCGTCACATCCAGCACGATCGGCGTGCCGTCGGAACTGCTGCGGAGCATGACCTCCGCCGGTCCGGTGAGGCCGAGAGCTCGGACCGTCGCCTGAGCCACTCGTTCCACTTCCTCAACACGCCTGTCCCCCGCGACACGGGAGGTGACGACTTCGCCGTCAGCTCGGATCGTCTTCTCCAGCACCACCGTCAACCGACGGCCGCCATTCGGTGGTCGGTGCACGATGACTGCATACGCCGCCCCTGCAACGAACTGCTGGACCAACGAGTTGTCATCGAGCGTCGACCAGTCGAGGTCGCCGGAGGTCCGCACCAGCGTTGCCGTGCGGCGATCGGTCACGAAGCGCGCGCGCAGGACGAACTCTCCGGCCATCAGTCGCAGGGCGGCATCCACATCAGGCAGGTCGCTGGGCACCGCAAAATTGGGGATGGTCACGCCATGTGACCACAGCTTTGCAGAGACCAGCAGACGGTCGTGCATGATCGCTGCCGGGCCGGCGCCCGGGACAACCACGTCGACATCTGTGCCCAGCAAGGATCGACCTGCCGAAACTTGCTGGAGCGCAACGGTGTTCAGCGGGATAACGATGTCTATGAGGTGTCGGCGCACGAGCCGCGCGATCGCCGGCAGGAAGCCGGGGTCGGTTGCGTCCGGAACGACATGATTGGCGACCGACCGAACCCGTAGAGCGCGAGCGTCAGCGCTGTGCACACGGATCCCTCGGGCGATCAGTTGCTCAGCAAGCTCGCGGCCGACCGGTGAACCTCCCCCGCCCAGCAACGCGACGCGCTGACCGGCGCCGGCATCACGCAAGCGACTCGGATACGACCGATCACTGGCTGTAGGCATCGAGCCCCCCGTATCTAGCACAGAAAAACGACGAGGCCGCAGGCCCATAGCGCTGGGGGCGGACGACATGGTGATGCTACTTGCGAGTAGCATCCTGGTGAGAGCACCGACCGGACAGGTGTCTGGGTTCGACGCAGACCCCCGAAGGGGCCTTGCGAGACAACGTACGCCTATACCGTTTCTATATCAAGGCTTTACGCAATCTTTAGAGTCGAACTTCAATATTTGTGTCCGCAGACGCGTCAACTCCGGTGCCATACCTGGTCCTATCAGCAACCCCGCGCACTCGCCCGTTAATTGCGGAGCCAGACGGCATCTGCAAAAAGACCTGACAGCTGTCAGTACGCGCCGGCTCCTCCAAGGACGGCCCGCGTGGTCCTCCAGAGGATCTGGAGATCGAGCAGCATCGACCAGTTGTCGACGTATCGCAGATCCAGACGGAGGGACTCGTCCCAGGAGAGGTCGCTGCGGCCGCTCACCTGCCAGAGACCGGTGAGCCCGGGCTTGACTCGGAGCCGCCGGACCGCGTCAGACCCGTACTCGTCAACCTCCGAGCGGAGCGGCGGTCGGGGACCGACGATCGACATATCGCCACGGATCACATTGATCAGTTGCGGCAGCTCATCCAGCGAGTAA
This sequence comes from Flexivirga oryzae, assembly GCF_014190805.1. Classification (NCBI taxonomy): domain Bacteria; kingdom Bacillati; phylum Actinomycetota; class Actinomycetes; order Micrococcales; family Dermacoccaceae; genus Flexivirga; species Flexivirga oryzae. The sequence goes on along the minus strand of NZ_JACHVQ010000001.1, from coordinate 118,548 downwards.
CGACGCAGTACCTTGCCGATCGCAGTGACCCGTGGGTCGTCTCGGAGCTTGAAGAGCACCCCGTTCCCGTCGTCGGCGTCCGCCCGGAGCTCAGCCAAACGAGCCTCAGCGTTCGGCACCATCGACCGGAACTTCAGCATGGTGAAGTCCTGGCCGTCAATCCCGACGCGCGTCTGCCGGAAGAAGACCGCGCCGCCGTCACGGCACTTGATCAACAGTGCGACGACGAGGAGTACGGGCGTCAGCCCCAGAATCAGCAGACCAGCCACGAGCCGATCGAACACTGTCTTCGTCAGCGCGTGCAGACCCCGCAGCGCGGGTCGCTCGATGTGCAGCAACGACAGGTTTGCCGCTGGCCGAACGGACATTCGCGGGCCTGTTACCTCGACAACCCCCGGTGACACGATGAGCTCGATGCCCAAGTCGTCCAACTCCCAGGAGAGCCGGCGCAACGCAATCCCATCAAGGTCAGACGGGCTCGCGACGACCACCACATCCGCGGCACAGCGCCGTGCCACCTCGACGGCATCGCGCACGGAACCCTCGCGCCGGACCCCGCCGACATGATCCAGCGCCTCGGTGCACACGGCCACCGCGCTCAACCCGTGTGCACTGTCCCTGTGCAGGTCGTTGATCAAATCCTCGACAGCATGATCTCGGCCGACGACCACTGCCCGATGGCACGCGACACCACGTGCCCTGGCGCGGTGCAGGCGCTTGCGCAGGACATACCTCGCCAGCAGCGCAGCCCCCAGCAAGGCTGGGAAGTAGACGAGCACGAAGAAGCGGGACAAGTAGGGGCGCCCCGTGTAGAGCGCGTACGAGACGAACGCCGACAATGCCAGCAGCCGGACCGCCGCCGAGACCAGGGCGCGATACTCCTCCGCGCCAACACCGAGGAAGCGACGCTCATACCCATGGCATGCGGCAACCATCGCGACCCATGCGAACGGACTGAGTAAAAGAATCACCAAGTACGGCACCGGGAACTGATGATGCAGCGGTGCAGCACCAGACACCACGACCGCGACCGCACCGCACATCAGAGCGCACATCGCATCGCTGATGACGGCGGCGAAAACGTAGGACCGGGTCCAGTCGCTCGTCCGGCCCGCGAGGGGCCATGCCGAGTCGACGGACCGCGCGAGGCCCACTTCGGGCTGCCACACGCCCACGTCACCCTGCCGTGTGGCGACCTGCACGAGACTCGCGTCCACGTTGCTCGTCATGTTCCCTCCCGACGCCGACTGCGCTGGCCGAACTTGCGCCCCAAACCTTCAAGATTTGGTCAAGTTCGCGAGAACTATCCCACGAAGCGACACGGAAGGGCCGATCTCTGCTACCATGCCGCACCCTCTGCAATAAATCCGCCTTTTCATAGCCTCAATAGGACCCGTGTGGTTTAATGCCGCGCGCATTAGACAGGTGTCTGCATGGGTTATTTCTCGGGTCCGTATCAGCCGTGCGTGACGTCACCGTTCGTTGCACCGCTAGGGTCTGATGTGTGAAGGGGATCATCTTGGCCGGCGGGTCCGGCACGCGGCTGCATCCGATCACCCGGGGCATCAGCAAGCAGTTGATGCCGGTCTACGACAAGCCGATGATCTACTACCCGCTGTCCACGCTGCTCATGTCGGGCATCTGCGAGGTGCTGGTCATCACGACACCCCACGACGCGGAGCAGTTCCGCCGACTGCTCGGCGACGGCAGCCAGTGGGGGATCTCGATCAGCTACGCCGTACAGCCCTCACCGGACGGCCTGGCCCAGGCCTTTGTCATCGGGGCTGACTTCATCGGCGACGACACCGTCGCCCTGGTCCTCGGCGACAACATCTTCTACGGCACCGGCCTCGGCACTGATCTGCGCCGACTGACGAGTTCACTGCTCGGTGGACACATCTTCGCCTACCACGTGACCGACCCCTCTGCATACGGCGTCGTGGAGTTCGATGGCGACGGCACCGTCATCTCGGTCGAGGAGAAGCCTGCGCAGCCGAAGTCACGGTATGCCGTGCCCGGCCTCTACTTCTACGACAACGATGTCATCGAGATCGCCCGCAACCTCACCCCGAGCGCACGCGGCGAGCTGGAGATCACCGGCGTGAACGACGCCTACCTCGCCCGCGGCGACCTCACCGTCACCGTGCTGCCGCGCGGCACCGCGTGGTTCGACACGGGCACCTTCGAGGGGCTGATGGGCGCCGCCCACTTCGTGCAGGTCATCGAGGAGCGCCAGGGACTCAAGATCGGCTGCGTCGAGGAGATCGCCTGGCGGGCCGGCTGGCTGGACGACGAAGGCCTCGCACGGCACGCCGATGCGCTGGCCAAGAGCGGGTATGGCGCCTACCTCACCCGACTACTCGAAGAAGAAGACCTATGAAGATCGAATCCCTCGATATCCCAGGTGCTTTCGTGGTCACTCCGCGACAGTTCCCCGACGACCGCGGCGTCTTCATGGAAGGTTTCCGCGGTGACAAGCTGGCCGAACACATCGGGCACCGGCTGGACGTCATCCAGACCAACATCTCCGTCTCGTGCAAGGGTGCCGTGCGTGGCATCCACTACGCGGACGTCCCGCCCAGCCAGGCGAAGTACGTCACCGCGGTCAGCGGCTCGTTCGTCGACTACGTGATCGACATCCGGGTCGGGTCGCCGACGTTCGGGCAATGGCGCAGCGTCGAGCTGGACACTGAGACCCGCCGAGCCGTCTACCTGTCCGAGGGGCTCGGACACTGCCTCGCCTCCCGCGAGGACGACTCCACCGCGGTCTACCTGTGCTCGGCGGCGTACAACCCCGAGCGCGAGCACGGCATCAACCCCCTCGACCTGGACGTCGCACTCACCTTCCCGGACGGCATCGAGCCGGTGCTGTCCCCCAAGGACACCGCCGCGCCGACGCTTGCCGAGGCGCAGCGCGACGGGCTGCTGCCGTCATACGACGCCTGCCGGGAGTTCTTCGTGATGTAGTCTTACATCATGTTGCGGACCCAGATTTCGCTGACCGTCGAGGAGCGCCGGCTGCTGGATGAGGAGGCTGCGCGCACCGGACGGTCGATCTCCGCGCTGATCCGGGATGCCGTGACGGCGGCATACGGCCGGAGCAGTGACGCCGCCGAAGATCAGAAGGCGATCGCAAGTGCGGTAGGAGCGTGGACAGAGCGCGGGGCCGACGGTGCGGAGTATGTCGAGCACATCCGTTCCGGCCGTCGACTGCATGACTCCGCCGGATGACGATCGTGGTCGACACGTCGATCATCATCGACGTGCTCCGGGGAGACTCGGCTGCAGCGACAACGCTCTCCGATGCGCGGGAAGACGGCCCGTTACATGCCAGCGAGGTGGTCCGGCTGGAGGTACTCGCTGGCATGCGTCCGGCCGAAGAGGCCGCGACCCGGGCACTCCTGGATGTGTTCACCTGGCATCCGCTGGACGCTGAGATCGCGGAGATCGCAGGTGAACTCGGCCGACAGTGGCTACCGCGCAATCGCGGTATCGACAGCGCAGATCTCGCGATCGCCGCAACTGCAATCAGCCTTGCGGCACAGCTACTCACCAGGAACGTCAAGCACTTCCCGATGTTCGAGGGGCTGACCGCGCCCTACTGAGCCAGACTGAGGCCGTCTCGCATGCGAGACGCTTTCCCTGCCGCGTGACCCACGACACAGCCGTCGCCGCTGGGAGGATGAGGCGCATCACGTCCACATCTCGAAAGGACACTTCATGTCGAGACGGTTAGGTAACAGGTCGGGGGCTTCGATACGCGCTCGCTCCTCGCGCTACTCAGCCACCCGGCGCGGCTGGCCGATGGTGCTCGCCGGTGGACTGGTCGCCTCACTCCTCGCGGGGTGTGGCGCGACGTCGCTCGGGCTCGGCACGAGCGAGCAGCAGTCCGCCACGACCGGTTGTTCCTCCGGCGGAGTGCAGAGCGCACTCCCGTCCACCGTCCAGCCCGGTTCGACGATCACCGTCGCGTCCGACGCGTCATACGAACCCAACGAGTTCCTCGCCCCCGACGGCCAGACGATCATCGGCATGGACATCGACCTGTTGCGCGGTGCCCTGCAGTGCCTCGGGCTGAAGGTGAAGTTCCAGAACGCCAAGTTCGACAACATCCTGCCGGGCATCGTCGGCGGGAAGTACGACATGGGCGCCTCGTCGTTCACCATCACCGCTGCCCGGCTACGGCAGGTGACGATGGTCAGCTACTTCTCCGCGGGCACCCAGTGGATCACACAGAAGGGCAACCCCAAGAAGTTCAACCCCACCAAACCGTGCGGCCACTCGGTCGGCGTCCAGACCGGCACCACCCAGGCCGACGAGATCGCCGCGATCAACAAGGGCGTCTGCAAGAGCGACCACGTCAAGCCCGTCGTCGAGGACCTGCAGTCCAAGGTCACCACCGACCTGCTCGCCGGCAAGGTCGACGCCATGGCCGCCGACTCCCCCGTCGCGCTGTATGCCGTGAAGAAGACCGGCGACAAGTTGCAGGCCGTCGGCGACATCACCGGTTCGGCGCCGTACGGCATCGTCCTGCCGAAGAGTCAGGACAAGTTCGGTGTGGCGATCGCCAAGGCGTTCGCGGCGATGGCGACCAACGGCAGCTATCAGAAGATCCTGGCCAAGTGGGGACAGCAGAGCGGAGCGGTGGAGATGTTCGCAGCGAACCCGGCGGTGCCGAATGACTGACACGACAACGCTTCCCGAGAAGCCGGCCGCCACCGAGCGACCCGGCAAGATCGACGCCCGTCCGGTGCCGCACCCGTGGCAATGGGTCGGCGTGGTCGTCATCGCGGTCCTGACCGCGATGCTGATCAACTCCTTCGTCACCAACTCCAAGTGGGACTGGCACTTCGTCTGGCGGGTCATGGAATACCGCCCGGTGCTCGAAGGCCTGGTGAAGGGCACCATCATCTGCACCGTCGGAGCGATGGTCCTGGGCATCGTGCTCGGCGTGATCCTCGCCGTCATGCGGCTGTCCACCAACCCGGTGCTGCGCTTCGTGTCGTTCGTCTTCACCTGGTTCTTCCGGGCGGTGCCGCGCTACGTGCTGCTCGTCGTGCTCGGCGTCGGGGTGCTGTACCTCTACCCGAAGCTCGACTTCGGAATCCCTTTCACCAGCGTGCATTTCTACACGCTGGACGTGAAGTCGGTCAGCAACGGCATCCTCGTCGGTATCCTCGGCCTCGGGTTGTCGGAGGCGGCATACATGGCCGAAATCGCCCGCGCCGGACTGCTTTCCGTCGACAACGGGCAGCACGAGGCGGCCTGCGCCATCGGGATGAGCCGCGGCAAGGCGATGCGGCGGATCATCCTGCCGCAGGCCATGCGGGTGATCGTGCCGCCCACCGGCAACGAGACCATCGCGATGGTCAAGGACACCTCGCTGCTGTCGGCCGTGCCGGTGACGACCGAGCTCTTCTTCCAGGCGAATGCCGTTGCGAACTCGACCTATCGGGTGATGCCGGCGCTCGTCGCCGCCGTCATCTGGTACCTCATCGTCTGCTCCATCCTGATGGTCGGCCAGACGATGATGGAGCGGCACTTCGGACGCGGTTTCGGGGTGCGCACCGGCGGCTCCAAGCAGACCTTCCGGTCACGAATGCTGTCCCTGCGCGGCGGCGGAGGTGGAATGTGAACGCGTCAACGGCTTTGGTCGAATCGGTCAACCTGCACAAGGACTTCCACGGTGTCGAGGTGCTCAAGGGCATCGACATGTTGGTCGCCGAGGGTGAGGTCGTGTGTCTGCTCGGTCCCTCCGGCTCCGGCAAGACGACCTTCCTGCGCTGCATCAACCAGCTCGAGGTCTTCAACGGCGGACGACTGTATGTCGACGGCGAACTGCTCGGCCTGCGGGACGCCGGTGGGACGCTGCATCGCTTGCCGGACAAGCAGATTGCGCGGCAGCGCCGGCAGATCGGCATGGTCTTCCAGCGGTTCAACCTCTTCCCGCACAAGACCGCCCTGGAGAACGTCATCGAGGGCCCGGTGCAGGTCGGCGGCGTCCGCAAGAAGGAAGCCGTCGCCGAGGCGAAGGTGCTGCTGGAGCGTGTCGGCCTGGCCGAGCGCGCCGACCACTACCCGTCTCAGCTGTCCGGTGGGCAGCAGCAGCGGGTCGCCATCGCGCGGGCGCTGGCGATGAAGCCGAAGCTGATGCTCTTCGACGAGCCGACCTCCGCGCTCGACCCCGAACTGGTCGGCGAGGTGCTCGCGGTCATGCGCGAACTCGCCGACGACGGGATGACGATGATCGTCGTGACGCACGAGATCGCGTTCGCCCGCGATGTCGCGGACCGGGTCGTGTTCATGGACGGCGGTGTCGTGGTCGAGGAGGGGCCGCCGTCGGAGGTCATCCGCGCCCCGAAGCACGAGCGGACCAAGACCTTCCTCTCCCGGATCCTGGCCGAACAACACGAGCACCTCACTCCTGCCGGCGAAGTCGTCCCGGACTCCTCGGGCGACGCCACCACGTGAAGCTCGGTTTCGCGATCGTCCGCGGGCGGTCGATGGAGCCGACCTATGTGGACGGCGATCGCCTCCTGGTGCTGTATGGCGTGCGCCCGCGTGTCGGGCGGGCGCACGTCGTCCGGCTCCCCGACGGCCCGGACGGCCCCCGGCCGGTCGCGGTCAAGCGGGTCACGCGGGCCGAGGAGGACGGTTGGTGGGTAGAGCGCGACAACCCGGCCGAGGGCGTGGACTCGTGGCTGGTCGGCGCCATACCTACACGGGATGTGCTGGGGGTCGTGCTGTTGCGCCTGCCCCGCTGACGGCATACCTCACCGTTGACGGCCGAAACGCCCGTTGACCCCGCAATTTCGGGGTCAGCGGGTGTTTCGAGCGTCAATGGGCGATGCACCGGCCATCGTGAAGCTGACGTGAGTGACGGGTGACATGAACTCGTACTTGTGTCACAATTAAGTCATGCGGCTGAAGTTCACGCAGTCGTCTCGGAGACATCGCATCGCGAAAGGTCGAGCACTGTACGTCATCCGGAATACCACGCCGGTACAAACGGTCGAGGACGACGGCACGATCAACCAAAGAGAATCGTCCTCGTCAAGCACGTGTTTCCAACGGCGCTCAACTCCAAGGAAGGTGGCTGAAATGGACCCCAAGGATCTGGAGGACCTGGAATTCATCGACGACGGAGACATCGACCTCGACCACGACGAGCATGGCTTCACCAACCCCGACGGGTCGCGAATGACCGAAGCAGATTTGGCCGCCACCGATGAGGAGCTAGCCGAACGAACACGGCGGATCAAGGCCGTGATGGGTAGGCCCTCGCTGTCCGCACCTGGCACCGTATCGCCGACGGTGAATGCCCGAGTTCCCGCAAAGGTGAAAGCCGCCCTCATAGAGCGGGCGAAATCGGAGGGCGTCGGCGAAGCCGCAGTGGTGCGTCGCGCACTCGAGGAGTACCTGCACACCACCTGACTCCGGGCCAGTCGTGCATGCGGCGGGCGTCGTGCTCTGCCGCTCCCCGCTGACGGCATACCTCACCATTGACGGCCGACACTCCCCTGCTGTCGCCGGTCGCTGGTTGACTGTCCGCATGGAACCACGGGTCACGTTCATCACGCTCGCCGTCGCCGACATCGGTCGCACGCGCGGCTTTTACGTCGACGGGCTCGGCTGGCAGCCGGCGTTCGAGGACGGCCACGAGGTCATCATGATCCAGGTGGGCGAGCGCCTCGTGCTGTCGCTGTGGCAGGCCGACGCGTTCGCCGAGGAGGTCGGCGGGCGGCCGGCGGCCGGCATACCCCCGGTGACGCTGGCGCACAACGTGGTCGACCGGGCCGCCGTCGACGCCGTGCTGGCCGAGGCCGAGACGGCGGGCGCCGAGGTTACGCCCGCCGAGGATCGGGTATGGGGAGGCTACTCGGGCTATTTCGCCGATCCCGACGGCTTCCGGTGGGAGGTCTGCTGGAACCCCGGCGAGATCGGCAGGATCGTCGTGCCGGATGTTTCCGAGGCCGGCTGAGAGGACCCGGCAGCACACCTGCGACGGTCTCGCAATGTGGTGGGCGGGTTCGATCGCCGCGCCGCACCCGAGTAGGTTCAGATGCAAGGAGTGAAAGCCCGGTCGCCCGGCCTGGCACCCGTTGACCTCAAGCCCGCTTGAGGTGACAAGCTCCCGTCATACGTCCGATGCAACCGACGGAAGGACAACACATGCTTCGCCGAATCTTCGCCCCCACGATCGAGGTCAGCGCACACTGCGACCTGCCGTGCGGCGTCTACGACCCCGCCCAGGCTCGCATCGAGGCCGAGTCGGTCAAGGCCATCCTGCAGAAGGTCGCCGACAAGCCCGACGACATCGACTTCAAGATCCGCGCGGCGATCATCAAGGAGCAGCGCTCCGAGCTGGTCAAGCACCACCTGTGGGTGCTGTGGACCGACTACTTCAAGCCACCGCACTTCGAGAAGTACCCGCAGCTGCACACCCTGGTCAACGAGGCCACCAAGCTCGCCGGCGCCGGCGGCACCAAGGCCTCGTGGGACGTCGCGACCGCGGACGAGCTGCTGGCCAAGATCGACGAGATCGCCAAGATCTTCTGGGAGACCAAGAAGGCCTGAGCCTCGTCTTCACGCCTGACGAAGGCGCCGGACCCCGGGTGGGGTTCGGCGCCTTTCGCCTTTCGAATGTCGAGGCGGTGGTGGCCGAGCCTGTCGAGGTGACATCGCGTTTCGACGAGCTCAACGATCGACTGGGCTCAACGATCGTCCGGTAGCCCAACGAGCGACCGGTCGGCCCAACACCCTTCCACAGCCCACCCAACTCGGCCACTCAGTCCACAGCCCGCCAACGCAGCCAGCAGCAACATAGGTCGGTCGTTGCAGCATCTCCCGAATGGACGGGAGAGCGCCGCGATGACTTGGATCCACCTTGGAATTGTCTTCTCCGGAGCACTTGTCGGATCTGGTATCCCAGCGCTCGTGGCATTGCGGGCGCTACGCCAGAACGGACGAAGCGAGTGGAGAGAGCGGTTGACAGTCGCAGTCGGACTGCTCCAGAGCGTGGATCCCACTCAATGGCGAATCGGCGAAGACTTACTGGCAAGTCTCGTCGAATCCGACCTCGGCAGCCAAGAAGACCGGATACTTGCGCGTCGCATCCTTACGCACCGCGTTCAGGGTGTTGCGGGGAGCCTGCCGGCCGAGAACGAAACGCTCGCTGTGGACGTCGAGAATGATCCCGACGATACTGGAAGCACCCAACAATCGGAGGGCGATCAATGACCATACCTGCAGAACGGAAACCGTTCGTGGTGCATGCCAGCGAAATTCGGATGGCACGGGCTCTGGTGAAAGATCTCGAACGCACCCACGAGCCGGTCGATCCTGCTGTGCGCCGCCTGGCCGAGTTGCACATACCGGGTGAGGTCGACAAGCAAGAACCACGTCGAGCAAGCTAGGCCGTCGGTGGCCGAGCCCTAGGCGCTGGCTGCCGCCGTCAGCAACGTCGAAGGTGGCATCGTCCCAACAACGTGATGCCGATCGCGTGATATACGCCGCGATCGGCATACCGGAGACTCAGTAGAACCGACCCTGGTTGCCGTAACCACCGGCCGCACCGGCCGCGGATGGCGACGCGGTCACCTTCACTCCTTTCGCGGTCAGCGCCCACCAAATACCTTGGCTTCCCTGACCGTTCACGTCTCCGGCAGCACCGTCACCGGCGTAGTAGTAGAGCGGCCAGCCGCCGAGGGTGACCTGCTTCTTGCCATCGGCAGTGGTGATCGTGCCGACCGTGCCGCTGATGCCGGACGTCTTCGGTGTGCCGGTCGCGGTGACCGGTGGCCAGGCGGTCAGGCACGGACCGGTGCAGGAGCTCTTGCCGGATCCTTTGGTGTCCTTGTCGTACATGTAGACGGTGCGCCCGTCCGGTCCGGCCACCACGGACCCCAGCGACGTCTTGACCAGGCTGAGGGTCGCAGCGCCGGCCCCTGGCGTCGCAGCGCCGGACGACGCGGCGGGGGTCTCGCCACCCGACGACCCACTCGAACCACAGGCCGTCAGCGCAGCCACCAGGACCGCCGCACCGACCCCAGCGAGGCTTCGTGTCGAACGCATCATTGTTGCCTCTCTCCGATTCCGTGTCTGTAGTGACGACACGAAAATCGTTGGCGGATGGTTCAATCCGGGTTGGCGGTCAGCAGGATCTTGCCTGCGGCGGTGCGGACCTGCAGGTGCGCGATCTGCGCCCTGGGTACGGCGGTCGCCGCGGTCAGCTCGGACGTCGAGCCCGGAGCCGCCGCCCAGGTCGAGACGGACGTCGCCCGGCCGGCGTCGTCGACGACATACAACGCATAGACCTCGCGGCCGCCCCACCCTGCCGACGACGTGTAGGTGCACTTCATCTCGATCTCGGTCCCCCATGCCCGGTCCTGCAGGTGAATGCTGGCACGCAGTGGGTTCGCCTCGACCTGGTGCATCACGACGGCGACGCCGGGTGCGGTGTCGCGCTGGGACCACAGGACCGCGCCGACGCCGAGCCCGCCGATCAGCAGGACGACCGACGCCGCCACGGCCACCAGCGACACGAGCCGCCGGTGCCGGCGACGCAGCTGCGTGACCTCGCCCTGCGCCGCCTGCCGGGTGCGCGCCAGCAGGTCGGCGGGCAGCGGATCGACCGCCTCGCCGGGCACGTCCTCCGGCGGCACCTTCCCGAGCAGGCCCGGTATGACGGCCAACCCGCGCACCGCCTGCGCACATTCGGGGCAACCGTTCAGGTGCTGCTCGTAGGCAGCCCGGTCGGCGGTCGACAGCGCACCGAGTACGTATGCCGCATCCCAGTCGGCGAACTCGTCGTGTGTGTCGTTCATCGCGTCACCCCTCTCTCCTGCAGCGCCAACCGCAGCGCGCGCATCCCGTAGTGCATGCGCGATTTCACGGTTCCCGGCGGCACGCCGAGGTCCTCGGCGATCTCGGTGACCGTCGCGCGGCCGTAATAGGCACGGACGACGACCTCGCGGTGCGACGGGCTCAAGGACGCGAGTGCGTCGACGATCATCGCGGCGTCGAAGACGGCGTCCACCTGGTCACCGGTCCGCTGCTCGGGCAACTCGTCCGCGATCACCTCCCGGCGATGCCGCGCGGACCGCGACTCGTCGATCACCAATCGTCGCGCGACGGTGAACAGCCACGCCCGGGCCGACGTCGCGTGGGTGTCCGTCTCGTCGGTGATCCCCTCACGCCACGCGCGCAGCATCGTCTCCTGCACGACGTCCTGCGCGAACGTGCGATCGCCGGTCAGCCGGACGACATACGCCCACAACGCATTCGCGTGATCGCGGTGCAGCTGGTCGAGCACGCCCGGGTCCGTGACCATCACCACCTCCGTCCGCTGACACGCAACAGCGGCGCAAACGGTTCAATCGAACCGTCGAAGCCCGCACACCGTGTCACCGGCATGCACACTGCCTACGAGATCGGCGGCCTGCCCGCGCACCCACTGCTGGTGCACGCGGCTGTCGTCCTGCTGCCGCTCGCTGCCATCTGCACCATCCTCCACTCGGTCTGGCCCGCTGCGCGAGCCCGGCTCGGGATCGTGCCGACGTTGCTGGCCGCATTGTGCACCGCACTCGTGCCCGTCACCGTGGCCGCCGGGCACGCCCTCGCGGACCAACTCGGTGGGACTGCAGGGAATCCGCTGCTGCAACGCCACGAACAGCTCGCCGACCAGATCCTCCCGTGGAGCATCGCGCTGACCGTCGTGGCACTGGGTAACTGGGTATGGCGCAGGTACGGCGCCACCCTCAGCGCCCGCTGGGCGCGCCTCGGCATACCGGCGGTCACGATCGTCGCCGTGGTGCGTGCCGGTGACGCCGGCGCACACGCGACGTGGGGCTGACCTGCCGGCGGCGGGGGTTTCGACACGCCTCCTCCGCTTCGCTCCCCCGGCGGCTCAACCACCGCACCTGCGGCGGCCGAATCACGACGCACACTGCGGTGTCCTAGTCCCGACCCATACTGCGGCGGGGGTTTCGACTCGCCTCCTCCGCTTCGCTCCCCCGGCGGCTCAACCACCGCACCTGCGGTGGCCGAGTAGCGGATGGAGGAGCGAAGCGGGGGAATCCGCGTATCGAGGTCGCGCGCGAACCACGGGCTTGCTCCCCATCCCACCGAACTGCTGCGCGTCGTCCACATCCACGGCATCCGCTCATCGCCAACCACTCGGACGCGGACACATGCTCGCCCGATGGCTTGGACATACATCCTGCGCTGCAATGACGGCACCTACTACGTCGGCAGCACGCGCGACCTCGATCTCCGTATGACGCAGCACTACTCGGGTCTCGGATCGGCATACACCAAGCGTCGAATGCCGGTCGAACTCGTGTGGTGCCTCGAATCATCCGACATCCAAACGGCATACGCACTCGAGCGCAAGCTCCACGGGTGGAGCCATGCCAAACGTGAAGCGTTGATCGACGGGAGATTCGAGCTGTCGCCGGGGTTGGCGAAGAAGCGACGGAAGTAGCGGGTGCGGGGACCTCGATACGGTCCTCCTCCGCTTCGCTCCCCCGGACCTACTCGGCCACCGCCCAGTCGGACCTACCCTTCGATTCGCGCGCTCGTACCTCGCACGCTACTCAGGGCGGCGCTCGGCCACCGCCCAGTCCCCCGAACCTACCCTTCGATAGGCGCGCTCGTACCTCGCACGCTACTCAGGGCGGCGCTCGGCCACCGCCCAGTCCCCCGGGACCTACCCTTCGACACGCGCTCGTACCTCGCACGCTACTCAGGGCAGCGCTCGGCCACCGTGCGCGGACGCGCCGCCTCTCGGCGTTTCGTGCGTGAAAATCTCACATGTGCGGACACCGCGGCGATAGCGTTTCCCGGTTAGCATCCGTCACCCCCTGAGAACGAGGTCGCACTCGATGGCTCAACACAAATACCCTGACAAGGCCCCACCGGCGGATCGCCGCCTGCAGGTCCTCGCCGGCATCTGTCTTCTCCTGCCGATGATCGCGCTTGTTCCCGTCGGTTGGTACGCCAAGACCAGCCCGCGACTCGGCGCCTTCCCGTTCTTCATCTGGTACCAGATGGCGCTGGTCTTCTTCTGCGTCATCTGCACGTCGATCGCCTACGTGCTGGTGCAGAAGGCTCGCCCGCACGTGCCGTTCCAGGCAGCCGACGACACCACCGGAGGCGATGACGCATGACGAACTTCCTTCCCGCGTCGGCGAACCCGTCGCACCCAGGTGGCGGCCTGAACGTCGCGGCAACCATCGTGCTGATCGTCATCTTCCTGCTCGTCACCGTCATGGGCTTCATGGCGTCCCGCTGGCGCCGGGGCAAGGACCTGGAGTCGCTGGACGAGTGGGGGCTCGGCGGCCGCAGCTTCGGCACCTGGATCACCTGGTTCCTCCTGGGCGGCGACCTCTACACGGCATACACGTTCGTCGCGGTCCCGGCAGCGATGTTCAGCGCCGGTGCGGTCAGCGGCTTCTTCGCAGTGCCCTACACGATCGTGCTCTACCCGATCATCTTCTTCTTCATGTCGCGCATGTGGTCGGTCAGCCACCGGCACGGCTACGTCACCGCCGGTGACTTCGTCCGCGGTCGCTACGGGTCCCGCGAACTGTCGCTGGCGATCTCCGTCACCGGATTCGTCGCGACACTCCCCTACATCGCGTTGCAACTGGTGGGCATTCAGGCGGTGCTCGAGGTCGCCGGCATCGGCGGCAAGGGCAACTGGTTCGCCAACGACGCGCCGCTGTTCGTCGCGTTCGTCGTGCTCGCCGCCTACACCTACACCAGCGGACTGCGCGCACCGGCGATCATCGCCTTCGTCAAGGACATCCTGATCTACCTGGTGATCATCATCGCGGTGATCTACCTGCCCACCAAGATCGGCGGCTGGCACCACATCTTCGACACGGTGCACGCCAAGTCCGCGTCGACGGCACCGGCCGACGCGACCTTCTCCGACACGGTGGCACCGAAGGCCCAATGGGCGTACGTGACACTGGCATTCGGCTCCGCGATGGCGCTGTTCATGTACCCGCACTCGATCACGGCGGTGCTGTCCTCCAAGAGCCGCAACACGATCCGCAAGAACGCGTCGATGCTGCCGGCATACTCCTTCGTGCTGGCACTGCTGGCCCTGCTCGGCTGGGTCGCCATCGCGGCCGGAACGAAGCCGATCGGCCTGAACGGCAAGGCCAACCCGCAGTTGGTCGTCCCGCAGCTGTTCGAGGACCAGTTCCCGAGCTGGTTCGCGGGAGTCGCGTTCGCAGCCATCGCGATCGGCGCCCTGGTGCCGGCCGCGATCATGTCGATCGCCGCGGCCAACACGTTCACCCGCAACATCTACAAGGAATGGATCCGGCCGAACGCGACCGTCAAGGAAGAGGCCAAGGTCTCGAAGCTGACGTCGCTGGTGGTCAAGGTGTTCGCGCTCGTCTTCGTCCTGGCGATGGACAAGCAGAACGCCATCAACCTGCAGTTGCTCGGCGGCATCTGGATCCTGCAGACCTTCCCGGCGATCGTGATCGGCCTCTACACCCGGTGGATGCACCGCTGGGCGCTGCTCGCCGGCTGGGCAGTCGCGATGGTCTACGGCACCTGGCGGGCGTACGAGGTCGCCAGCCCGGCCACCAAGCACTTCGGTGGCTCGCTGTCGAACATCCCCGTCATCGGCGAGCTCGGCTACATCGCGTTCACCGCCGTCATCATCAACGTCCTGGTCGGCGTCGTGCTGACGATCGTGTTCAACGCGATGAAACTGCCCGCCGGGACGGACGAGACGGTCGTCGCCGACTACTTCGTCGAGGCCGGTGACCCTCGCGTCGACGCGGACTACGACCCGACGGACCTCGACACCGGCGAGCCCTCGGGCCCGGCGATCGCGAAGCCCGACCCCGCCTGAACCGCACCACCCCGTGACGGCTTCCCCGTCGACCGACCCCGGGTTCTCGGGGTCCGGTCGGTGAGGGAGCCGTCACTGGCGTTCAGGGGGTATGCCGTCCGCGGCGCGTGCCGGATCCGGCATACCGGGAACGGGAGCGTGGTCTCAGACCAGGGCCAGCAGCACGTACGCGTTGAGCGCGATGATCAGCACCGTCGCGGCGCCCGCGACCCACGTCGTGAGCGGCCGGTTGACCAGGTCGCCCATCACGGCGCGCCGCCGGGTGAACAACACCAGCGGGATGAGGCTGGTGGGCGCCGCGAAGGACAGCACCACCTGGCTGAGCACCAGGGCCTGGGTCGCGTTCAGTCCGAGCGCCAGCAACACCAGCGGCGGCGCGAGCGAGACGACCCGGCGCACCCACACCGTGTAGGACCGGCGCAGGAACCCCTGCATCACGACCTGGCCGGTGTAGGCACCGACGACCGTGGACGCGAGACCGGACGCGAGCAGTGCCAGCGCGAACAGCACGGCCGCACCGTGCCCTGCGACGTCACCGAACGCGGCGTACGCCGCCGCGAGATCGCCGGACGCCGACTCCGGCAGCACTGCCGCCGCCAGCACGATCGCCACGTTGGCGAGCCCCACGACGGACATCGCGATCACCACGCTGCGCCGCAGGTCCCGGGCGATCGAGGCAGACCCGCCGTCGCGACCGACCCCCTTGCCGTGCGCACCGGCCGCCGTGACCACCGGCACCGGACGGCACACCGCCGACTGGAAGTGCAGGGCGTGCGGCATCACCGTCGCGCCGACGATCCCGGCAGCGAGCAGCGCCGCCGACGGCTCCATCGGCCCGGGAGCGATCTCGGTGGCGAGCCGGTCCAGGTCCACCCCAGCGATGACCGTCTGCCACAGGACCGCGATGACCACCATCGCCAGCAGTGCCAGGACGAGCACCTCGAACCCTTCATGACCGCGCACCCGGATCGCGAGGACCACGAAGCTGACGGCACCCACGATCACGGCACCGACGAGCAACGGCACGCCGAAGAGGATGTTGAGCGCGAACGCGCCGCCGACCAGTTCGGCGAGATCGGTCATGATCACGACGAGTTCGGTGACCAGCCACAACTGCACCCGCACGGGCCCGGAGCACCGCTCCCGGCAGTTCTCGGCCAGGCTGAGACCGGTGGCTGCCCCCAGTTTGGCCGCGAGGTACTGCACCACCATGCCGACGATGCTTGCTGCGATGACGACCCACGCGAGCGCGTAACCGTAGCTGGCGCCCGACTCGACATTGACCCCGAAGTTGCCCGGGTCGATGTAGGCGACCGCTGCCATGCAGGCGGGCACCAGGGTGCGAACCCCGGTGGGATTCCTCACCTTCTGGTGCATGGGCGCCTACCTTCGCGGTGTCGCTGCCAGGACGATCAGGAGATCGCTGGCGGTGAACGGGTTCAGTGCGGACAGTCGATGCTATTGCTCAGACCGCCCCGTCCTCCGTCTCAATCTGAGATGCGGACGACCTCCCGGCAGGGCAGCCGTGCACATGATCCGGGGTCGACCGAAAGGTCCACTCCGCCAGGCAGATCCGGCACAACCGCACGCCGGCACCGCGCGCCGGTGCCGCGATCACCGGGTCTCCGAGCGCGAGCGCGTTCTGCGCGAACGTGAAGATGGTGAACTCGTCCTCGGTCATGTCCGCGCGCGGCTTGTCGACGAGGCGGTGGATCCGCAGCAACGCATAACGCATCCACTCCGCCTCGCCGACCTCTTCCGCATCACGCACCGAAGCGCTCTTCTCAGGACTCGCGGCTGATGATGACCTTGATCGCGTGCTCGTCCGCGGCGCGCGCGAACGTGTCGTACGCCTCGAGCATCTGGTCGAAGGTGAACCGGTGCGTGACGAACTTGCCCGGGTCGATCCGCCCGGCCGTGATCTCACCCAGCAGCTCGGGTGCCGTGGTCGCGTTGACCAGACCCGTGGTGATCGTCAGGTTGTTGATCCAGTCCCGCTCGATCGGCAGGGTCACCGGCTCGCCGTGCACGCCGACATTGGCGACGTGCCCGCCGGGTCGCACCGAGTCCAGCGCGGTCGCGAACGTGGCTGGTATGCCGACCGCCTCGATCGCGACATCGACGCCGAGTCCGTCGCGGCTGAGCTTCTTCAGCTCCTCGACCACGTCGCCGCCCGCACCGACGTCCACCGTGTCCGTCGCCCCGAAGTCACGCGACTCCTCCAACCGGAACTTGTTGCCGTCGACGGCGATGACCTTGGCGGCACCACGCGATGCTGCCGTCATGATCGCCGCCAGCCCGACCGGGCCGGCACCGATCACCGCGACGACATCGCCCTCGGTAACAGCGCCGTTGAGAACGCCGATCTCGAAGCCGGTTGGCAGTATGTCGCTGAGCATCGCGCCCTGCTCCGCGCTGACACCGTCCGGCAACGGGATCAGGCCGTTGTCGGCATACGGGACCCGGACCAGCTCGGCCTGGGTGCCGTCGATCAGGTGCCCGAAGATCCAGCCGATGCCGCCGAGGGTCTGGCAGTGCGAGGTCAGACCGCGCTTGCAGTAGTCACAGCTCATGCACTTGCTGATGCAGGAGATGATCACCCGGTCGCCGACCGCGACGTTCCGGCACTCGGGGCCGACCTCGGTGACCACGCCGACGCCCTCGTGCCCGAGGATCCGGCCGTCGGTGACCGCCGGCACGTCGCCCTTGAGGATGTGCAGGTCGGTGCCGCAGATCGTGGTCGTCTCGACCCGCACGATCGCGTCGGTCGGGTCCTGCAACACCGGCTCGGGCACGTCCTCCCACGCCTTGTTCCCCGGACCGTGATAGACGAGCGCTTTCATGAGTTGCCTTTCCTTGATATCGAATGAGCCGTCGACGTCCGAGCCGACGAGCCACAGGGGTGTCAGATCCAGGCACGCACCCGCACCAGGGTCAGTCGACGGCGAGTTCGCCCAACCGTGACCAGTCGGTGCCCTCGACCTCGAAGTTGACGATCCGAGGGGTTTCGACCAGGTATGGCGGCAGGTCGCGCTGCGCCGCCTTGAAGTGGTCGGAGTTCACATGTGCGCCACCGGCGTCCCCGTCACGGAACGCCTCGACCAGCACGTACTCGGTCGAGTCGTCGAGGCTGCGCGACCAGTCGAACCACAGGCAGCCGGGCTCGGCCCTCGTAGCGCTGGTGAATTCGCGTGCGATGTCCGGCCAGTCGTCGGCGTCCTCGGGCTTCACCTTGAACTTCGCGGTGATGAAGATCATCGTTCGTCCTCCTTGGGTTGTCGTGAATTACGCGATGAGGATCAGCATCACACCGAGGAGGGTGGCCGCGAGCGCCGGCGTCGTGGCCAGCCGGCACAGGTGCTCACGGCGCTGTTCACGGACGCGCACCCAGCGCGGCAGGTAGCACTGCGGCACATGCTGCAGTGCGTACCGCCGGGCCAGCAGCATCACGGTCAACAACGCACCCGCTTCAACCAGGAACGCCCCGAACGCCGGCGCTGTCATCACGACCACCCACTCGGATCAGTAGATGTTCGAGGGCCGGACCATGCCCTCGGCGAGGTCCCCGAATCCGGGTGCGATGATCGCCCCGGGGTTCACCATGACCTCTTCCACGATCGCGGTCTCGGTGGTGATCAGCAGCGCCGCGATGGACGCAGCACTCTCCAGGGCGGTCCGGGTCACCTTCAGCGCGTCGAGCACGCCGGAGTCGGCCAGGCGGGTGTAACTGCCGTTGAGCGCGTTGAAGCCCTCACCGACCGCGGAGGTCGCAACGCGTTGCAGCACCTCGTCCCCGTCATACCCCGCATTGATCGCGATCCACCGCAGCGGTTCACCGAGCGCGCGTCGCACCACCTCGCGGCCCACGGCGGCGTCGCCGGTCAGTTCGACCTGGTCCACCGAACCGGCGGCCTGGGCCAGCGCGGTCCCGCCGCCTGCAACGACACCCTCCTCGAGGGCGGCCTTCGCCGCCGCGAGCGAGTCCTCGGTGCGCAGCATGCGCTCCTTCTGCTCGACGCTGGTCGCACCGCCCACCCGCACGACGGCGATCCGTCCGGCGAGCCGAGCGATCCGCAACCGCAGGCTGTCCTGGTCGTGCTCGATGCGGGCCCGCTCGAGTTGCTTCTCCAGCTGGCCGATCCGGGCGGTCACGGACTGTCCCTCACCCTTGCCGCCCAGGATGGTCGTGCTCTCCTCGGTGACCGTGATGTGCGCGCACTGGCCGAGGTCGCGCTCGGTGACCTCCGGGAGGGAGACGCCCGAGTCGTCGCTGACGACACGGCCACCGAGCACGACGGCGAGGTCCTCCAACTCGGCGACCCGACGGTGCCCGAACCCGGGCGCGCGCACCACGACGGACTGGAAGGTCTTGTGCACGTTGCCGCTGACGATCATCTGCAGCGCCGGGCCCTCGACGTTCTCGGCCAGGATCAGCAGTGGCCGGTCGACCCTGCGGGCCGCCTCCACGGTGGGCATGAGGTCCTGCACCTGCGAGATCGTCTTGTTGGTGAGCAACACGACCGGGTTGTCGAGACTCGCCTCCATCCGGTCCTGGTCGGTCACCATGTACGGCGAGATGAACCCGTGGTCCAGTTCCACCCCGTCGACGATGTCCACGTGCAGTCCGGCGTCGTCCGAGTCCTCGATCTCGACCACGCCGTCGCTTCCGACGGTGGTCAGCGCCTCGGCGATGACGCGGCCGATGCGCTCGTCGTCGTTCGCGGCCAGGGTGGCGATCCGTTCCAGATCCTCCGGGCCGGACACCGGGGTCGCGCGCTGGCGCAGGGTCTCCACCACGGCCGCGACGGTGTCCTCAATCCCGCGTCGCACGCGCATCGGGTTCGCGCCCTGGTCAACGGATTTCAGACCTTCGCGGACCATGGCCTGGGCCAGGACGGTCGCGGTCGTGGTGCCGTCACCGACCGCACCGTTGGTCTTCATCGCGACTTCCTTGACGAGTTGCGCGCCCATGTTGGCGAACGGCTCGCTGACCTGGATCTCGCGGGCGATCGTCACGCCGTCGTTGGTGATCGTCGGGGGCCCGGTGAGCTTCTCCAGCACCGCGTTGCGGCCCTTCGGTCCGAGCGTCACCTTCACGGCGTCCGCCAGGACGTTGACCCCGAGCTCGAGCTGCTTCCGGGCGTCCACGTTGAATCTGAGTTGTTTGGCCATCGCGACCTACTCCCTTGGTATTGCTATTGATTCGTGATGATGGTGATTGGCAGGGTCACGGGATGAGGATCGCGCGACCACGGACCTTTCCGGCGTCGAGGTCGTCGATCGCCTGTTGGAAGTCGTCGAGCTTGTACTGCGCGGTGTGGAGCTTGACCTTGCCCTGCGCGGCAAGGGTCATCAGGTCCTGCAGGTCGGTGTACGAACCGACCAGGTTGCCGATGAAGTTGATCTCGGTGGAGATGACGTCGATCGTCGGGACGTCGATGTTCTCGCCGTACCCGATGACGTAGTAGTTGCCCGCGTTGCGCAACATCGCGACACCCTCGGCGGTCGCACCGCCTTCACCGACGAAGTCGAGCACCGCCGCGACGCCGGCGCCGCCGCTGAACTCACGCACCGCCTCGACGTGGTTGCCGTCGGCGAGCACCGTGTGGTCGGCGCCGATCTCCTTGGCGAGCGCGAGCGCCTCCGGGTTGCGGTCGACGACGACGAGCGTCGCCGACGACATCGCCTTCATGCACTGGATCCCGATGTGGCCCAGGCCGCCGGCGCCGATGACGGCGCACACGTCGCCCGGCCGCAGCAGCCGGGCCGCCTTGGCACAGGCGTGCTGCGCGGTCAGTCCCGCGTCGGCGAGCGCCGCGACGTCGGCCGGCTCCAGCGAGTCGTCCAGTTTCACGCAGCTGCGCGCGCTGGTCCGCAGGTATTCGGCATACCCGCCGTCGGTGTTGATGCCCGGGAACTGGTTGTTCTCGCAGTGCACGTCGTCGCCGAGGCGACAGGCGCGACACAGTCCGCAGGTGACCAGCGGGTGCAGGATCACCTTGTCGCCGACGGCCACGTTGGTGACCGCGTCGCCGACCGCGTGCACCCAGCCGGCGTTCTCGTGACCGATCGTGTAGGGCAGCTGCACGCCGCTCTTGGCCTCCCACTGGCCCTCGAGGATGTGCAGATCGGTGCGGCACACGCCGGCCGCGCCGATCTTCACGATCACGTCGAGCGGACCCTGGACCGTCGGTTCGTCGATCTCGACCATCTGCAGGTCCTGGTGATAGCCGACAACCCGTACTGCTCTCATGCTCCGCTCCTCAGGTCGGTGATGACCGGTCCGGTGATCGCGTCGATCTCCTGGGATCCGGCGTACCGCGTGGCCAGCAGCCCGCGGCAGAAGTGCGCGTTGCCCTCGATCGAGCGCCGCGTGGTTGCCGCCATCCGCAGCCGGAGCGGCACGTCCCGCTCGGGTATGGCGACGCCGTCGCCGTCCACCAGCACCCGTGAGTCGGGCGCGGTGGGCAACCCGATCGCGGCGCGGCGACGTACCAGCGACTTCGTCTTCGCGCAGTCGGGCAGGTCCCGCAGCTCCAGCAGCGGCAACTCCTCGAGGGTCCACGTCCCCCGCTGCAGCATCTGCATGCAGGAGCGCTCCATCGAGGCGATGTGTGCCTTGCGCTTGAAGGTCGCGCGCAGCTCCTCCAGGTCCTCGTGCGCCTCGTTGCCGAAGGTGCCGCGGTAGCCGGCGTCGGTGGCGAGACCGAGGTTGATCTTGTCGGAGTCGTGGTGGTCGTCCAGCATCACCCGGACCACGCCACCGCCGGGCATCAGCCGCAGCGCGTCCATCGCGTCCGATGCCATCAGGTAGGCGAAGTTGGGCGAGCAGAACGACGTCGGGAGCCGCAGGTGCACCTCGACACCGAGGTCGTCGAGGATGATCGACCGCACGAAACCGAGGTCGGTGATCGGCTCGTCCAGCTCCGGGTCGACGACCGTGGACAGGGCGGACATCACCTCGGCGTCGAGGGATGTCATTTGCGCGGTCATGGCTGCAGCACGGGCTCGGCGGCGGACAGCTGGAACTGCTCCGGGACGGTGATCGTCTTCGGGTAGAGCTTGGCGACGTTGAGCCCGAGGATCTTCTTCTTCACGTCGGTGGTCAGCTCCGGATACTCGGTCTGGTCCGGGAAGTAGTTGAAGTCGACGAACTTCTCGATCAGCCACTTGGGCTGCCACAGCGCGTAGTCGGAGGAGAAGATGAGGCGGTCCTCGTCCAGCCAGTAGAGCAGCTCGCCGATGACGTCACCGAAGTAGTGCGGCCGGGTGTGGATGAACGGCATCACCACCGAGAGGCCGGCGTAGACGTTGGCCTCCTGGGTGGCGATCCAGCAGAAGTCCTCCAGCCGCGGCAGACCGCAGTGCTCGACAATGAAGTTGAGGTCCTGGAAGTCGGTGGCGCAGTGGTCGATGTCGGAGACGTCGAACGCGTCCTTGTCCAGCGGCGTCAGGGTGGGGCCCTTGTGCACGTGGATGTTCTTGATGCCCAGCTCCTGACACTTCTCCAGGTAGCGGTAGGCCTCCGGGTCGCTCATCTTGAAGCCGCGCGAGTCGCCCTTCCACGCGGCGGTGTAGATCTTCACGCCCTGCAGGTCGAACCGCTTGGCGTCGGCCTCCAGTTGTTTGATCCCCTCGTCACCGTCCCGCGCGTCCCAGGTGCCGTTCATGGTGATCTTGCCGCCGGCGTTCTGGGTGAGCGCCCACGCGTCGGCCTCCCGGTCGAAGCCGTGGTGGAAGAAGTCCCACAGGTGGACGCTGTTCAGAATCGCGTGATCGGCATACCCGATCTCGAAGACGTCGTGCATGACGTCTGCCTCGGTGTACTTCTGGTATTTCTTGTAGTCCCAGAGGTATTCGGGCGGTGTCAGGGCACTGCTGTAACCGTAGAAACACTCGATGAACTGGTGGCCATACTTGTTCTTGCAGTTCTCGTCCGAGCCGTCCCAGAAGTGGATGTGACCGTCCACCACGAAGTACTTCTCGCCATCCTTCTCGTACATGATGTTCCTCGATTCAGCAGAGTTTCATTTGGTGCGACAGGGCAGGGTGGTGCTCCCCGGGGGCGGCCCTGCCGTCCACCCCCGGGGAGAGTTGAGTCAGCCGGCTGCGGTCAGGTCGAAGCCGATGTACTCGGCCGCGTCCTCCGGGCTGGCGAACAGCAGCGTCCGGTCGTCGAGGTGCACCATCCGCCCGTAGTGGGTGGAGCTGATCTCCTCGAAGATCGATCCGTCGAACTCCTCACCGAGGGCGTCGGTCAGCTCCTCGTAGTCGAAGTCGAGCACCTTGGTGCCGTCGACCCGGATCATCGACGGGTACTCGACGAGTTCGACCCCGTCCTTGCCGCCCATGACCTGCGCGACGACGCGGCCGATCGGGGTGTTCATCAGGGTGACGCCACACATGTTGGAGAACGAGGCCTCCGAACCGAACTGCATACTCACTTGTTCAACTCCTTGGGTATGTCGAGGCCGATCTCCTCGAGCAGCTGACTGAACTTCTCCTTGGCCGCGTCCAGCGACTCGGCGAACGTGCGCACCTTGTCGGCCGGCTGTGACCAGATGGGTTGCAGGGCGGTGGCGGCGTCCAGGCACTTGGGGACCCAGACGGCGAGCCAGCCGTTGAACAGCTCCTTGTTGGCCGCGCCGTTCTCCTCGTCCCGCACCAGCATCTGGAACAGCGCGCGGGTGTAGGCGGAGTCGCGGTTGTAGTCGTTCTCGCCCGTCCCGACGATGGTGGGCGTGATGTAGTCACCGTTCTTCGCCGCGATCTGCATGACCAGTTCGCTGCGGAACAGCTGCCCGACGAGTTGCTCGAACACGACGTTGGTGGCGAACAGCAACTCGGCCCAGTCACCGGTCGCGGTGAGTTCCTCGACCACCTTGCGCGTCGGCTGCCACTCGGCGGCGTTCTGCCAGACCTCGCGGTGCGCGTCACCGTCGAAGTCCAGCTCCGACTCGGACAGGTCGAGGTTGAACAACGCCAGGTCCTGGGCGAAGCGCATCTTGTGGGCCGCGTTCACCGCGACGGCGTTGTTGATCATGTTGGTCGGGCAGGACCGCTGGATCGAGGTGAAGACGTGCAGCGCCATACCGTTCTCGGCGTGCATCCAGGCCCCGAGGTTGCGCGCGATGAAGTTGCTCCACGGGTGGTTCCAGTGGTTGTACGCGCCCGCACGCTTGGCGTTCTCCAGACAGAGGGACACTTGACGGACGACCGCCGAGTTGTTGCGGTAGATCGTCTGCTCCCACTCCTCGTTGGGGTCGAGGAACTGGTGCCAGTTGGACGATTTCGCGGCCGTCCAGTCGTGCGGGTAGCCGCCGGGGCCGTTGCCGAATCCGTAGATCCAGCCCTGCGTCAGGTAGCGGGCGGGGTCCGGCTGGACGTCGACGGTCACGTCTTCGTACATCGTGGCCCGCAGCTTGGCCGGCTTGAAGTAGTTGTAGGTCCGGCTCTTCGAGCTGGGGAAGGTCAGGGCTCCGGCCTCCGAGTCGGTGAACTCGATCTTCGGAAAGCTCCGTTCCTTCTGGTCGGTGATGTCCGCCATAATCTGTCAACTCCATCTGTTGTGGGTTTTCGGGCTCACGCCCAGCGCAATCCGTTGCGGCGCCTGATCATTCGGCGCTGATCGGGCTCTCGAACTTGTCGAAGAAGATCTGGTCGCCCGGGACGGCCTGCTGCGCCGCGAGTTCGAGTGCCGCGTCGACCATCGGCGGCGGACCGCACAGGTAGACCTCGGTCTTGCGCAACTCGGGCTCCCGCGCCTCGACCACCGTGGTGACCATGCCGCTCTCGGCGATGACTCCGAGCTCGTCGGCGCCATCGGTCGATTCGGAGAGTGCGACGACGAATTCGAAGTCCGCCAGCCGCTCCCCGAGTGCCTTGATCTCCTCCAGGTAGAACAGGTCCTGGACC
Organism: Flexivirga oryzae; assembly: GCF_014190805.1. Lineage (NCBI taxonomy): Bacteria > Bacillati > Actinomycetota > Actinomycetes > Micrococcales > Dermacoccaceae > Flexivirga > Flexivirga oryzae. The sequence goes on along the minus strand of NZ_JACHVQ010000001.1, from coordinate 93,755 downwards.
GTGCGCGCCCCGTAGTAGAAGCGCACTCGCCGGGTGTCCTCGGTCTCGCTCATGTGCCGCAACAGCGCCAGGACCGGCGCCATACCCGCGCCACCACCGATCAGCACGATCGGCAGGACATGCCCGTTCTTGAGGGTGAAGTTCCCGTAGGGGCCCTTCAGCTGAATCTTGTCGCCGACCGTGATCCCGTCGTCCAGCAACGTCGAGAACTTGCCGCCCGGGTACTTCTTGATGAGGAACTCGACGTGGTCGGCGTTGGTCGGCGTCGTCGCCATCGAGAACGACCGGTGCTCGTCCGTGCCCGGGATCATCAGGTCGGAGTACTGGCCCGACTTGAAGTCGTACGTGGCCGGCGACACCGCGCGCAGTTTGAGCCCGACGATGTCATGGGTGTGTTCGGTCAACTCCACGACCTCGGTCTCCACGTCCTGCAGCGGCGCCGAGTTGAGCAGCTCGTCCTCGTCGAAGTTGAGCAGCTCGATGGTGCAGTCGCTGAACGCGTGCGCCCGGCACAGCAGTACGTAGCCCTCCTCGACCTCGGCGTCGTTGCACGCGAAGGTCGAATAGCGCTCCATCTGGATGTCGCCGTCGAGGATGTAGGACTTGCACGCGGAGCACTGCCCCTCGCGACAGCCGTGCATCAGGTGAATGCCCTGACGGAATGCTGCATCCAGGATCTTCTCGTCCTCGCCGACCTCCATCTCGATGTCGACGGGCTCGAAGTTGATGCGGTGAGTGTCGGCCACGGCCGTTCTCCTGCCTCGGGATGTGATGGGTGCCGGGGTGGTGCGTCCCGCTGCGCACGGGACGCACCACCACCTGCAGGTGGATCAGAAGCTGACGTTGTCGTTGGCGCGGTATGCCGCGGCCCACTCCTCGCGCTCCTGGTCGGACATCTGGTTGAGCGTCACGTTGGGGCTCATGAACCGGATGCCCTTGAAGTCGTCCAGCGTCCACAACTTCTTCGGGTCGTCCAGGTCCAGGTGCGGCTGGCCGATGATCGTCTTGCCGTCGTCCCGCACGTAGCCCAGGTCCTGGACGATCTCCGCCAGGTCCTTGTCGTGGTGCAGCGTCTCCCACTCCCGGTGGCCGGTCAGCCGGCCCATGTTCGGGGTGTCGCGGCCCTCGTACTCCGACCGGAACGCGACCTTGTCGGTCCACGCGCAGGTCTCGGAGCAGTAGGTGCGCCACTGGTCGTCGACCTTGTCGACCACCATGTCCTCACGGATGAGGCACGGCACCATGCAGGTCCAGCAACGGTGCGGGTACTCGTAACCCACGTTCTCGAACGCGATCGGCTTGTTCTTGCCCGGGTACTTCAGCCGGTTGTAGTTCTCCCACCACTTGCCGAACCGCGAGTACCAGCCGGGGTACTTCTCCTCGAACCACTCGAAGTCCTTGTCGGTCATCGGGTCGATCCGCCAGTAGTTCACCGGCCAGCCGGTCGCGAAGAAGCGGGCCACCTCGTGGACGTAGAACTTGTTGGTGATCCGGTTCCACGCCTCCTCCACCAGGTCGTGCGGTATGACGAGGCCGTACTTCTCCAGCGGCAGCAGGTAGCTGCGGTAGTAGTCGTCGTAGATCCAGCGGCGCCACATCTCGGCATACGACTCGCGGTCCTTGCGCCGGTCCTTGGTGCCGTACTCGATGAACGTGCCGATGGCGGCGTCGACCACGCAGTGGTTGTTCCACCACGCGTAGCGCAGGTCGCGCTCGAGCAGCGGACGGTTGCGCTCGTCGGCCAACGCCATCAGCAGGATCGAGTAACCGTTGCTGATGTGCCGCGACTCGTCCGACTGGACCGAGTGGAAGACCGTCGGCAGCAGGTAGTCGCCGTTGGCCGCCGCCTCGTCGGGCATGGCCACGAAAAGCGTGTTGGTGAAAGCGGTTTCGGCGACAACCGTCAGGTAGATGTTTGCCGCGGTGATCGCGTCACCGGTGATGAAGCCCTCACCGAACTGCCGGCCGATGGTGCCCGCGTAGTTGTTCGCGAACGCCTTCTCGGTCATGTCGAAACCGGCCGGGTCGATGTAGTTGTTCATGTACAGCTTCTTGAGGTTCATCTGGATCGTCGAGTGACGCACCTCGTCGATCATCTGGACCGCAAGACCGTTGTGGATCTCCGGGTTCGGGACCGCGTCGATGGCCATCGGCATCGCGCGGGCCGCGGAGATCTCCGGGAACGGAATGATGGACAGGAACAGCTTCTGCCACTCCAGCCAGCGCTGCTGGACCTGGCGGAACATGTTGCCGCGGATGGCGCCGTCCATGGCGCCGAAGACGCGGTTGTCCTTCTCCTCCTCCATGGGGAAGTAGGACCGCATGATCTGCTTCAGCGGGTCCTTCTTGGGTGCCTTCTCGAAGGTGTAGTCGGTGCCGAACCGGGTGGCGGGAGTCGCGAATGTCGGCTCCCAGGTCAGCTCCGAAATCTTTGCGTGGGCCTTGGTCAGGCTCTGTCTGCTCATTGGCTCTGGTGCCTCCTTGGAATGCGGCCGACCGGTCGGCGGCCGGCCCTGCGGGAGTTGGGCTCTGCCCGTGGCGTAGATACAACTGCCGATCCGGGGCGGTGGGCGTCTCAATGTGAGATTGGCCACGTTTCCGCCGGAATCGCGTCTACCCTTGACGAAGGCGTAGAGCACCGCCGCCGCGGCCGTCCGGACCGCGGTGTCTCAGCAATGGAGAGAAGGTATGACCTCTCGATCCTCGTCGGGCCGGACATTGATGAAGGCCCGCGAACGCTTCCTCGAGGGAGGCTCCGCCGACGGGATCGGCGTGCGGGACGAGATCCGAGCGTCCTGGGTTCGGTCGCGGCAACTCGCTGTCGCCGCCGACCGGGTGGAGCCCGCGCAGGTGGAGCGCCCCCACGCGCAGAGCCTGCTGCTGGACTGTGCCCGGCCCGTGCTCCAGGACGTCGCGGCCGAGCTCGCCGACGAGCCGGTCGCGCTGCTGCTGACCGGCCCGCAGGGCGTGGTGCTGGATCGCATCTGCGGCGACAACTCGCTGGTCCGCCGCCTCGACACCCGCCGGCTCGCCCCGGGGTTCACCTACGCCGAGTCGTCCGTGGGCACCAACGGCATCGGCACCGCACTGGAGACCCGCAGGCCCACCCTGGTGCTCGGCGGTGAGCACTTCGCGGGCGACCTGTGCGTGTTCGGCTGCGCCGGCGCGCCGATCATCCACCCGCTGACGTCGGCGCTGATGGGGGTCGTCGACCTGACGTCGTGGGCGGGTGACGCCAACACGTTGCTGCTGAGCTTCGCCCGCTCGGTCGCGGGCCGGATCCAGGACCGCCTGCTGGAGCGGGTCAGCAAGCGCGAGGTCGCGCTGATGCACGACTACCTGCTCGCCTGTCAGCACAACACCGGACCGGTGCTGGCGCTCAGCAATGAGCTGACGATCATGAACGCACACACCCAGCAGTCGTTCGACGCGGTGGACCAGTCCGCGCTGCTGGCCCGGGTCGGCGATGCGGCAGGCTCGGCCGAGCCGCTGACCCTGCTCGCCGACCTGCCGAGCGGCCAGGTCGTCCGGTTGGCCTACGAGCCGGCGTTCACCGACACCTCGGTGCACGCCGGCGGCGTCGTACGAGTGCAGACCCAGGTGCCCGTCGCCGGGCGGCGCGAGGCGAAAGTGGCACCGCCGGTGCGCCTTCCCGGAGTCGTCGGCTCCAGCGCTCCCTGGCAGCGCGTCTGCCGCGGCGCCCTGGACAGCCGCCGCCGTGGGGAATGGCTCGTCCTGGAGGGCGAGCCCGGAGTCGGCAAACTCGCCGTGTTGACCGGCGTGCATCTCGCGGTCAGCCCGACCGAGCACATCCGGGTGATGGACCCGGCGTCGTCATCCGAGGTGGACGCCTGGTTGGAGTCCGTCGCCGACGAACTGGACAACCCCGGCCCCGGCACGCTCATCCTGCGGCGGGCCCACGAACTACCCGACGAAGCGGTCAGCGGCCTGTCCGAGTTGCTGATGTCCCATCTGAGCCGAGCCGGCGCACCGGCGCCCGTCTGGGTCGCCGTCACCATGGACTCCGGCGCTCGCAGCGCCGCCCTCGAGGCCGAGCTGCTCCCGCACTTCCCGCACACGCTCGAAGTGCCACCGCTGCGGCGTCGCCTGGACGACCTGGCGCCGCTGGCCGATCACTTCGCGAGGCGCTTCTCCCGCGACCAGGAGCTGACCATCTCGGACGCCGCCATGAACATGCTGCGGCGAATGCCGTGGCAGGGCAACGTCGAGCAGCTGCGGCGGGTGCTCTCGCGGGCGGTGCGGCAGCGGCGCACCGGCGTCATCGACGTCGACCAACTGCCGCCCGAGTGCCGGTCGGTGCGCCGGCGCCGCTTCACCGTGATGGAGTCGCTCGAACGGGATGCGATCGTCGAGGCGCTCGACACGCACGACGGCAACAAGGAGCTCGCCGCGATCGCGTTGGGTATGTCGCGCGCGACGATCTACCGGAAGATCAAGGGGTACGGAATCCACCTGGACGCGTCGTAGCCCGCGACCGGCGAGCCAACGGTCCCGCTCAGCCCAGGTGTTTTGCGCCGGGCGCGGTGACCTTGATCAGCAGGTCGAGCACCGTCGGGTCGTATTCGTAACCGATGCCGAGGGTCAGCCGCTCGATCGCAGCCTCCCGCAGGGCGGAGTCGCCGCGGGTCAGGTCCTCGAAAGCGTTGCAAACCTTGATGATCCGGCCGCTGAGCGGGACAAGTTCGCCGTGCTCCTGCACCTGTTTGAACTGCACCACCTGCGACTCGATGATGTCCGCGACACCGTCGAGCACCTCGGTTCGCCGCACGATGCGGGCGCCCTCGTCGGCGATCCCGCGCTGGTCGGCCGGCGCCACGTCGATCGTCGCCCCACCCGGGATCGGCGCAGCAAGCGACACCTGCCCGATGTCGTGCAGGCGTGCCGCATCCTCCAACTCGTCGAGCTCCCGGTCGGTCAGGTGCAGCTCCCGGCCGATCCGCCGCGACAGTCGCGCAACCCGGACCGAGTGCCCGGGCGGTGTGTAACCGGCGATGTCGGTCAGCTGCGCCAGCGCGGCGATCGTCTGCCGCCTGGTGGCGATCACCGCGGCCTGCTGCTGCAGCGCGAATCGCAGCAACACCAAGGGTGCTGACATCAGCGGTATGGCGAGCACGCCCAGGGCCGACATGCCGAGAGCGATCGCGATCGAGGTCGACACGACCGCGGCATTGAGGGCTGCCTGGATCCGCGCGACCTCGGCGAACTCGGCCCGGAACGAGCGACCACCGCGATGGACATACACCGAGATGACCAGCATCACGACCCCGGCAACGAGCCCCGCCACCGCCATCGCTGCTGCAGAGCGCCAGCGGTGCGAGCCCCACGCGCCGTACATGTCCAGGGCGGAGACCCCGGAGAAGAACGGCACGTCGCGGTAGAGCAGGGCCGCCACCACCACGGCGATCAACGGACCGAGGCGTGACAGTGGCGTGGGTCGATCGGAGAGGAGCCACCAACTGAGCAACGCACCCAACGCGCGTCCGATAACTGCTGTCGCCAGCACCTCCCAGGTGGAGTCGGGTGCCCGTCCGCCGGTGCTGAAGGGTTGGGGGCCCGACAACGCCAGGCTGAGACCGATCGCGGCGGCCACCGGGGTGCCGACGCGGCCACCCAGCAGGGTGAGCCGCAACAGCGAGGTACAGCCGATCGCGATCGCGAAACAGCTCAGTACCAGGAACTTCGAGTGCTCCGGGTATCGCGCCTGCAACACCGCGACCCCGACACAAACCACGACGAGCACAGCCGCCCAGAGAACGATCGGCACGCGGACAATGCCGGATGACCACTTCACCGCGGGGCGCTCTCGGCGGCCAGCAGGTCGGAGACATCGGGCAGGTCGTGGTCCAGCCACCGGGACTCCATCAATCCGGGCTCGCCCGCCTGATCCGCGAGTTCGTGATCGACCTGGGCCAACGGAGCAACTGATTCGGCGAGCTCGCACACAGCGGCGACGCAGGCCGGGTCGAACTGCTCCCCGCTACGGCGGCGCAGCGTCTCGACAGCCGCCTCCGCACCAATACGGGGTACGAGAGCGCAGAACGCATCGGCGACCGCCAGCACCCGTGCCAACAACGGAATGGCCGATCCGGCCAGGCGGTCCGGGTAACCACGCCCGTCCCAGCGCTCATGGTGGTGCCGGATGGCGGTGATCGAGTCACCGAGGAACTCGATGGAGCGCAGCATCTCGACACCTCGGGTCGGATGCCGTCGGATCCGCTCCAGGTCGGCCTGCCGCATGTCTGCACCGGCGTGCCGGCCCTTGACTGGTGCGACCATACCCACGTCGTGCAGCAGCGCCGCGAAATGCAGCGCATCCGCCTGGGCCGGCGACAGCCGCAGTTCATTGCCGATCGCCTCGCTGACGTTGGCCACCCGCACATTACGGCCGCGCATGATCGGGTCCCGTGCGTCGACCGCGGCGACCAGGCTGGAGACCGTGCGCTCGTGGGCGACCGACTCGGCATGCTGCTGGGCGTAGGACCACTGCGCCAACACCAGGGGTGTGACCATGACCAGGACCGTTGCCGGCCCGAGTCCAACTGGACCCCACAGCACAGCGAACAAGAAGCCAACGACACCGAAGCCGAGATACGTTCGGCCGACCTGCCGCACCACACGCCGCCAGGTGATCAAGGCCGGAGGACCACCGTTGACCTGGATCATGAGACTCACACAACCGGTATTGAGCAGAAGCATCACGACCGTCGCGCACGCCAACGGAAGAAGTTGTGAAGTGACGATGCCGAGCGGTTCCAGGGTCGGCATCGCGCCGAAGACGCCGCCAAACGCGATGTAGCAGAGGCCCCCAAGTACCCCAACCAGGCTATTCATGGAGGCGTTGAACGTCCTCACGAGGAGGGGCCGGCGTCGAGCGGGATCGAGAGCTGAGACAAACCCTACGAGGGCGGCCCCGAGCGGGCCAGCCAGCGGAATCGCCGCTCCGAGCAGAATCGACGTCAACGAGACGCTTGCTCCGCCTCCCGAGAGCCTCGTCAACGTAGCGGAGGCTACTAGTGTCAGAGCTGCCAGAACGAGGACCGCGGAGAGCGGGATGTTACGCGCCTCGGGCCACCATAGGAGCCCTCCGCAAAGCAAGGCGAGAAGCGAGGATGTGGCTACCGTGACACGCCAAGCGCCAGACATACCCAGGGGTCAACGGTTCTGAAGTGCGAGCACTTCAAAGCCGTCGAGGTCGAGTTGGTGGATCAGCGGGAGACTGGATCCCAGATCACGGTGAGGGGATTCACACTGCTCGAGCCCGCGAGGGACGCGAGCAGCGCCTGCAAAGCTGCTTGATCCATGACCAGATCCTTTCCGCGTTCGTTGTCCAGGGTAAGACGGCACGCAGATTATTGATGAAACTCCCGTGGGCCCATAGTCGCCCACAGCCATCATTCCATGAATTGACCCAAATCTGCCAACCCATGACTAGTCGGACGCCCGTTCTTGACGAAATCTTTAACGACCTCGGTGTGAGAGGATGGCCCGGGCCGCGCACGCGGCAACCGACCATCTGCCAAGGAGTTTCACCATGAGCAAGCGCGCTCGTAAGCGTCGCAGCCGCAAGGGCAAGGCCGCCAACCACGGCAAGAAGCCGAACGCCTGAGTCGGCCGACAGGACAACGAAGCGGCCCGGCCGCACGCGAGAGATTGCGTGCTGCCGGGCCGCTCTCGTCATACCCGCAGCAGGGTGGTCGGATGACGCGAGGGTCAGCCTTCCTGGATGCGCACCTGGGTCACCCGGACCGTGGTGATGCGCTGCAGGATCTGCGTGCGCAAGGCGTCCGGCGCGTGCTCACAGGCGCACGAGCGCTGGACCAGCGCCTTCAGCAGCCGGTCGAGCTGGTATTCGTCCAGGCACGGCGGGCATTCGTCGAGGTGTGCCTGCAACTGCGCGCGGCCGGCCTCGTCGAGCTCCCCGTCCAGGAGTTGGTAGATCCGCGACAAGTAGTCGCCACATTCGGCGCCCATCAGGAAGACGCCCCTTCCTTGATAAACCCGCGCTCGACCGCATAGTCGGTCAGCAGCTCGCGCAGCTGCCGGCGTCCCCGGTGCAACCGGGACATGACGGTGCCGATCGGCGTATCCATGATCTCGGCAATCTCCTTGTAGGAGAAGCCTTCGACGTCCGCCAGGTAGACGGCCATCCGGAAATCTTCGGGTACCTCCTGCAGCGCACGCTTGACGTCGCTGTCGGGCAGGTGATCCAGCGCCTCGCTCTCGGCCGAACGCAGCCCGCGTGAGGTGTGCGCCTCGGCGCGAGCCAGCTGGTAGTCCTCGATGTCGGACGCGTCCGACTGCTGCGGCTGGCGCTGCTTCTTGCGGTAGGTGTTGATGTAGCTGTTGGTGAGGATCCGGTAGAGCCACGCCTTCAGATTGGTGCCCGGCTTGTACTGGTGGAACGCCGCGAACGCCTTCGCGAACGTCTCCTGCACCAGGTCCTCGGCGTCGGCGGGGTTGCGCGTCGTGCGCAGCGCCGCGCTGTAGAGCTGGTCCAGATAGGGCATCGCGTCACGCTCGAACCGCGCGAGACGGTCGGCTTCCGACTCGTTCGCGACGTCGAGATCGGGATCTTCAGCGGACTTCGGCTCCAAGTCACTGCCGTTCTGAGTCGTCATCGACGACAAGCCTAGACCTCCTCCTCGGGGGGACGCGGTGCCGACGATCGTCGACCCGCCGGCGGAGCCACCCGGCTCCGATAGCGTCAACGGCGCGTGCAACAAGTGGGCACTCCTCACTCACAGGGATAGCTGGTGAACCGCCTGGTGCAACGGCGGGGACATCGCGGACATTCCCGCCGGTCGGCGGCCTAATCAACGGCCGGCGAGCATCGACGGATGGCAACTTTTATCAAAGTTACGTTCCGTTAGGTATATCGCCGCTCGCGCATTTTCCGTAGCGCTATTCGCCCTGGCTATCTGCAGTCCGCTCTTGTTGTTGCGCCTCAGAATTCCGCGCGCAATGCGGGTACGACGTCCTGGCTGAACTGTTCCAGGAAACGTCGCTGATCGTGACCGGGCGCATGCACGACCAGGTGGGTGAAGCCGAGCTCGACATACGGGCGGACACCGTCGATCACCGCCTGCGGGTCCGACGCGACGATCCAGCGTGAGGCGATCTGCTCGATCGGCAACGCGTCGGCGGCCCTCTCCATCTCGATCGGGTCGTCGATGCTGTGCTTCTGCTCCGGCGTCAGCGCCAACGGCGCCCAGAAGCGGGTGTTCTCCAACGCCAGGTCCGGGTCGCGGTCGTAGGAGATCTTCACCTCCAGCAGTTGCTCGACCGCCCCGGCCTCCCGCTTGCCCAGCTCCTCGCCCTCGCGCATCGCCGGGACCAGCTTGTCGGCATACAACCCCATACCCTTGCCGGACGTGACGATCATCCCATCACCCATCCGCCCCGCGTACTTGGCGACCGTCGGGCCACCGGCAGCGACATACACCGGGATCGGCTGCTCCGGCCGGTCATAGATCGTCGCCTCCACCGTCCGGTAGTAATCCCCCTCGAACGTCACCCGCTCCTGGGTCCACAACCGCCGCATCAACCGCACCGACTCACGCAACCGCGCGAACCGCTCCTTGAAATCCGGCCACCCCTGCTGACCCACCGCGATCTCGTTCAGCGCCTCCCCCGAACCGACACCCAGGATCACCCGCCCCGGATAGAGGCAACCCAACGTCGCGAACGTCTGCGCCAGCACCGCCGGGTTGTACCGGAACGTCGGCGTCAGCACCGACGTGCCCAGCACGATCCGCTCGGTGCGCGCACCCGCCGCCGCCAACCAGGTCAACGCATGCGGGGCATGCCCACCCTCGTGCCGCCACGGCTGGAAATGATCCGAGGCGAACGCACTGTCCAACCCGACCCGCTCCGCCTCCACCGCCAGGTCCACCAACTCCCGCGGCGCGAACTGCTCTGCAGACGCTTTATATCCGATCCGAAGGCTCATGTGCCCAACCTATGCGAGCACCGCATCCCAGATCACCGAGAGGCCCAGAAACGCACCCAAACGCGCAGCAAACCGGCCCTCGCAGGGCTACGTAACTGAGCCCGTCGGTCATTTTGTGAGCCTCTCGATCGGGTTGTCCGTCAGCTGAGGGTGGCGAGCCAGGCACGGGCCGCGGCGAGCACCTGGTCGGTGCCACGAGCAAGACTGTGGGTGCCCGGCACACCGGTGATCGTCGGTGCGGCGCCGAGCTCCGCGCGCACGTCCTCGGGGCGCCCGAACGGATCCTTCTCCCCCTGTATGACGGCGAGCGGCAGGCCCGCATCGAGCACGAGCTGCGCCTCGAACGCGCGCGACCGGTCCGGGTTGTTCGGCGGGTGCAGCGGGAAGGAGAGGGCGAGTACGGCGTCCGCGCCCACCTCGACCGCGGTGCGGCAGGCCACCCGCGCGCCGGCTGAGCGGCCACCCACCACCAGGGGCCGGGGCAGTGCCCACCGACCGCCCATCAGGCTCGCGATGATCGGAACCCACGCGGCATCAAGGGTTTTCGGTGGTGTCGCAACCTTCTTGCCGGCCACCCGCCACGGCTGCTCGACGCGCACGTAGGTCCAGCCGTCGTCGACCAGCGCACGCAGCGCCTCCAGGTCGGCGGCGTCGATGCCGCCGCCCGCGCCGTGGCTGACCACGACGGAGCCGCGCGGACCTCGATACGGGCTCGTTCCTCGCCCTACTCGGCCACCGCTTGAGGACTGTGGTGCACGCGCAGCGTTCGTGCCACGCGCTGTTCGGCCACCGCGGCCACCGCTTGTCGGCCGCTCGACGTGCGCGCGCGCCGGGCCGGGCGGGGTGTCGATGGTGCGCGTACGGATCGTCATACTCGGTCCCCTCAGTCGAAGATCTCACCGGTCATGGGGTCGACGACGCCCTGCAGGTCACCGCGCGGAGCGGGCTCGAGCAGGGCCGGCCCGTTGTTGCGGCTGGACCCCACGGCCTTGCCGACCGGCCAGGCCTCGAACCGCCCGTCACCCGGCGACTCCAGCAGCGACCGGACCCGGTCCGGGTCCTGCACCGTCGGGTCGAGCCACTCGGTCCAGCGCTCGCGGTCGAGCACGACCGGCTGACGGTCGTGGATGCGGTCCAGCCCAGGCTCGGCGGCGGTGGTCACGATGGCGTAGCTCACCACCCACGCGGCCGGGTCGTCCTCGGCGGCCGAACGGTCCCGCCAGAACTCGTAGACGCCGGCGAACGCGATGGGTTCGGCATCGGCGCGGTGGATGAAGAACGGTTGCTTGCGCGGCTTGCCCTTCGCGTCCGTCTCCGTCGGGGAGGCCTGCCACTCGTACCAGCCGTCGGCCGGCACCAGGCACCGCCGCGACACCGCGGCCTTGGCGTAGGCGCCCTTCTCCAGCAGCGTCTCGGCACGGGCGTTGATCATCTTCAGCCCGATCTTGGTGTCCTTGGCCCAACTCGGCACCAGCCCCCAGGTCAGCAACCGCAACTGGCGGACCGGATCGGCCCCCTCCTCGCCGCGCGGGCGGCGGGTCAGCACGACCGGCGCCTGCTTGGACGGCGCGACGTTCCAGTCCGGCGCACCGGCCGGCGGGTCCTGCGGTTTCGCCAGCAGCGAGCGACTGCGCTCGTCGCTGTTGTCCTGGTCGATCTCGAAGTCCTGGACGATGTCGTCGGGCGAGAAGCTCGCGGCATACCGGCCACACATGGGGAACAGGGTATGACGTGCCGGTCCCGGCGCCTCGCCCGTTGACGGTCGAGACACCGGTTGACGGCGCAATAGGGGGTCAACGGGCGTTTCGAGCGTCAACGGCGGGCAACGCCGTCAACGGGCGGACGCCCGTCAAGTCCACTCGAAGTCATGGGTTAGGTTTGGCTTACCTAATTTTCCTCCCTGCCCGAACGAAAGGGTTCCCCCGTCATGAAGGTCACCGCTACCCGGCGCGCTCTGTTGCTCGTCTCCGTCCTCGCGCTGCCGCTGTCCGCCTGCGGGTCGGACGCCGGCTCGGGCGAGAGCACCGGCTCCCCGGCCGCGGGATCGGGGGTCGCCGCGAGCCCGGCTGCCGCCGCCAAGTCCGCGTACCCCCGCACCGTCAAGACCTCGCACGGTGCAGTGCGGATCGCGTCGGAGCCGAAGCGGATCGTCGTCCTGGGCGGTGCCCAGATGGCCGAGGCCGTGCTCGCGCTCGGCGGCAAGCCGATCGTCATCGGCGACGGCGGCGCTCCCCTGCCCCCGTGGCTGAAGGGCCGTACCGGCGACGCCGAGGTCGAGACCATCGCCAAGCAGCAGTCGGTGCAGATCGAGAAGATCGCGGCCGCCAAACCGGACCTGATCGTGTCGAGCAACTACATCACCGCCTTCCCCGGCGTCGCACCGAAGCTGAAGGCGCTCGCACCGACCATCGACGTCGACACGACGTCGATCAACCCCGACTGGAACCAGATCCTCACCACCGTCGCCGACGCCCTCGGCAAGCCGGCGCAGGGCACCAGACTCGTGGCGAAGCTGAAGGCGCAGATGGCGGCGGCGGGCAAGGGCGTGCCGGCCGGCACGACATACGACTGGGTCCGGCTGGACAACAGCGGCTGGGGCTTCGGCAACGGCGTGCTGCTGGACTCCTTCGGCCTGAAGCCCGACAAGCACCAGAACAACGACAACCAGTCGTCGTTGTCCCTGGAGCGCAGCAACGAACTCACCGGGGACGCCGTCTTCGTCTGGCCGTACGGCAAGACCAAGGCCGATGTGCTGGCCACACCGGGCGTTTCGAACCTCCCGTCCAGCAAGAACGGCACCCTGCAGGTCGTCGGTCTCAACTTCGCGCTCGCCCTGAACAGCCCGGGCGCCTACTCGATCCCGTGGATCATCAAGGAGATCAAGCCGACGCTGACGAAGCTGGCGAGCGCGAAGTAGTGCCGGCGGGCGCCGGGCCGGCGACCTCGATACGCTCCTTCGTCGCTACTCGGCCAGCGCGATACGCTCCTTCGTCGCTACTCGGCCACCTCGAGGTCACCGGGCTCGGTAACCTTGTCCGCAATGAGTGCAGAACCTCCGCATCCGACCCAGACCGCGACCATCTCGGCGGGCGACTGGCCCGCGCCGCTCGCCGAGCAACCGTTGGACGCGGTCATTCCCGTGCCCGGCAGCAAGTCCCTCACCAACCGCTTCCTGGTGCTGGCCGCGCTCGCGCAGGACACCTCCCGGCTGACCAATCCGCTGCGTTCGCGCGACAGCACGCTGATGTGCGAGGCGCTGCAGGCGCTCGGCACCGGCATCCAGAGCGGGGCCGACGACAGCGAGTGGATCATCGAGCCGAACCCGCTGCGCGGCCCCGCATCGATCGACTGCGGGCTCGCCGGCACCGTCATGCGCTTCCTGCCACCGGTGGCCGCGCTCGCCGAGGGCACCGTCGACTTCGACGGCGACGAAGCCGCGCGGCGCCGCCCCCTCGGGCCGGTGCTGGAGGCGCTGCGCTCGCTCGGTGTGAGCGTGCGGGGCGACGGGCTGCCGTTCGAGCTCACCGGCACCGGACGGGTCTCCGGTGGCACGGTCTACGTGGACGCCTCCGGCTCGTCACAGTTCGTCAGCGCGCTGCTGCTCGCCGGCGCGCGGTATGACGACGGCATCACCGTCATCCACGAGGGCAAACCGGTGCCGTCGCTCCCCCACATCGCGATGACCGTCGAGGTGCTGCGCGACGCCGGGGTGCTGGTGGACGACAGCGAGGCCAACCGCTGGCGGGTCGAACCGTCCCAGATCCACGCCCTCGACGTCGCGGTGGAGCCGGACCTGTCCAACGCGTTCCCGTTCCTCGCCGCCGCCCTGATCGCCGGCGGGCAGGTCACCGTGCCCGACTGGCCGCACTTCACCACCCAGGCGGGCGACCACACCCGCGACATCCTGCAGCAGTTCGGTGCCGAGGTGGAGCTGAGCCGTGCGGGCCTGACCGTCCGCGGCACCGGCCACATCGGTCGCGTCGACCTCGACCTGCACGAGGCCAGCGAGCTGTCCCCCGTCGTCGCGGCCATCGCGACCTTCGCCGACGGACCCAGCCACCTGCGCGGCATCGGGCACATCCGCTTCCACGAGACCGACCGCCTCGCGGCGCTCGCCAGCGAGCTCAATGCGCTCGGCTCGGACGTCACCGAGACCGAGGACGGCCTCGTAATACGGCCGAAACCCATGCAGGGCAACGTCTTCCGGACCTACGGCGACCACCGCATGGTGATGGCCGCCGCGGTCCTCGGCCTGCGCGTGCCCGGCATCGTCGTGCACGACGCCGGCACCGTCGCCAAGACGATGCCGGACTTCACCGCACGCTGGACCCGCATGATCGGGGACTGAAAATAACCCCACGAAGTTTCTCCTCCGCTGCGCACCTGCACCCACCGAAGTTCTCCTCCGCTGCGCTCCCCCGATACTTCGTCGGGGCCCGCAGCCGAATACTTCGCGGGGGCCCCGAATGAGCGGGTCACCCCGCGGACGCCGTTACGACGAGTCCGACGTCCGCGTGCGCCCGAGCCGGCGCGGCAGCCGCCCGCGCACCAAGGAACGCCCCAAGCACGAGGACGCCCGCATCGGGCAGGTCACCACCGTCGACCGGGGCCGCTGGACCTGCCTGGTCGACGGGCACGAAGTCGTCGCCATGCGCGCCCGTGAGCTCGGCCGCACCAGCACCGTCGTCGGCGACCGGGTCGCCCTCGTCGGCGACACCTCCGGTGACCCCGGCACCCTCGCCCGGATCGTCCGCGTCGAGCCGCGCAGCAGCGTGCTGCGCCGCACCGCCGACGACACCGACCCCTACGAGCGCGTCATCGTCGCCAACGCCGAACAGCTCGCGATCGTCACCGCCCTGGCCGACCCCGAACCGCGGTCCCGCATGGTCGACCGGTGCCTCGTCGCGGCATACGACGCCGGTATGACGCCACTGCTCGTGCTGACCAAGGCCGACCTGGCGGACCCCGCCGACTTCCTGGCGAACTACGCCGGGCTCGACATACCCCACGTGGTGACCAGCCGCGTGACCTCGACGGGCTCGGCCAGCGCAGGCGGCTCGGCCACCGCAGGCGGCTCGGCCAGCGCAGGCGGCTCGGCCACCGCAGGCGGCTCGGCCAGCGCAGGCGGCTCGGCCAGCGCAGGCGGCTCGGCCAATGCGGGCGGCATCGACGCCACCGCGGGCGGCATCAGCGGACTGCAGCAGGTCCACGAGGCGCTGCACGGCCGGATGACGGTGCTCGTCGGCCATTCCGGCGTCGGCAAGTCCACCCTGGTCAACGCGCTCGTGCCGGGCGTCGACCGCGCCATCGGCCACGTCAATGCGGTGACCGGCCGCGGGCGACATACCTCGACCTCGGCGATCGCCCTGCCCCTGCCCGACGGCGGCTGGGTGATCGACACCCCCGGCGTACGCTCCTTCGGCCTGGCCCACATCGACCCCGACCACATCATCGAGGCCTTCCCCGACCTGGCCGAGGGCACCGCCGACTGCCCGCGCGGCTGCACCCACGACGAGCCCGACTGCGCCCTGGACCAATGGGTCGCCGACGGGCACGCCGGGGCGTCCGGTGCGTCCCGGCTGGCGTCGCTGCGGCGCCTGCTGCGCAGCCGGTCCGGCGGCGACGAATCCGATCCGCACCAGACCGACCCGGAGTAGCCGATGCGCCTGCAGACCGAGGCCATCAACCGGCAGCTGCTCGCCTTCGCCGAGATCAAGCCGGCACCCGGCCGGTGGAAGTTCGCGCTGCACGTGCTGACGATCGTCATCGTCGCCATCACGCTGATCAGCGTGCTGCTCGGGCCCAGCATGGGCCTGGTCGGCATCACCGGCGCGTTCCTGGGCTTCATCGCACAGTCACGGCCGCTGCGCTCCCGGATCGTGATCCTGGCCTGCCTCAACGTCACCTACATCGTCTGTGTCGCCATCGGCGCCCTGGTCGGCGGCCAGCCGGTGCTGCTGACCATCGTGCTGACCCTGATCGCCCTGGTGACGGTGCTCGGCTACAACAGCCTGGTCGCCGAGCCTCCCGGTGCGATGTTCCTGATCATGGGGCCGGCGATCGCGTCCTACCTGCCGACCGTCGGGATCCCGGCCGGCAAGGTGATCCTCGTCTGCGCGATCGGCTGCGTGAGCGCGTCGCTGACCTCGATCCTGCTGCAACTGGTCACCCGGCACGGGCAGCCGGAGCAGGATGCCGTCGACACCGCCGAGACCGCGGTGCACGCCTACCTGGACGCCGACCGCGCCACCATCCCGCGCCACCAGCTGGCGCGACTGCGCGACCAGGCGTTCATCTCCGTCTTCGGTGCCTCGATGATCCTGGAGGACGCCGTCGGCCGACAGCCGCGGCTGCACGAGTGGCGCCGGATGAACGCCACGCTGCGCCGCCTGCACCTGGCGATCATCCAGCAGGTCGTCAAGGTGCACCTGCCGGGGCGCGAGGTCGTCGTCACCGGCGTGGAACAGCGGCGCTACCTGGGGCGGCCGGACGCGTCATACCTCCTGCGCTGGGGGCTGTCCCGCGCCTCCCTGCCGTGGCTGGCGGCCCGGCGGATGGCGGCCGCGGTGCTGCTGACCTGCGTGGTCTCCTACGGCTGCCACATCGGCCACCCCTACTGGGCCGCCATGACGACCGCTCTGGTGATGTCGGTGACGGCCGACCGGCTCGCGCTCACCCGCCGGGCGCTGCACCGCATCATCGGGACCGTCGTCGGCATCGCGGTGTTCTTCGCGATCCACGCCACTCACCCCAGCGGTTTCGTGCTGCTGGTCGTCGCACTGGTGCTGATCTTCTTCATCCAGATGCTGGCGGTCCGCAACTACGCGCTCGCCGTGATCTTCGTAACACCCATGGCACTGCTGATCAGCTCGGCCGGCAACCCCTACAAACCGGTCGGTGAGATCGCGGGCGAACGGGTGCTGGAGACCCTGGTCGGCGGGGTGTGCTCGGTGCTGGTGATCTGGGCCGCCGGGCGGCGCGCACCCATCGCGCTGGTACGCCGCCAGTTCCGCCGGTCGCTGCGCTCCCTGGAACGGCTGCTGCTGCTCATCGCCGACGGCGAGCAGAGCAGCGAGCGCGGGTATGCCGCCCGGCGCGATCTGTCCTTCGAACAGCTGCAATGCGGCAGCATCCTGCAGATCGCGCAGACCGACCTGCCACGGGACCTGGCCGACTGGAACCTGCTGGAGACCTCGCTCAACGAGGCGTCCTACGTCGTGCTCGCGGCCTGCTGGACCGTCGATCCGCAACACTCCATCGACGCCGAGAAGATGGCCGGTGTGCTGGCCCGGATGATCGCCGCGCTGCCGCCCGTCGGCACCCAGATGGTCGACGCCCGGGTCATCGCCGGTGGCCTGCAACGGATGCTGGACATCGGCAAGCAGCTGAACAGTGCGTGAACAAAGTCGCCGACTTCCGGTCCCGACTTGCATCCGCAGTGCCTCACGGCGTCATACTCAGGCATTGTGAGTGCTGAACTCTTCATCTTGATCCTGCTGGTGATCACCGCAGTGGGATTCGACTTCACCAACGGCTTCCACGACACCGGCAACGCGATGGCCACGTCCATCGCCACCGGTGCCCTGAAGCCCAAGACCGCCGTCGCACTCTCGGCGATCCTGAACCTCGTCGGCGGGTTCCTGTCGGTCGAGGTGGCCGTCACCGTCACCACCTCGGTGCTGAAGATCCAGGACAAGGCCTCCGGCGGGCTGCTGGACGGCATCGACGCCGAGAAGGCGATGTTCATCATCTTCGCCGGGCTGATCGGCGGGATCCTGTGGAACCTGCTCACCTGGCTGTTCGGTCTGCCCAGCAGCTCCTCGCACGCGCTCTTCGGCGGCCTGATCGGCGCCGGCCTGGCCGCGATCGGCACGAGCGGCATCAACTGGGACGGCCTCGTGGTCAAGGTCATCATCCCGGCCGTGCTGTCGCCCTTCATCGCCGGCGCGATCGCCTCCCTCTCCACCTGGGGCATCTACCGGCTGACCCGCAAGGTCGGCGACTCGAAACAGGAGTCCGGCTTCCGGTGGGGCCAGGTGGCCACCGCGTCGCTGGTCTCGCTGGCACACGGCACCGGTGACGCCCAGAAGACGATGGGGGTCATCGCGCTCGCGCTGATCGCCCACGGCAGCCTGTCGGACCAGCAGATCGAGGCGCACGGCCTGCCGATCTGGATCATCGTGCTGTGTGCCGGGGCGATCGCGCTCGGCACCTACATCGGCGGCTGGCGGATCATCCGCACCCTCGGCAAGGGTCTGGTCGAGATCGAGGCCCCGCAGGGTATGGCGGCCCAGGCGTCCGCCGCGGCGATCATCCTCACCTCCAGCAACCTCGGTATGGCGCTGTCCACCACCCACGTCACCACCGGTTCGATCGTCGGCACCGGGGTCGGCAAACCCGGCTCGGTCGTGCGCTGGTCCGTCGCCGGCCGGATGGCCGCAGGGTGGGTCATCACGCTCCCCTGCGCGGCCGTCGGCGGCGCGGTGAGCTACTTCATCGGGCATCTCATCGGCGGTGTGGCCGGTGCGATCGTGATCTTCCTGATCCTGGCCGCGCTCGCGGCATACATCTACTACCGCGCGCAGCAGCAGAAGGTCGGCGCGGACAACGTCAATGCGGACTGGGACGAGGAGACGAACGGCGTCGTGCCGAACGATCCGACGGAGTCCCAGGGAGCGAAGAAGACCAAGGAGCCGGTCGCCTGACGGCGGCCTGGAGGGTATCGAGCAGATGAACATCGACTGGGCCGAGATGGCAACCGGCACCGCGAAAGTCATCGTCGCCGGACTGATCTTCGGCGCCGGGCTCCCGTTGCTCTACACCATGGGCATCCGACTCTGGGACACCGGCGATGAGGACCCGCAGGCGGACGGAACCGCCGTCGTCGGCAGGCAGTTCTCCCGATGGACGGCATACGCGATCTTCGCGGTGGTGCTTGCGGCGGTTATCATCGGCGTTCTGTACATCACCCAGAAGAGCATCGACCATTACCTCGGGATCGAGTTGTTCTGATGACCATGGCGACGAATTTATTGACTTCAGTAGTGGATTGGCTGCGGAAGGGATATCCGGAGGGCATACCGCCCAAGGACTTCCCTCCGCTGCTCGCGCTGCTGCAACGCTCCCTCAGCCCTGAGGAGGCGCAGTCGGTGTGCGCGCAGTTGATCTCCGACAACCCCGACGGCGACATCGCCCGGGAGGCGGTCGCCAACGCGGTCAAGCAGATCAAGGAGGCGCCGCCGAGCGAGGAGGAGATCAGCGAGATCGCCGAGCGGCTCGCCGCGGTGGGCTGGCCGATGTCGTTGTCCGAGGACGACGAGAGCCCCGAGCGCGTCGGCTTCTTCCAGCGGATCCTGGACTGGCTGCGGGCGGGTTACCCGGACGGCGTGCCGCCGACCGACTTCGTCCCGCTCTTCGCCCTGCTGCAGCGCCGGCTGACGAAGAAGGAGATCAAGCAGGTCGCCAAGGAGCTGATCGCCTCCAACAAGGTCCCCGGTGAGCCGAAGACGCCGATCTCCGAGGACGAGGCGCAGGAGCTGATGCAGGAGGTCGCCGGCGTGGTGCCGATCGAGGCGGACGTGGATCGGGTGCGCAAGCGGCTGGCGAAGAAGGGCTGGCCGCTGATCTGAGCGCCGGTGTCGCGGTCACAGGTCACCCCTGGGGCGACCCGCGCACGGTCCCGGGCCGATTCCCGCTCACAGGTCCCCCCAGCGGCGACTCCCGCACGGAGCAATCGGCCGCTGCCGATAGATTCGGTGCCATGCCGACGTATGACGACGACCTGCGCCTTGCGCACGTGCTGGCGGACGCAGTGGAGCCGACCAGCACGTCGCGCTTCCGCGCCGATGACCTGCACGTGACGGCGAAGCCCGACCTCACTCCGGTCACCGACGCCGACCTGGCGGTCGAGGAGATCATCCGCGGCCAGCTGAAGCGCGCGCGGCCACGCGACTCGGTGCAGGGCGAGGAGCACGGCACCGAGGGCAGCGGTCCGCGTCGCTGGATCATCGACCCGATCGACGGGACCAAGAACTTCGTGCGCGGCGTACCCGTCTGGGCGACGTTGATCGCGCTGGTCGACGACGGGCTCCCGGTCGTCGGGCTGGTCGCCGCGCCCGCGCTGGGTCGTCGCTGGTGGGCCGGGCTCGGCACCGGCGCCTGGAGCGGACGGTCCCTGTCGGGCGCGAAACGCATTGGTGTTTCGGGTGTTTCACAGCTCTCCGACGCGTCGGCATCTTTCGCAGGCTGGCACACCTGGGCCGATCTGGACCGTCGGGACGCGCTCGTGGAGCTGATGGACGATGTATGGCGGGTGCGCAGCTACGGCGACTTCTGGTCCCACATGCTGGTGGCCGAAGGCGCGATCGACTTCGCACCCGAGCCGGAGCTAGCGGTCCACGACATGGCGGCGCTCGCGCCGATCGTCACCGAGGCCGGCGGCCGCTTCACCGGGCTGGACGGCACGGACGGCCCGTGGAGCGGCAACGCCCTGTCGAGCAACGGGCTGCTGCACGACGAGGTACTGGCCCGGATCGGCGACGCCGCCTTCACTGAGTGACGCGCCCGCTGAGTTCGTGTGACAGTTCCTGTAGTTCGTCGCCACCGGCCATCTCGCCCGCGAGTTCGTCGACCGTGATCTCTTGCCGTGCCTTGTCCAGCGACACCCGACCCAGTTTCAGGACCACGAAGTGATTGCCGACGAGGTAGGCGTGGTGCGGGTTGTGGGTGATGAACACGACGCCCAGGCCGGCGTCACGCGCCTTCACGATGTACTTCAGGACGACGCCTGCTTGTTTGACCCCGAGCGCCGCCGTCGGCTCGTCCAGAATGATCACCTTCGCGCCGAAGTAGATCGCCCGCGCGATCGCGACGCATTGGCGTTGCCCACCCGACAGGGATCCCACCGGCCGGTCGATGTCCGGGATGTGAATGCCCATCTTGGCGAGCTCGGCGCTCGCGATCTGCCGCATCTGGCCGATGTCCAGACGCCCGAACGGACCGCGCGCGATCTCGTTGCCCAGGAAGAAGTTTCGCCATACGGCCATCAACGGGGCGAGGGCCAGATCCTGGTAGACCGTGGCGATCCCGGCATCCTGCGCCTCGCGTGGCGATGCGAAGTGCCGATGCTCGCCGCCGATGAGCATCTGGCCGGAGTTGTAGTCGTGCAGACCCGCCAGGATCTTGATCAGCGTGGACTTGCCCGCCCCGTTGTCCCCGAGCACACAGGTGACTTCTCCCTGCCGCACCGAAAGGCTCACACCTCGGAGGGCGTGGACGTTGCCGTAGCTCTTGCCGACGTCGGCCAGCTCCACCATGGTCGGCGTCGGCGCGTCGGGTGTCGGCTGCTCATCCGTCGCGGTCATCGCGCGCTCGCCTTCCGTTGGACTGTGGTGTTGACCAGGGTCGCGGCGACCAGCATCACCCCGAGGAAGGTCTTCAGCCAGTCGGGATTCCAGCCGGCATAGGTGATGCCGAGATAGGTCATGCCGTAGATCAGTGACCCGATGGACGCTCCGATCACCGACCCGTACCCGCCGGTGAGCAGGCAGCCACCGACGACCGCGGCGATGATGTAGATGAACTCGTTGCCGACTCCGAGGCTCGCCGTCAGGGTGTTGAAGCTGAAGAGCAGGTGCATCCCGAGCAACCAGCCGCAGAAGCTCACTGTCATGAACAGCCCGATCTTGGTGCCGACGACCGGGACGCCGACGGCACGTGCCGCGGGTGCGTCACCACCCGCCGCCAGGATCCAGTTGCCGATCTTCGTGCGGGTCAGCAGGTAGGCCCCGCACGCCGTCAGCACCAGCCAGAAGAGCACGGTGATGTTCAGCGTGACCGAACCGATCTTCCAGGTCTGCGCGAACATGTGTTTCGCACTGTTGTAACCGGCGATCCGTGAGATGTCCGGTGAAACGACCTGGCCCGAAATGCTCCGGGTCACAGCCAGATTGACGCCCTGGAGGATGAAGAAGGTGCCGAGCGTCACCAGGAAGCTCGGCAACTTCGTCCGGTGCAGCAACCAGCCGTTGAGGAAACCCACGCCCAAGGACAGCGCCAACGACACCACGACGCCGACCCACAGGTTGATCCCGAGGTCCCAGCAGAAGAGCGAGGCGATCAGGCTGGACGTGAGCACGGCGACGCCCGCGGACAGGTCGAACTCTCCGCCGATCATCAACAACGCGACGGGAACTGCCATGATCCCGATCGTCGACGCCTGGTAGAGGATGTTGCCCGTCGTCTCCAGGCTGCGGAAGCTGGATGCCGCGCAGAAGAACAGGATGAAGACGGCGATCGCACCGATGAGCGCCCCGACTTCCGGCTTGCTGAGCACCTGTGCCAGCACGGAACGCTGGTGGACCCGGTCTTCGGACGTTCCGGGCGGACCCGGTGCGTGGTCGACAGCGGTCATGACAACTCCTCGGTCAGCGGGTGCCGTTCGCAGCGTACTTGGCCACCGCGTTGACGTTGGACTTGTCGACGAAGGACGGGCCGGTCAGCGTGGGGCTGCCACCGCCGATGGTGTCGCCGTTGGTGAGGTAGAGCCAGAGCGAGTCGACCGCCAGGTAACCCTGCAGCCACGGCTGCTGGTCGACCGCGAAGTCGACGGTGCCGTCCTGGATGGCCTTGACCACGTCGGCGCTGGTGTCGAAGCTGACGAGTTTGGCCTTGGACCCGGCCTCCTTGATCGACTTCACCGCTGTCGTGGTGACGCCGGCGTTGAGGCTCACGACGTAGTCGATCGACTTGTCCTGCTGCAGTTTGGCGGTGATGCCGGACTGTACCGAGGTCGGGTCCTGCCCGTTGACGTAGATGTTGACCGTGCCCGGCACGTACTTCTTGATGCCGGCGCAGCGTGCCTGGAGACCGATGTTGCCCTGTTCGTGCATCACACACAGTGGGTGCTGCGCGCCGGACGCCTTGAGCTTCTTGCCGACCTCCTCCCCGGCCACCCCGTCGTCCTGCCCGAAGAAGCCGAGCAGGTTGTCCTGAGCCATGTACTGCTGACCCGAGTTGAGTCCGACGACCGGTATGCCGGCCTTCTCCGCGCTGGCGACCGCGGACGCCATCGCCTTGGGGTTGGCCAGGGTCACGGCGATGCCGTTGACCTTCTTGTCGGTGGCGGCCTGCACCAGCGCCGCCTGCTTCGTCGCGTCCGGGTCGGCCGAGTACTGCAGCTTGACGTTGTCCTTCTTCGCTGCGGCCTCCGCGCCCTTGCGGACCATGTCCCAGAAGACGTCACCCGGTGCCGAGTGCGTGACCATGGCGACGGTCACCCGGGGCGTCGATGCGACTCCGGCGTTTCCGGCAGTGTCCGAGGAGGTTCCCTTCGCCTTACCTCCCGAGGAGCACGCGGCCAGTGAGACCGCCGTGAGTATCGCGGCCGAGGTGGCAAGGACCTTGCGGGTGCTGCGGTTCTTCTTCATGGTTGTGCCTTTCACAGGGTCACCGCGTCATTGGGCGGTTCGGGCGGATCTGTCGGTCGAACATAGGGGTGCTGCGCGGTCTTGTGCTGCTCGTAGCGGTTCCTCGCTTCCCGGGTGCTGTCCACCCCGGAGACCTCGCTGACGGGCACGTCCCACCAGGCGGCCGAGTCCGGCGTCGCGACGAACGGGTCGGTGGACACGTGGATCACGACGGGACCGGAACGGTCCGGTGCGGCCTTCGCCGTGCGGATCGCCTCGTGGAGCTCGTCGATCGATGCGGCGACCAGGACGGTCGCCCCGAGGCTACGCGCGTTGGCGGCCAGATCGACCGGGAGGAAGTCACCGGCCAGGTGGCCCGCGCCGTCCCGATAGCGGTAGCTCGTGCCGAAGCGCTGCGATCCCAACGTCTGCGACAGTGAGCCGATGGAACCGAAACCGTGGTTCTGCACCAGGACCACGATGATCTTGATGCGTTCCTGCACGGCGGTCACCAACTCGGTCGGCATCATCAGATAGCCGCCGTCGCCCACCATCGCGAAGACGTCACGTGACGGGTCGGCCAGCCGAACCCCGATCGCGGCCGGGATCTCGTAGCCCATGCAGGAGTAGCCGTACTCCACGTGGTAGCCGTAGGCGTCCCGCACCCGCCACAGCTTGTGCAGATCTCCCGGCATCGAGCCGGCCGCACAGACGACCACGTCCCGCGGGTCGCTCAGACGATTGACGGCCCCGAGGACCGAACCCTGGGTCAGCAGGCCGTCCGGCAGGCCTTCGCGAGTCGCGGCGTCCTCGGCGTAGGCGAGTTCGACCTGGGCATCCCAGTCCCGCCAAAGGCGTTGCTGCTCCTCGCGGTAAGAGCCGGGAACGCTCCATCCGGACAACCTTTTCGTGAGGCCGTCGACGGCATCCCGCGCGTCCGCGACGACCTCGAGTGCGGCGTGTTTGACTGCATCGCTGCGGACGACGTTGAGGTTGATGAAGCGCACATCCGGTGACCGGAAGACGGTGCGTGACGCCGTGCTGAAGTCGGTCCACCGCGTCCCGATCCCGATTACCAGGTCTGCCTTCACGGCAAGGGAATTCGCAGCCGTGGTGCCCGTCGAGCCGACCGCCCCGACCAGGTTCGGGTGACCGTGGAGCAATGCGCCCTTGCCTGCCTGGGTCTCGGCGACAGGGATGCCGGTCCGGGCACTCAGCTCGTCGAGCGCGTCCTCGGCGCCCGAGTAGTGCACCCCACCGCCGGCGACGATCAATGGACGATGTGCGCCGCGGATCAGGTCGGCCGCGGCATCGAGAGCCCCCTGCTCGGCGGGTGCGCGACCGATCCGCCACACCCGCGGGGCGAACAGGCCGGCGGGCCAATCGAACGCCTCGGCCTGCACGTCCTGGGGCAGGTCGAGGGCGACGGCACCGGTCCGCACGGGATCGGTCAGCACAGCCATCGCGGAGAGGAGCACCGATGGCAACTGCTCCGGGCGGCTGACCCGGTCGAAGAAGCGCGTCACCGGGCGGAAGACGTCGTTGACGGAGACGTCACCGGCCATCGGGTGCTCGAGCTCCTGCAGCACCGGACCGCTCGCCCGCGTCGCAAACGTGCCGGACGGCAACAACAGCACAGGGATCCGGTTGATCGTGGCGAGCGCCGCGCCCGTCGCCATGTTGGTCGAGCCGGGCCCGACGGAGGCGGTGCACACCCACGTCTGCAGGCGCCGGCGTTGTTTGGCGAAGCCAACCGCGGTGTGGACCATGGCCTGCTCGTTGCGGGCGAGCACATACGGCAGCCCCGGCTCGTCGTGCTCCTCGCGTTCCATCAGCGCCTGGCCGATGCCCGCGACGTTGCCGTGCCCGAAAATGCCGAGCACACCTGCGAAGAAAGGGTTTTGCTGTCCGTCGCGTTCGCTGAGCTGCGCCGCGAGGAACCGGACAGTGGCCTGCGCGACCGTCAATCTCACCGAGCCGACGGACTGCTCGCTGCGCTCACTCATCGTTCCCCTCCCATGGGCAGCCGCGGGTCCACCGGCAGACCGGCCCAGCCGTCCCTGATCGCGGCGTGCGCGGGGTCGTCACTGATCAGCCAGTTGCGCTCCGGGCCCGGCCCGGCCATCACGTTCAGGTAGTAGAGGTCGGCATCCGGTGCGGCCATCGACGGGCCGTGCCAGCCGTGCGGCACCATGACCGCGTCGCCCGTGCGCACTTCGGCGAGTACATCGATGGGGCGATCCGCGGTGCCGTAGACCCGGTGATAGCCGATCGCGTCGTGGTCACGACCGCCTGTCGCGTGCCGCGCCTCGAAGTAGTAGATCTCCTCCAGTTCGGTCTCGACGCCGTCACGTGCTTCGTCGTGCTTGTGCGGCGGGTAGGACGACCAGTTGCCCGCCGGAGTGATGACCTCGCACACGAGGATCCCCTCTGCGTCGAGGGTTCCCGGCATACCGAGGCCCCGCACCTCTCTCGAGCAGACGCCGGCTCCGCGCAACTCGATCGGCACGTCACTCGCGTCGATCCCGCGTGCCGGAAACGCGTCGTCCGACGATCGGGAGGCCAGGCACAGCGCCACTCGTGCCGGCCCCTCCCCTGCGCTGACCTCGATCGACGTCGCGTCCGGGAGGTAGGCGACGTCGGTGGGTCCGTCGAAGACGGAGTCGCGCCCGGACAGCGCGATGTCCGCGTCGTCACACGTTGCGCGGACTGCTCCATGCAACGGTACGACGACGCATTCTGTTGCAGGAGAGCAAAACTCGTATTGCTCTCCCGGGTCCAACCGCACCACCACCAGGCCCGTGTGCGACCACTGACCGTCGTCCCCGGGCTGTATGACGACCACCTCTCGACCGGTTGCCCGGCCCGGGCGGACCCAACGGTCGTTGTCCGTCCCACCGCTCATCGTGCCTCCTCCGGGTGGACCATCCGCGCCGCCGTCTCGACTGCGGCGCGCACGTCACCGCCGGGTGGATAGAGCAGGGCGCGCCCGACGACGAGCCCGCGAGCCGCAGGCATGCTCAGTGCTGCCCGCCACGAGTCGTAGGTCTCCTCCGGGTCACCCTGGGGGTCGCCACCGAGCAGCACCGTGGGCAAGGTGGTCGCCGACAGGACCCGGTCCATCTGGTCGACGACAGGCACCTTCAACCAGGTGTGCGAGCTGTCGGCGCCGAGACCGGCGCAGATGTTGATCGACAGGATGGTGTTGTCGGGGTCCAGCAGATTCCTGACCCTGCCGCCGTCCTGCACCGAGATGAACGGCTCGAGCATGGTGATCAGCCGGCGCTGGGCGAGTTCGGTGACAACCCGCCCCGTCGCCTCCAAGGTCGCCACGGTGCCGGGGTCGTCGTAGCAGATCCGGGTGAGGGTCTTCCCGCCTTCGAGTCCACGCGCTGCGATCAGCTCCGGCGTGTATCCGGTGAACCGGTCGTCGAACTCGAAACTCGCGCCCTGCAACCCGCCCCGGTTCATCGAGCCGATCGCGATCTTGCCCTCCAGCGCCCCCAGCAGCAGCAGGTCGTCGAGCACGTCGGCGGTCCCGAGCACGCCGTCGACACCTGGGCAGCCCAACGCGGTCACGAGTCGGCGCAGCAGATCGACCCGGTCGGCCATCGCCGAGGCGTCGCCGCGCACACCGAAGGCACCTCGAGCGGGATGGTCCGCCGCCACGAGCAGCATCCGACCGTCCTCGCGCAACAGTGGCCGTCTGCGGCGCGCCGCCCAACGATCGGCGATCATCGTCGGCCGTTCGGCGCGCACCCGGGTCAGGCCGGAGATGTCGACGGCCCACGGCTCACCGGCGGTGTCGCCGGTCGAGACATCGGCTCGCAGCTGCGTCTGGTCCATGCTGTCCGTCATCCCTCCGATCCAAGTGCCTGCTCGACCTCCGCGGCGGTGGGCATCGCTGTCGAGCATTCCAGCCTGCCGGCCACGAGTGCACCTGCGACATTCGCGAATGCAATGACCCGTCGTAGCGACCACCCGCTCAGCAGACCGTGCACGAGTGCGCCGCCGAACGCGTCACCGGCGCCGAGCCCGTTGACCACGTCGACCCGGTGGACCGGCACCTCCACCTGCTCCTCGCGCGTGGCGGCCAGCACGCCTCGCGGGCCCTGCTTGACCACGGCGAGTTGCAAACCACGGTCGAGCAGCGCCGCGGCGGCGCGCTGCGGGTCGCGCTCCCCCACCGCCACGGCGCACTCGTCCTGGTTCCCCACCGCCACCGTCACCAGCTCCAGTGCCGCCGACGCCTGGGCCGCCGCCTCGTCAGCTCCGGCCCAGAACATCGGCCGGTAGTCGAGGTCGAGGACGGTGTGCGGCACTCGGCCGCGTGCCTGCCAGGCAGCGAAGTGTGCCTGCCGGCTCGGCTCCTGTGACAGCCCCGTCAGCGTGGACCAGTAGGCGTTGCTCTCGCGAATGTCCGCCAGCGGCAGTGCTTCCGGTTCGAGCTGCAGGTCCGGCGCCGTCGGGTAACGGTAGAAGTACAGCGGGAAGTCGTCGGGCGGGTGGACGGCGCAGAAGGTGACGGGCGTCGGCGGTCCGTCCTCCTTGCGGGTCAGGATGTATGCCGGATCGACGCCCAGCCGGTTCGCCTCGGACCGGACGTACCGGCCGAACGGGTCATCGGCCACCTGGGTCACCAGCGCGACGTCGTGGCCGAGACGTGCTGCTGCGACGGCGACGTTGGTGGCACTTCCGCCGAGGAACTTCTGGAACGTCCGCACCTCCTCGAGCGGCACCCCGTGGTCGAGCGGGTAGATGTCGACGCCGGTCCGACCGATCGCGACCAGCTCCCGCCCGCTCATGAGGACCTCGCCAGCACGAACTCGAGCGAGGCACGAACGTCCTGCTCCGGTCCGGCTCCGGTCCGGGCGGGGTCCGCCGCCAGGATCGTGTCCTGTTCGAGGACGTACCAACCGTCGTAGTCGTGCGACTCCAGTGCGTCGATGATCGCACCCAGGTCCACGTCGCCCCGACCGAGCGGCACATACATGCCCCTCGACACCGCCTCGGTGTAGCTGATCGTTCCGGTTCGGACAGCTTCGGCCAGCTCGGCCCGCACGTCCTTGAGATGGGTATGACGAATGCGGCTCGTCCAGCTGCGGGCGATCGCGACGGGATCACCGCCACCGACCAGGATGTGACCGGTGTCGAGGCACAGACCGATGCGGGAACCGGCAAGAACCCTCTCGGTCTCCTCCCCCGACTCGACCATCGTGCCTACGTGCGGGTGCAGCGCCGCGCGCAGACCCCGCGCACCGGCACGTTCCTCGATGAGGTCGAGGTGCGAGAGCAAGGTCGACCAGCCGAGGTCGTCGAGCTGCGGCCGTGAGTCGTACCCCTGCGTGCCGGTCGCTGCCGCGATCACAACCGTGTCGGCGCGTGCAGCGAGCAACGCGGTCATCGCCCGCTCGACGGTCGGCAGCGGATCCACGGCGGGATCGTGCAGGACGACGGGCACGAACTGCCCGACAGCCGACAAGCCGTAGCCACGCAGCGTCTCAGCCTTCGCACGCGGGTCGTCCGGGAGGAAGCCCTCCGGGCCGAACTCCGTT
The DNA here is from genome assembly GCF_014190805.1 of Flexivirga oryzae. NCBI lineage: Bacteria > Bacillati > Actinomycetota > Actinomycetes > Micrococcales > Dermacoccaceae > Flexivirga > Flexivirga oryzae. The sequence goes on along the minus strand of NZ_JACHVQ010000001.1, from coordinate 64,824 downwards.
GCCACGAGGCCGAGTTCGCGCATCTGGGTGAGGACTGTCGCTGGATCGAGCTGGAAACCCCAGTCGGGGACCTCGCACACGCCCCACGAAATAGGCGCGGCCGCGACTCTCTGCCGGAGCGGACGACTCATCGCAGACCTTCCGGGACCTCGTGGAGTGACACCGATCGTCCCGTCGCGCGCGACAGCTCGCAGGCATCCGCGATCCGGAACGCCTGCAGCGCGTCATACACGGTGCAGGGGCTCGGTCGGCGACCGGCGACGACCTCGCAGAACGCGGACAGTTCCGCCTGGTAGGCGGGCAGGAAGCGCTCCTGGAAGCTGTGCACCCGCGGACCCGCGGGGAACGTCACGCCCGTTTCCGCCGAGGTGAGTGCGAGGCTGTCGTCGAGGCCGACCGCGATCGCGCCCTTCTCACCGAAGACCTCCATGCGTACGTCGTGTCCTGCACCGTTGTACCGCGTGGAATTGACCAGGGCGACCGAATCATCGTCCAGCTTCAGCAGCGCGGCGCCGGTGTCGACATCCCCGGCCGCGGTGAAGAAGTCAGCTCCGCGATTGCCCCCGGTCGCCGCCACCGAGACGACCTCTCGACCGGTGATGAACCGCAGGATGTCGAAATCGTGGACGTTGCAGTCCCGGAAGATGCCACCGCTCGTCGGGATGTATGCCGCCGGCGGCGGTGTCTCGTCCATCGTGTTGGCCCGGATGGTGTGCACGAATCCCAGGCTCCCGGACGCGACCGCCTCGCGAGCCGTCACGTAGCCGGAGTCGAACCGGCGCTGGAAACCGATGTGGATCGGCACACCCGAGGCGCGCTCCAGCTCGGCGAGCTCGATCGTCTCATCCAGGGCGGCCGCGACCGGCTTCTCGCAGAACGTGGGCAGACCTTGTGCGATCGCTCTGCGCAACAGCGGAGCGTGACTCATGGTGTCGGTCGCGATGAGCAGCCCGTCGATCCCTCCCTCGAGCAACGCATCGACGCTGCCGACCGCACGAAGGCCGAGCTCGCGCGCCACCCGGTCGGCCGTCCCGGCCCGGGCGTCGGCGAGGACGACCTCGTCCACCCCGTCGAGGTGCCGCAGGGTCGCCGCATGGAAGGCGCCGATCCGACCAACGCCGGCCAATCCGATGCGCATGGGTGCCAGTCCGATCTGTCGAGGTGTGTCAGGAGTGGATGTCAGGCGCCGTACGCCGGATCACATGGAGACAGTAGCAACCACGAGTTCATTTGTCCTGACATATTGACAACATTACGTCCTGATCTTTGGCGTAACATCGTCATATGTCCGCGCCACCGGTTGCCATCACCATCGACAGGGCATCGCCCGTGCCGCTGTATCACCAACTGGCAGAACAGCTTCGACAGGCGATTGATGACGGTGCGCTGACACCGGGGCAGAGTCTGGAGAACGAGATGGCTCTGGTCGAGCGCCTCCAGTTGTCGAGGCCGACCGTGCGCAGAGCCCTCCAGGACCTGGTCGCCGACGGGCTCATCGTCCGGCGGCGCGGTCTCGGGACCCGGGTCGCGAACCAGCGCATCCACCGCCGCCTGGGCCTGACGAGCCTCTACGACGATCTCGCACGTGCGGGGCGCAGGCCGAGCACTCAGATCATCGACTTCCGGCTGGAGCAGAACGCGCCAGCAGCATCGGCGCTGGCCCTCCCGCATTCCACCTCCCTGCTGTCGATCGTTCGTCTGCGGCTGGCCGATGGATCACCCATCGCACTGCTGCACAACTGGCTGCCGCCGGCGTTCGCCGACATACCCCGCCCGCAACTGGAGGAGGATGGGCTGTATGCCGTCCTGCGCCGGCGCGGAGCCGGGCCGACCGTCGCCCAGCAGAGCATCGGCGCGAGAGCCCCGACCGCCGCCGAACGACGACGCCTCAAGATGGGCGGCGGGGTCCCGTTGCTCACCATGCAACGAGCCGCCTTCAGCATGGCCGGCGATCCGGTGGAGTTCGGCGACCACTGCTATCGCGCCGACAGCTACCAGTTCGACGTCACGGTTGATTGAGCCGCAGAGTCGTCTATAGTTCGAAATCGAAACCCTTTGATCGCCGCGAGTGCGGTGGTCGCCCAGTTCGGAGCAGGAGCACGCCATGACAATCACCACACCGGACGTCGCGCAGCGCCGTGAACTGAAAACCCCCGTCCCCGGTCCTCGGTCGCAGGAGCTCGCCGCACGTCGCGCTGCTGTCGTCGCCGGCGGGGTGTCGTCGACGCTGCCGGTGTATGCCGCCCGCGCGGCCGGCGGCATCATCGAGGATGTCGACGGCAACACGCTGATCGACCTCGGCTCCGGCATCGCGGTCACGACGGTCGGCAACGCCAACCCGCGCGTGGTGGCGAACGTGCAGCAGCAGGTCGCCGACATCACCCACACCTGCTTCATGGTCACCCCCTACGAGGGGTATGTCGCCGTCGCCGAGAAGCTCGCCGAGCTGACGCCCGGGGATCACGCGAAGAAGTCCGCGCTGTTCAACTCCGGCGCCGAGGCGGTCGAGAACGCCGTGAAGATCGCACGGTACGCGACGGGACGGCAGGCGATCGTCGCGGTCGACCACGCCTACCACGGCCGGACCAACCTCACGATGGCGCTCACCGCGAAGGCGATGCCCTACAAGAAGGGGTTTGGCCCCTTCGCCTCGGACATCTACCGGGTGCCCACGTCATACCCCTTCCGCGACCCCGACGGGATGACCGGCGAGGAAGCCGCCCAGCGTGCGATCACCATGGCGGAGAAGGCAGTCGGCGCCGACCAGATCGCGGCGTTCCTCATCGAGCCGATCCAGGGCGAGGGCGGTTTCATCGCGCCGGCACCGGGTTTTCTCGGCGCGATCGCGGAATGGTGCAGCGCCAACGGGATCGTTTTCATCGCCGATGAGGTGCAGAGCGGTTTCGCGCGGACCGGCAACTGGTTCGCCGTCGACCACGAGGGCGTCGTGCCCGATCTGGTCACCACCGCCAAGGGCATCGCCGGCGGCCTGCCGCTCGCAGCGGTCACCGGCCGCGCCGAGATCATGGACTCGGTGCACCCGGGTGGCCTCGGCGGGACGTATGGCGGCAACCCCGTCGCGTGCGCCGCAGCGCTCGGTTCGATCGCGTCGATGGAGCAGGATGGCCTGCTCGACCGCGCGCGGCACATCGAGGACGTCGCGACAGCGAAGTTGCGTGAGATCGCCGCGAAAACCCCTGCTATCGGTGACATTCGCGGCCGCGGCGCGATGCTGGCGGTCGAGATCGTGAAGCCGGGCACGAAGGAGCCGGACGCCGCGCTCACCGCTGCCGTCGCGAAGCGCTGTCACGAGCAGGGTGTCGTCATCCTCACCTGCGGCACCTTCGGCAACGTCATCCGCCTCCTGCCGCCACTGGTCATCAGCGACGACCTGCTGCTCGAGGGCCTCGGCGTCCTCGGTGACGCTTTCGCCGAGCTCGCCTGAGGCACCGCTCGACCCCGACGATCGGTCTCACGGGGAGACCCGTCGCGGGACTCGGACCTCAGAACCCCCTTACCGACAGGCCCACAAAAGCACCGAAAGGCTCAACAAACCCGGCCCACAGCGCCCGGATTTGTGAGCCTTTCGAGCGTTGCTGGGCCTGTCGCGTCAGGCGGTGCCGGCTGCTTCTTGAAATCGCGGAAACTCTTGCGCAGCAACGGCATCAGCGCGACAGCGCCATACCCGATGCCGGCGGCCATGGTGGCCGCGCGCCAGCCGAGCAGGGCCGCGAGCCCGCCACCGAGCAGCCCGCCGAACGGGATCAGCGACCAGCACAACGAGGTCTTCAGCGCGCTCACCCTGCCGACGAGGTGCCGCGGGATGCGCTCGAACGACACCGCGCCGAGGATCGGGTTGCAGAAGCCGGAGACGAAGCCGACAGTCGCGAGGACCACGACCATCAGCCACACGGGAGTGTCGAAGGCGAAGATGGAGAAGCGCGGCAGACCCGCGAGCACGAACCCGATGACGTACACCGGCAGCCGGGGCAGCCTCTCCCCCACCGCCGCCGCGGTCAGCGCACCCACGATCGATGGTCCCGCCATCGCCGCCAGCACCAGCCCGACCGCGCCGGCGCCGTGTCCCGTGGCGTGCGCCCATACCGGCAACAGCACGGCCGTCCACGCCTGGTCGAGCACGTTGGTGAGCGAGACCATCACGGTGATGCCGACGAGCACCGAGTCGCCACGCAGGAAACGCCAGCCCTCGACGAGTTGCTGTGTGTATGACGCCTCAGCGTCATCCGAAACCGTCGAATCATCTTGTGATCCGACGTGTTTCGGGTTCGACAAGCCTCTGGAGATGCAGGCTGCCGCGACACCGAACGTCACGGCGTTGACGAGGAGCGCCTGCGGGGCTCCGATGACAGCGACAACGGCACCCGCAGCGGCGGCACCGACCGTGCCACCGAGGCGCTCGATCGCCCCCATGACGCCGGTGACCCGCTCCAAGGGGATCGCGCCGTGCTCCGCGACGGCGGGCACGAGCGATGACTTCGCACCGTCGGACGGCCCGCGCACCACACCCATCAGTGCCGCGATCGGGATCAGCCACGCGAGGTGCAGCATGCCGAGCGAGTGCAGCAGCGGGATGAGCCCGACGATCAGCACGCTGCACGAGTCAGCAGTGACCGCAACGGATTTCGCACCAACCCGATCAACGACCGGTCCACCGAGTGCCTTGGCGACGACATACGGAAGCATCTCTGCGAAGCCGACCACGCCGGTCCAGACGGCCGAGCCGGTAGTGGTCAGCACCAGCCAGGGCACGGCGATCTGCGACAACCGCGTGCCGGAGATGGAGAACGCCTCGGCGACAGCCAGGGCCGCGAACGGCCTGCGGTCACTCATCATTCGCCATCGCGGTGGGTCAGCGTTCCCGGGCGCGGGAACGTGTGGAACTGGAAGACGAACGGCACGGCATCCGCCGGCGCATCCTGCCGGTCCGGCGAGCTCTCAAGGGTTTCGGTCATGATCGCGTGGACCGCGTCCTTGACGCGGCGCACCTGGTCCTGGGTCAGGTAGAGGTTCCAGTCACTCGCACCGGCCAGGTCAGCCCACTCCTTCGGCAGCTCCGGGGCCTCGGCGGCGGCCTGCACGATCTGTTGCGCGGCCTGTTGTGCGACGACCGCGTGGTAGCCGCCCATCAACACGGCGCGCTCCGCGACGTCATCGATGTCCGAGGGTGCGGTCTCGGTCGACTCGTGCGCTGCCTTCCACCAGCGGTCCCGCTTGTTGCCGCGGCCGTGGTCCTCCACCACGAGGCCGGCCTCGGCGAGTTGGCGCAGGTGATAGCTGGTCGCGCCGGAGTTGAGGCCGAGTTGCGCGGCCAGCGACGACGCGGTCGCCGGACCGTCCAGCCGCAACCGGGTCAGCATCGTGAGGCGGACCGGATGCGCCATCGCCTTCAGCTGGGCCAGGTCCGGTCGGACCCGGTTGATCTCGCGCCGCTTGCTCGTCATACGAACAAGGTACACCGCAAATATCTCTTTGCAAAGATTCCTTTGCGAATTCGCCGACAGGACACCATCAACACCCACAGGACACAAAACTCCGGCCCAACGCGGGCTGGAACAGGCGGGTTTTGTGTCCGCTCGGTGCGTATGGTGTCCGCTCGGCGAGGAGGTGTGTGGGGCGTCGGGTCGATCCGCCACACTGGGCACCGATGACGACCGACGACTCCGATCCCAAGGACGCCTACCCCACGCTCGACCTCGCGCTCCGGGTCGGCGAGCTCCTGCTCTCCTCGGGCGCCGGCGCGGCCGACGTCACCGCGCAGATGCAGAACGTGTGCATCGCCTGCGGGCTGCGCGGCGTCACGACCGGGGTGACGTTCACCGAGTTGCAGCTCACCTATCAGGAGTCGCCGGACCGACCGGCGCTGATCCAGTTCCGCGACGTGCGGCAACGCGAGATCGACTACGAGGACCTCACCCGCGTCGACCTGCTCGTGCGGGCGCTGATCGCCGGCTCCGTCGACCGCGACGAGGCGCGCAGCAGACTCGCCCAGATCGTGTCCTCCGGACACGACCGCCGTCGTTCGATCGTCACACTCGGTTGGGGCGCCATGGGTTTCGGCGTCGGTCTGCTCCTGAACGGCACGCCGGTCGTCGTCGCAGCAGCCGTCGTGGGTGCGATCGGCATCGACGTGCTGCAGCGCTGGCTGACCCGCATGCGTCTGCCGTTCTTCTACCAGCAGGTCACCGGCGGTCTCTTCGCCACCCTGCTCGCGACGTTGGTCGTCGGAGCCGACCTCAGCTCCAGGCCCAGTCAGATCGTCGCCGCCGGCATCATCATGCTGCTGGCGGGGGTGAGTTTCATGGGTGCCGTCCAGGACGCTCTCACCGGTTTCCCGCTTACCGCAGCGGCACGGTGCATGGAGGCGACCCTCGCCACCGCGGGAGCCATCGCCGGAGTCAGCGGCGGGCTGACGATCGCCACGGCGTTCGGCGTCGAAGTCGTCAATCTGACACCCGGGGCCGCGCCGTACGGCTCCCCCGGAGAGATGGCGCTCGGCGGTGCGATCACCGCGAGCGCCTTCGCGTTCGCGTCCTACGCCCCTGTGCGTGCGCTGCTACCGAGCGCGGTGATCGGCGCGGTGTCGACCACCGCGTTCATGGTGAGCCATCGGGCCGGGCTCGGAGTCTCCTGGCCCTCGGCGATCGCCGCGGTCATCGTCGGTCTGATCAGCTTCACGATCGCCTCCCGCGTTCGGGTACCCACCCTCGTCTTCGTCGTCGCCGGCGTCGTACCGCTGCTGCCGGGTCTGTCGATCTACCGTGGCCTGGCGCACCTCTCCGCGGAGGCGCCGGGCGGGCTCATCGAGTTGGTCAACGCGGGCGTCATCCTGCTGGCGCTCGCCGCCGGCGTGATCTTCGGTGAGTATGTCGCCCAGCCGGTCCGCCGCGAAGGGCGCCGGCTGGAGCGCAAGCTGTCCGGGCCGCGCCTGGTCGGGCCGCTCACCGTGCGATCGGTGCGGCGGCGCAGGAAGAAGGCCGTCTGACGGGCGCGGGGACCTCGATCGGCCCTCCGCAGGCTCCGGGCCACTCGGCCACCGCGGCCTCACGACCCGGGTTTGGCTCCGGCCACCGCGGCCTCACCAGCCGACCACCGCGGCTACAGGCCCCGGCCACCGCGGCTCTGGGCCACCGTGGCTACACCACCTCGACGTCGCCGATGCCCAGCGCACGAATCCCGTCCGCGTGCGCCTCGGCATCCCCGACCAGCACGACCGTGCGTGGCTCGTCGGCCCACTTCGCCCACGCCGCATCGAGGTCGCCGGCCGTCAGCGCCGCCAGCTGCGAGAGGTATGACGACACGAATTCGGTGCCCAGTCCGACCGATTCGAGCACGAGTGCCTCATCCGCGACGGCATCCGCGGTCGCGTACCGCGCCGGGGCCGTCTTGCCGATGTAGTCGGTGGCAGCGCGCGTCTCCTCGTCGGTGAACCCCTTCGACGCATCCTGCAGGATCTCCAGCGTCAGCCGGGTCGCCTCCACGGTCACGTCGCTGCGCACCGAGCCCGACACGATGAACGTCCCGCCCACGTCACGCGGCCGGAACCCCGCACGGAAGCCGTAGGTGTAGCCCTTCTCCTCCCGCAGCACCGCGTCCAGCCGGGCGTTCGGCGAGCCACCGACCGCGAAACCCAGGACGGGGTATGGCGCCCACCCGCCGTCCACGGTGCGATCGGGGCCGAACGACCCGAGGTAGAGCTCGGTCTGGACAGCGCCGGGACGGTGCACGAAGCGGACCCGAGCCGGTCCACCAGCGACGATCGCGACCGGCGAATCATCCTGCGGTGCAACGCCGTCCACCCGCCAGGTGCCGAGGGTGGCGTCGAGGTCGCGCAGTGCTTGTGCTTCGTCGAGTTCACCGGCGATCACGACGGTCGCGTCGTCCGGCCGGACCCATTGCGCATGGAACCGCGCACAGTCCTCGGGGGTGATCCGGGCGACCGTCTCGGTCGTGCCGCCGGCCGGACGGGCGGCCCGCGACCGCTGGTCGTAGAACGTCGCAGCCCATTCCTTGGTCGCTCGCGCCTCGGGTGATGCGGCCTCGTGCTCGATCTCGGAGAGCCGCTGGCGGACGTGCCGGGTCACCTCCTGCTCGGGGAACGCGGGTTCACTGAGGCATTCGGTCACCAGCGCCCACCCTTGCGCGGCTCTGCTTGCGGTGGCGTCGGTTTCGAGGGTGAGGCCGCGCGCGCCATACCCTGCGCCGTAGGCGATCCCGCTGAGTTCGAACAGCTCGGCCATCTCGTCGGCGGTGTGGCTGCCGGTGCCCTCGTCCATCGTGCGGGCGACCATCGTGGCGACGCCCTCCAGCTCACGAGGTTCGACGGCCAGCGGCGTCGGCACCAGCAGCCGGGTCGAGGTGATGTGTTGGCCCGGGCGGTTGTAGAGCAGCACCCGGATGCCGTTGCCGAGGCGGTGTTCGGTGGCGGCCGGGAACTGCCACGGGGAAGCGAGCGGCACGGTCGGACGTGGCTGCACCATCACTTCGTCTCCTTCCGGTAGACGACCGTCGCGGCCGACGCAGGGTCCAGGTGGGTCGCAGCGGACTTCGCGATGTCCTCGGCCGTCACTTTCGCCACGTCATCCAGGTAGGTGTTCAGGTGCTCCGGATCGTCGTACAGCAATGTGCTCCCGCTGATCACGTCGGCGCGCTCGCCGGGCTGGGCCAGGCTCTGCAGCCACCAGCGTTCGACGTCGGCGACGACCGCAGCGACTTCGCTCTCGGTCGGAGGCTCGGCGGCCAGCCGTAGCAGTTCTTCGCCGACCGTGTCCTCGACCCGGGAGGTCTCGACCCCGTCGCTCAGGTCCAGGATCAGCGCCCCCATCGAGGTGCCGTCCACCCGGGCGCCGGCGTTGCGCGACACATGGGTCACCAACTGGTCGCGGCGCACCAGCCGCCGGTAGAGCCGCGACGTCGCCAGCCCGGCCAGCACGTCGAAGCCCAGATCGGCGTGCACGAAGTCCTGGGTGCCGCCGACCGGGAGCCGGAAGCCGAGGTAGAGACGATCGGAGGGCACGTCGTCGGTGCGCTCGAAGCGGCCCGGGTCGGTCATCGGCGGCAGCGGGTCCGCGAGCGCCTGGCCCGGGGGCTGCCCCGGGTTGGTGAGCTCGTCGAAATACTTTGCCACCAGGGCGAATCCGTCGTCCGGCTCGATATCGCCCACCAGCGTGACGACGGTGTTGTCGGGCCGGTAGTGCGCGCTGTAGAAGTCCCGCGCGTCGGTGAGCGACGCGGCGTCGAGGTCCTCCATCGACCCGATCGTCGTGTGGTGGTATGGGTGGCCGTCCGGGAACACCAGGGCCGTCAGCTCCGCGAACGCCGTACCGTACGGCACGTTGTCGTAGCGCTGGCGCTTCTCCTCCTTGACCACGTCGCGCTGGTTGTCGAGGTTCTCCTGGGTGAGCGCGGGCAGCAGCCGCCCCTGCCGGTCCGCTTCCAGCCAGAGGGCCAGCTCCAGCGCGCCGGTCGGCACGACCTCGAAGTAGTTCGTCCGATCCACCCAGGTCGTCGCGTTGAGCTGGGCGCCCTGCGCCAGCAACGCGGCGAAGTGCTCGCCCTCCACGACGTTCTCCGAGCCCTGGAACATCAGATGCTCGAAGAGGTGCGCGAGGCCGGTGCGTCCCGGCCGCTCGTGACGCGAGCCGACGCCGACCCAGATATTGACCGCCACGGTGGGCACGGAGTGGTCGGTGGAGACAACCACCCGCAGACCGTTGTCGAGACGGTGCGTCGCTATCGGGTAATGAGGCCGCATGTCGGCTCACGATACGGAACCCGGTCGGCTGTGCACCTGCTGGGATTCACCGGCGGGGTCTTGCCAGCACCCCCGGCACGCGCGACGATCACGAATGGCCCGACCCGCACCCGGGTGGCCAGCAACCGATCCCAACCCTTCGGAGGTAAGCCCATGGCAGTTTCGGTCAATCTCGCCAAGAAGCTCGACAAGGAGTACGAGGACAAGACGCTCAAGGAGATCCTCGACGCGCCGGTCGACGCGCTCGCCGGTCTCACCCCGCGTCACACCGAGGCGCTGAAGGACCTGCTCGGCATCAAGACGGTGCGCGATCTGGGGAGGAACAAGTACTTCGCGACCGCCGGTGTGCTCGTCGCCCTGGAGGGCCACGAGGGCTGATCCCCTGCAGAGACGTCGACGCAGGGCCGCACCGGTGCGGCCCTGCGTCAGTCGGTCACCCTTCGGCGACCTCTGCCTTCGCCTCCGTATGGCGCGCGGGCACCGGCCGCCCGGCACCCATCTCCACCCGGGGTTGGTACTCGGCACCCAGCTTGTCCAACGCACCGCGCGCGAAGAGCTGCTGTTGCGTGGCGGTCCGCTCCCCTCGTGAGCGGCCGAGGAATGACACCGCCCAGTGGAAGAACGTGGTGATCTGGCTCTTGAAGCCGATGATGTACCACAGGTGCACGGCCAGCCACATGACCCAGGCGAGGAAGCCCGACATACGCAGCTTGCCGACGCTGGCCACCGCGCTGAACCGCGAGATCGTGGCCATCGAACCCTTGTCGAAGTAGTGGAACCGCTGATCGGTGGGCTCGCCCTTGAGCCGGTGCAGGATCTGCTTCGCCGCGAACTTCCCACCCTGGATGGCGACCTGCGCCACCCCCGGAAGGTTGTCGAGGCTGATCATGTCGCCCACGACGAACACGTTCGGGTGTCCGGGCAACGTCAGGTCGGGGTTGACCTTGAGCCGACCCGACCGGTCCAGCTCCGTGCCGGTCTGCTCGCTGAGCGTCTTGCCGAGACTGCTCGCCTGGACTCCGGCGGCCCACACCTTGGTCAGCGCGGGCACCCGCTCGGTGCTGCCGTCCTTGGTGCGGTATTCGATGCCGTTGGCGTCGACGTCGGTGACCATCGCTCCGAGGCGGACGTCGATGCCCATCGACTCCAGCCGCCGCTGGGCCTTCTTGCCCAGCCGCGTTCCGAAGCCGCCCAGCACCTGGTCGGCGCCGTCGAGCAGGATGATGTGGGCGTTCTCCGAGGCGATGTGCCGGAAGTCGCGCGGCAGGGTGCGCGCGGACAGTTCGGCGATCTGACCGGCCATCTCGACACCGGTCGGACCGGCTCCGACGACGACGAAGGTCATCAGCCGCGGCAGGTCCTCGGTCCGCCCCGACGCCGCTGCGAGCTCAGCGAGTTCGAAGGCCCCGAAGATGCGGGCGCGCAGCTCGAGTGCGTCGTCGATGCTCTTCATACCGGGCGCGAACTCGGCGAACTCGTCGTGCCCGAAGTAGGACTGACCGGCTCCGGCCGCGACGATCAGCGAGTCGTAGTCGTACGTCGTCTCGATGGTGAGGGTGTTGGCGGTGACGGTCTGCTCGGCCAGGTTGATGTCGTGCACCGTGCCGAACGCCACCTCGACGTTCTTCTGCTTGGCCAGCACTTCACGGGCCGCCGGCGCGATCAGTCCTTCGGACAGGATGCCGGTCGCGACCTGGTAGAGCAGCGGCTGGAAGAGGTGGTAGCCGGTCGACGAGATCAGCGTGACGTCGACGTCCTCACCGTCGAACTTGCGGGCCGCGAAGAGCCCGCCGAAGCCTGAGCCGATGATCACCACTCTCGGGCGCCCGGTGTTCACGTGGCCGTGCGCGGGGTCTTGTGTGGTGGTCGGGGTCGTGGCGGAGTCGGTCATCGGCACCTTCCTGTTGTCGACGGGGTACGACAGTGCCCTCGTGAATGGCTCCTCACTCATCGAGGTTAGTCGATGGTTTCGGGCCGACTTCGCGCGCGGGTTACCCTATTGACGGCGTGCTCTTTTCTCATATCGGAGGCCTTGATGAGCAATCCCTACGACCCCCCGCAGAACCAGCAGCAGTGGGGCCAGCCGGCATACCCCCAGCAGGGGCAGGGGTATGACGCGGGCGCGTCGCAGCAGGGAGGACCCTCCCAGGGTCAGCAGCAGAACCAGCAGCAGTGGGGGCGTCCGGCCCCGCAGGGTGGCGGCCAGTGGGGCAACGACCAGGGTGCGCAGTCCTGGCAGCAGCCGCCGGCGCCCGCAGGGCCGGCGCAGATCGACTGGAACGCCAACCCGCCCCAGCCCGGGCAGGCCGCCTGGCAGGGCCCGGACCCGTACCGCCAGCCCCCGGCCCCGCAGCCCGACGCCCCCTCCGAGCCCGCGCCGGCACAGGACGAGCCCTGGGTCGCCACGGGTTCGGCACAGACCGCGCAGGAGGTCGCCGACCAGTGGCAGTCCGCGCAGCCTCCGGCACCCGCCGCCGAACGCCAGCAACAGCCGACCGCCGACCCCTACCAGCCGCCGCAGCCGCAGCAGCGCCAGGAGCCCGCGCCCGAGCCGCAGCAGTACCAACCACCGACACCCGAGCCGCAGCAGCAACAACCGCCGACACCCGAGCCACAGTCCTACCAGCCGCCGGCACCCGAGCCACAGCAGCAACAACCACAGCAACAGCAGTGGCCGTCGTATGACGCGCCCGGCCAGAGCCCGTCGATCAACGAGGCCGCGACCGTGACGACTCCCGCTGTCGCAGACCCCGCGGCGCAGCAGGAGGAGCCGGAGGCGCTGACGATCGGCCGCGGGCGCGACAACTCCATCGTGCTCGACGACATGCTGGTCTCGCGCCAGCACGTGCGGATCACCGCCGACGCCGACGGTCTCGTCCTGGAAGATCTGGGCAGCCGCAACGGAACCTACGTCAACGGACGGCGCGTCGAACGCACGCACCTCTCGGAGGGAGATCGCATCGGCATCGGCGCGGCAACCTTCGAGGTACGCGACGGGTGGCTGCTCAACGTCTGAGTGACCGGCCCTTTCGCTATGGTGCTGGCAGTCACGGAAGCAGGGAAGGGCCGCAGCGTCGCTGCGCCGCATCGAATTAGCAGGGGGCAGCAGCTATCGCTACCAACTTCGCCGTCAGGGTCACGTGCGAGGGTCGGACCGTCTCACTGGAGACGGGCCAGACCATCGTCGTCGGCCGGGGACTCGACTGTGACCTGGTGATCACCGACGCGCTCGCGTCGCGCCGGCACGCAGAACTGCACCTGGAGGGCACCCAACTCACCGTCACCGACCTGGGCAGCTCCAACGGCACCTACCTCGACGGGGCGCGGATGAGCGCGCCGATGGCGGTGGGTCCGGGCAGCACCCTGCGCATCGGTGGGGCCGCGGGCCCGGAGGTGCGCTTCGAGGCCGCCCCGCGCGGCGCCGCGGTGCGCACCCCGCAGGCCGGGGCAGAGCGCCGGTTGCCGTCCTCGTCACCGGCGTCCGCGTCACAAGCGTCCGCGGCGCCCGCGTCACAGGCGGACAGCAGCGCCGGCCAGCCGGTGTCGGCACACGCCGGCAGCACCAGCCAGCCGCTGCCCACCCGCGCAGCCGGCGTAGGTCAGCCCGCGACGGCGCACGCCGGCACCAGCCAGCCGCTGCCGACCCGCGCCAAGAAGCAGCGGGTGGCGCTGCCCAGTGCGCCCAGCCACACCGGTGTGGTGTTCGACCGCTACTCCCTGCCGAGCGGACCGATCGAACAACGGGCACCTGTTTCCTCCTCCGGACACGCCACCGTGACCGGCTCCGTACCGCAGGTGATGCCGGTCGACACCGGAACCTCCGGGGGCCGGGGTGGCGGGGCGATCACCATCGGCCGCGGCCTGGAGAACCAGATCGTCCTGGACGACCTGCTCGTCTCCCGCCAGCACGCGCGACTGGTCCCGTCGCAGGGCGGCTTCGACGTGCAGGACCTCGGCAGCCGCAACGGCACCTACGTCAACGGCCAACGCGTCACCGGCGCGCACCTCGGCGAGGGCGACCTGCTGGCCGTGGGTCACTCCCGCTTCACCGTCCGCCAGGGCCAACTGGTCGCCAGCGTCGACGAAGGTGACGTCAACTTCGTCGCCAACCACCTCAGCTTCACCCTGCCGGACGGCAAGAAGCTGCTGGACGACGTGTCGTTCGCCCTGGAAGGCTCCAGCCTGCTGGCGATCATCGGCCCGTCCGGCGCCGGCAAGTCGACGATGCTCAAGGCGCTCATCGGTTCGCAGCCGGCCACCGAGGGCGAGGTCTACTACGACGGTCGAGACCTCTACCAGAACTTCCAGGATCTGCGGCACCGCATCGGTGTCGTCCCCCAGGACGACGTCGTGCACCGGCAGCTGACCGTGCAGCAGGCGTTGCGGTTCGCCGCCGAGCTGCGTTTCCCCGACGACCTGCCCGCCGAGCTGCGCAACCGGCGGGTCGACGAGGTCATGGCCGAGCTCGGCCTCACCGAGCACGCACACACCCGGGTCGACAAGCTGTCCGGTGGCCAGCGCAAGCGCACCTCGGTGGCGCTGGAGCTGCTCACCCAGCCGTCCCTGCTGTTCCTGGACGAGCCGACGTCGGGTCTGGACCCGGGCCTGGACAAGCAGGTCATGCAGACGCTGCGGCAGCTGGCCGACGGCGGCCGCACCGTCGGTGTCATCACGCACAGCGTCGCCAACCTGAACGTCTGCGACAAGGTGCTGTTGCTGGCACCGGGCGGCAAGGTCGCCTACTTCGGCCCGCCGAACGAGTTGTTGTCCTTCTTCGGCGCCGGTGACTTCGCCGACGTCTTCACCTCGGTCAGCAACGACCCGGAGGGCGCGCAGCGGCGCTTCAAGGAGTCGCCGCTGGAGGACGAGCAGGTCGAGGGCCCGCTCAGCGCGCCGCGCCGCGAGCCGCCGCCGCTGGAGAAGCCGCCGCGGCAGCAGAGCATCCCGTCGCAGCTGTCGACGCTGGCCCGGCGACACGTGCGCGTCATACTCGCCGACCGCGGCTATTCGATCTTCATGCTGCTGTTGCCGATCGCTCTCGCCCTCGTGGCGATGCTGGTGCCGGGCAGTTACGGCCTCAAGCAACAGCCGCCCATCGGCACCGCCCCCGGCGACGTGCACTTCCACACCACCGAGCCGCTGCAACTGCTGGTGTTCCTGATCATCGGTGCCGTGTTCATGGGCACCGCGGCCACCATCCGGGAGTTGGTCGGCGAACGGGCGATCTACCACAGGGAGAAGGCCGTCGGCCTATCACCGCAGGCTTATCTCGCGGGCAAGCTGACCATCTTCGGCGTGCTCAACCTGCTGCAGTCGATCCTGATGGTGGGCCTGGTCAGCATCCGTAAGCCGATGCCCGACAGCGCCATACTCCTCGGCTCGCCGATGCTCGAGATCATCCTGTGCTGCTGGCTGACCGCGTTCGCCGCGGCGTCCCTCGGCCTGCTGCTGTCCAGCGTCGTGAAGACCTCCGAGCAGGCGATGCCGGCCCTGGTCATCTCGATCATGGCCCAGCTCGCCCTGTGTGGTGGCCTGTTCCCGGTCAACGGCCGGGTCGGGCTGGAGCAGCTGTCCTGGTTGACCCCGGCCCGGTGGGGGTTCGCCGGCACCGCGGCCACCACCGATGTGACGAAAATCCTTGCGTCGCAGACCGATCCGCTGTGGAAGCACTCCGCAGGCGTGTTCATCCTGGAGCTCGTCATGATGCTCGTGCTCGCGGCCCTGTATGCCGCGTTCACGCAGTGGCGACTCACCCGCAAGACGACCGAGGGGTAGACCACCATGTCTTCGCAGCCACCCACGACACCACCCGGTTGGTATGCCGACCCGTCCGACAACCGCATGGTGCGGTGGTGGGACGGTGCCCAGTGGACCGAGCACCAGCAGCCGAATCCGCAGGCGCAGCAAGGACAACAGCCCCAGCAGAGCCAGGGCTACCCGTCCGGGCAGCAGGGCCAGGCGTACCCGTCCGGGCAGCAGGCCCAGCAACAGCAGCCGAATCCGCAGCCGCAACAAGGCAACCGGCACGGTTTCAGCCAGGGGTACGGCGACCAGAGCTTCGGCGGCGCGGTCAACGGTCCCGTGGGCGGGACGGTGAGCGATGCTGGCCGGAACGTCTTCACCGAGAGCGTGCTGGTGGTCAGCCAGAAGCGGAAGCTGATCGAGCTGACCAACGAATACATGGTCTACGGCCAGGACGGGGCCGAGATCGGTGCCGTCGTGGAGGTCGGGCAGAGCACGGCCCGCAAGGCGTTGCGGTTCGTCAGCAACCTCGACCAGTTCCTCACCCACCGGCTGGAGGTCCGCGACACGACGGGCCGTCCGCTGCTGGTGCTGACCCGACCGGGCAAGGTGTTCAAGTCGACCATCGTGGTCTCGGCGCCGAACGGCGCGGAGATCGGCCGGCTGGTGCAGCAGAACGTCTTCGGCAAGATCCGCTTCGGCCTGCAGGCCGGCGGGCAGGACGTCGGCACCCTCAACGCCGAGAACTGGCGGGCCTGGAACTTCGCGCTGCTGGACGGCCAGGGCACCGAGGTCGGCCGGATCACCAAGACCTGGGAAGGGCTGCTGACCACGATGTTCACCACCGCGGACAACTACGTGGTGCACATCCGGCACGACCTGCCCGACCCGCTGCGGTCACTGGCGGTCGCGGCAGCCCTCACGGTCGACACCGCGCTCAAACAGGACGACCGCTGACCCGACCGCGCTCTGACCTCCCGGTTCAACCGTGAGTGAGCCATCGCCTGCCGTGGAAGGCGTCTCATGAGACTTCGCCCGATCCGGAATTACCAATAGTTGGTATGTTTGCCGCATGGCGCAGAACACCTCTATCAGCCTCGACGACCACTTCGCGCGATTTCTGTCCGCGCAGGTCGCATCCGGTCGGTACCGCTCCTCCAGCGAGGTCGTCCGCGCCGGCCTGCGGCTGCTGGAGGAGCACGAGGCGCAACTGGCCGGGTTGCGCGCCGCCCTGGTCGCCGGCGAGAACAGCGGCGAGGCCGTGCCGTTCGACTTCGACACGTTCGTCGCCTCGAAGAAGCAGTGAAGGCCTATCGGCTCACACCGGCGGCCCAGCGCGATCTGTCGGAGATCTGGACTTCACCGAGGGGCGCTGGGACATCGGGCAGGCCGAGAAATACAGCACCGAGATCCGGGCTGCCATCGAACGGATCGCCACCGACCCGGAGCGTGGCCGAACCTGCGACGAGATCCGCGAGGGATACCGGCGCTACGGCATCGGTAGCCACCCGGTGTTCTACGTCGAGACAGCCACCAGCGTCGACATCATCCGCATCCTGCACCAGCGCATGGACCCGACCCGACACCTCTGATGCCGAGGCGCTGGTGGTGGCTGGGCCGAAGGCTTACCGAACAGGCCACAAGCCATCGATGTCGTTTGCGCAGCCACCGGTCGAAGCAGTCGGGTCACAGCCGCTGCAGGAGCGTCCGGCACGGTTCGACGCCACGAAGTCGGATGTTGTCGCGGCGTTGTGCTGCCCACGTGTCCCGGGTCAGTCGCCACCGGTTCATCAGGGCAGGTTCACCGCCTCGTGTTGCCCACTCCACCCCGTTGGACTCGTAACCGAGATCGCGGGAAATAGCGTTGGAGCCGTGGTTGTCGACAAATGCCTCACTGCTCGCCTCGGTGGCGGCGAGCCCGTCGAAGGCCAGTTGTAAGGCGCCAGAACGCATTTCGCGACCGATCCCTCGCCGGCGGTGGTCGGCCGACACCCATGAGAAGGTCGCGACGGTGCCGAAGGTCGTGAAGTTCACGCCGATGATGTCTTGCATGCCGATCGGTTCGTCGTCGACCACGACGACGAAGAAGAGCCGCCACGACTGCGCGTTGAGCATTCCTCGCCCTCGCCAGATCGCTTGCAACCACTTGGCCACTCGCAGGTCCGGGTCCGGCTCGTAGAACGACATCGGGTCGTCATACGGTGCGGGGTCGGCCGATGCCTTGCCGGCACGCACGACGTGAGCAAGTTCTTCCAACAGTTCGTCGGTCGCAGCACGCAACCGCAACATCGGCGTCTCGACACTCACATCGAGGAAGGGATATGTCGTCATCGCGAACGCTCAGGAGAAGATCCCACCGAGGACGAGAAGCGGACCCACCCGGCATCCGGTGCTGAATCCGCCCTCATGACCCGGGGTTCCGATGACCGCACCGAAGCCCACGATCATCGCCTCGTCGAGCGGGTCCAGCGGGCCGGCGACCTCCATCGTGAAGCCGAGGTCGGCGAAGCTGGGGCGGCGACCGTTCCACACGTGCTGCCAGTTCTTGTGCAGGGTCGCGATCTGCTGACCGTCGCGTTCGACGACCGACCGGCGGTCCGAGGTCGGCAGGTAACGGTAGTGCCGGCCGCCGAGCGTGACCTCCCGTCGGGCCGAGACCCGGCGGAACGGTGCGTCCTTCGCCGTCTTGCTCGTGACACTCTCCCCCCATGGTGTCTCGATCAGGCACGGACCGTCGCGCGTGATCCTGCCTTTGCGGTCCGGGTTCCACACGGCCTTGCCACTCGTCGTCGTGTCGGTGATCCGCAGGTGACTCTGCCCCTGCGGGTCGAACACCTCGACCGCACCGTTCACGACAGCGGTGTGCCAGTTACTCCTCGTCCCCATGGCAGGACAGGGTAGCCGCATCCCTCAACTGGTGATGTCCTTGCCGTCGAAGCGCGCCCAGGCCAGCAGCAGGCAGACCACGATGTAGCCGATCGTGACGAGCACGCCGTCGCGCACGGTGCCGAAGTCCGCCGGGTTGCGCATCAGATCGGCGAACCCGTCCCACCGGTCCACCAGCAGCCACGGGTGCAGCCAGGAGATCTGCGGGATCGCGTCCAGCACCCACATCGTCGCGGTGACGATCATCAGCGCGACGGTCGCCGCGATCGGTTGCTCGGTGAGCGTGGAGATGAACAGGCCGAGTGCGCCCAGCGCGCACAGGCCGAAGGCGACATACGCGGCGGAGATCAGCAGCCGCCACAGGCCCGCGCCGAGCGGGATCTGGTCCCCCGACAACGTCGTCAGTGGTCCGGTGCCGAACAGGAGTATGCCGGCCACCGCGCCCGCGACCGCCACTGTGAGGGTTGCGATGAACGAGCCCGCAACGATGCCAAGGTATTTCACGATGAGCACGCGTGTCCGGCCCGCAGGGACGGTCAGCAGGTAACGCAGCGTCCCGGAGTGTGCTTCGCCGGCGATCGCGTCACCGGAAACCATCGCGATGGCGAGCGGGAAGAACAGTGTCAGCTCGAAGGTCAGCGCCGCGAACGCGAGGAAGACGCCGTTGCCGACGATGTCGTCGATGAAGCCCGGCGGGCCGTCTCCGCGCGGGTTGCTCTCGGTGAGGCGGACCGCGACACCCAGGATCACCGGCATCGCGGCGAGCACCACCAGGCCGGCCTGGTTGCGCCGCCGGCCCATGATCAGCCGCAGCTCGGAGCGGAAGAAGCGCATCTAGCCCCGCACCTCGAATCCTTCACCGGTGAGCGAGACGTACAGGTCCTCCAGGCTCGGCCGGTCGATCGCGAAGCGGCGCAGCCGGACCCCCGCGCGAGCCAAGGCGGCCGAGATGTCCTCGGGCAAAACGTCTCCCGGTGCGGCGGTGACGATCTCACCGTCGACGCGCACCTGGTCCAGACCGTGGCGCGTCAGCACATCGGCGGCCGGCCCTGGGTCAGGGGTGTGCACGGTCAGCTGGGCGGTCTGGGTCGATCGGAGCTCCTCGATGCTCCCCTGCGCGACGAGCCGCCCGGCCCGCATCACACCGATGTGCGAGCAGATCTGCTGTATCTCGGCCAGCAGGTGGCTGGAGATGAGGACGGTGATGCCGTCGGCCGCGAGGCTGCCGACCAGGTGGCGCACTTCCCTGGTGCCCTGCGGGTCGAGCCCGTTGGTCGGTTCGTCGAGCACCAGGAGGTCACGGGGTGCGAGTAACGCGGCGGCGATCGCGAGGCGCTGCTTCATCCCGAGCGAATACGCCCGGAAGCGTTTGTTCGCAGCAGGTTTCAACCCAACCCGGTCCAGTGCACTGTCGATCCGCTGCTCGCTGGTGGCGGCGTCGGACCGGGCGTCGGCGGCGTCGAGCCGGCGGAGGTTGGCCAGCCCGGACAGGTGCGCGTGGAAGGCGGGTCCTTCAATCAGGGAGCCGACCCGATGCAGCGCAGTGGTGAGTCCGTCCGGCATGTGGTGGCCCAGCACGTCGTGGTCACCGGCCGTCGGGGTGACCAGCCCCAGCAGCATCCGGATGGTGGTCGTCTTACCAGACCCGTTCGGCCCGAGGAAGCCGTAGACGCTGCCGGTCGGCACCCGCATGTCGAGCCCGTCGACAGCGGACTGGGAGCCGAATACCTTTGTCAAACCGCGCGTTTCGATCGCGTACCGCTCTCTCGGAGCCAGCGCGGGACCTCGATGCGCGGCTCGTCCCTCGCCGCTTACTCGGCCACCGCCACTCGCGGACTCAGCCGAGGCTCGTCCCTCGCCGCTTACTCGGCCACCGCCACTCGCGGACTCAGCCGAGGCTCGTCCCTCGCCGCTTACTCGGCCACCGCCACTCGCGGAATCAGCCGAGGGCGGCATACAGGGTGGTCGGCTGGACGGCACCGACGGCGAAGTGGCCGTCGTCGGTCAGGACCGCGCTGAACAGAGCGGTGTCGAGCAGGTGCCCGCTACCCCATCTCCCGGAGACCTTCGGCAACAGCCGCAACATGCCCTGCAGCGAGTCGTCCTTCGTGTTCGCAGTCGATTTCATCGGCACCTGACCGACGAGCACCGACGACCAGGCGGAGCCGACCACTCGCGGCGCGGCCACCTTCGGGTGCATGGCGCGCGCAGGTGCCTTGTGGTCGTTCATGTTCGGGGTGGTGATCTTCGCGCCCGGCGGCGGCGTGAAGTCGAACCTGCTGGCCGGCGGGGTGCCGAAACTCAGCGACGTGAAGCCGACGTTGATCGCGGCCTTGCTGGCACCGCGGGCGAAAACCTCTGCGCGCAACGGGAGGTGGTGCTCGGCGTCGATGGCGATGCGGACCGAGCCGATCTTGGTGGCGGAGGTCTTCGGGGTCAGCACCAGCTCGTATGCCGCCCGTCCGGCGACGCGGTCGTTGCTGGTGGTGCTGACCTTCGTCGTCGGGTCGAGCATCTGCAGGATCCACTTCGACACACCGTCGGGGCTGCTCAACTGCGCGGGCAGCGAGGCACCGGTCGCCGGCGCCTTCTGGTGGGTCATCGCCTTCCCGGAGGGCGCGGCGAGGTGCAGCACCGACTTGTCCGCGCTCTTCCAGAGCCAGACCCCGTGCGGGCCGGTGATCAGGTCGGTCTCGGCGGAGTCCCCGAGCACCGCGATGCGGGACGAGACCTTGCCGTCATACCAGACCTTGGCGGTGTGGGTGCCGGAGAGCAGGCCGACCGGACTGGTCGGGTCGCCGCCCGCCATACCTTCCGGCAGCTGTGGCAGGCCGAGCGACATCGTCGCGGTGACCGTGCCGGACAGCGCGACGGGTTGCGCCCGCTGCAGATCGGTCAGCAGCTGCGCGGCCGTGCGCGGCGGCAGGTTGGTCGAGGCCTCGGCCGGCCAGTGCGCGGCGACCTGGGAGCCGGCGAGCACCAGCGCGAGCGCGGCTCCGGGTGCGGCCCAGCGGAGCACCGGATGACGACGCAGTGACGCGTTCATCCATCGATCGTAAGTCGGCGGACTGAAAATTGCCGAAGAATAGTCACCGCGACTGGACATGCGCGCGGCGCACCGCACGCGACATCGCCCGCTCGGCCTCGCGGTTGTCCTGCCGCTCCCGCAGTGCCTGTCGCTTGTCGTACTGCCGCTTACCCTTGGCCAGTGCGATCTCGACCTTGACGCGCCCGTCGACGAAGTAGAGCGACAACGGGATGAGCGTGTGGCCCGCCTCCTGCGACTTGCCGAGCAGTTTGTCGATCTCGTGCCGGTGCATGAGCAGCTTGCGGCGACGCCTGGTGGCGTGGTTGGTCCAGTTGCCGTTGATGTATTCGGGGATGTGGACGTTCTCCAGCCAGAGTTCGCCGTGCCGTTCGTCGGCGTAGCCGTCGACCAGGGACGCGCGGCCCATCCGCAGGCTCTTGACCTCTGTGCCGGTCAGCACCAGTCCCGCCTCGATCGTGTCCTCGATCAGGTAGTCGTGGCGCGCCTTGCGGTTGGTGGCCACGACCTTCTTGGTCGGCTCGTCCTTGGTGGACTTCTTCGCTTTCTTGGCCATTCGGACAGTCTACGAAGCGGTCGCAACCGGGTTTTTCGCGCCACCGCGTCGTTCAGTATGCCGATCGCGTCGTATGGCGCGCGCCCGGCATACCCATTAGACACCGCCGCCTCCCCGGTATGCCGATCGCGTCGTATGGCGCGCGCCCGGCATACCCGAAACGTGCGGTGGTCAGGAGATCCAGGGGATGGGGTTGACCCAGCGACCGTTGGCCAGCACACCGAAGTGCATGTGGCAGCCGGTCGAGCGGCCGGTGGTGCCCGAGTAGCCGATCAGCTGGCCGGTGCTGACGTGTTGCCCGGCGTGCACGACCGCCGATCGCTCGAAGTGCGCGTAGTAGCTGGCCAGGTTGACGCCGTCCCGGTAGCCGTGGTCGATCAGCACGAAGTTGCCGCCGGCGCTGTCCCAGCCGGTCTGCACGACGGTGCCCGAACCGGCCGCGTGCACCGGTGTGCCGCACGGGTAGGGGAAGTCGTCGCCGGCGTGCAGCATCCACACGTGCAGGACCGGGTTGAGGCGTTCGCCGAAGCCGGACACGATCGACCCGATCGCACCGGGCGCCACCAACACGCCGCGACTGGTGGCGGTGCTGGAGCCGCCGGAACTGCCACCGCTGCTACTGCCGCTACCGGTGCTGGGTGGTGCGGGTGGTGGTGTGGCCTTGCGGGTGGCGGTCTCCCGGGCGCGCTTGGCCGCCTTCGCCGCGGCGATGTTGCGCTTGCGGATGATCGCCGCCAGCCGCGCGGACTCCTTCTTCTGCGTCTTCAGGCTGGCCAGCTCGATCGTCTTCTGATGGGCGAGCGCCTTCTTGGCCTTGCGTTGCTTCTGCTGCAGCTTCACCACGTTGTCGCGGGCGGTGGTTGCCTTCGTCTTCGCCTTTTTGGCGGCGGTCTGGGCGTTCTGCGCCTTGATGGTCAGCGTCGCGATGCGGCGGCGGGCGGCGCCGAGCCGGTCGTTGGCCGCCGTACCCGCCGCACGCTCACTCGACAACTTGGTGAGCACGCCGCTCTGCTGGCGCATGACCATGTCGGCGACCGACAGCTCGGAGGTGACGTCGCCGTTGCTGGTGAGGATGTTGAGGGTGAGTTGCAGGTTGCCGAGCCCGCCGGACATGTAGCTCTGCCGGGCGATGCCACCGACCATCTTCTTGGACTTGGCCTCGGCGACCTTGTTGGTCCTCAGCGCCGTCTTGTTCTTGGTCTCGTCGGCCTTGGCGATGGCCAGCTGGGAGTTCATGTCACTGAGGTGGTTGTTGGCCGCGGTCAGTGTGGCGTCGGCGCTCTTGAGCTTCTTCTGTGCTGCGGCGACCTTCTTGTTGGTCGACACCAGCTGCTTGTTGACCCTGACCAGCGCCGCCGACGTGTCGTCCAGGTTGCGTTGCGTGCTGGCGATGCTGCCGTCGACCTTCTTCTTCTTGTTGTCGACGCTGTCCGCTGTGGCGGGTCCGGCGATGGCGGTGCACATCACCGCCAGCGCGCAGCCGGCTGCCAGCAGTCGGCCACGACGACGTCCGGTGCGATCGCGAAACGACATACCTGACTCCTCAGACTCGCAGGTAGCGGCGCAGGGTGATCCACGCCGTGGCAAGGGCGATCACGACAGCACCGGCGAACAGCCAGGGCGCGAAGTCCCAGACGTCGGCGGTGCTGATCATGCTGACAAGGGTCCCGGTGGACCCCGAGTCGTTGAACAGGCCCTCGACCCCGTAGTGGACGAGTGCCCAGAGCAGTCCCACCGCGAGCGCGGCACCGATCAACGTGGCGAGCAGGATCTCGATGACGAACGGCAGGTAGATGACGGTCGACGACGCACCGACCAGCCGCATGATGCTGACCTGTCGGCGCCGGGTGTAGGCGACCTGGCGGATCGTGGTGGTGATCAGCAGGATCGCGCAGATGACCATGACGACGGCGAGCGCGACCGCACCGACACTGATGACGTGCAGCAGTTTGAAGAAGGTGGACAGGACGTTGCTCTGGTCGCTCACCGCCTCCACGCCCTGCTGTCCCTCGAAGGACGCGACGATCTCGTTGTACTTGTTCGGGTCGGAGAGTTTCACCCGGTATGACGAGGGCATCGCGTCGGCGGTCACGTCCGAGAGGTAGGGGCTGCCCCGGAACTGCTTCTTGAAGCGGTCGTAGGCCTGCTGCGAGCTCTCGTAGTAGACGTGCTCGACGAGCGGTTCCATGCCGTCCAGCTGGCTCTTGACCTGGTCCTTCTGCGCCTGGGTCGCGGCACCGTCGGTGCACGACTGGACACCGGTGGACTGGTCGGTGCAGAAGAAGATCGAGACCTGGACCTTGTCGTACCAGAACCCCTTGGCGACGCTCACCTCGCGCTGGGCGAGCAGCCCGGCCCCGAGGAAGAAGAGCGAGACCATCGAGACCAGCACGACGGAGATGATCATCGAGGCGTTGCGGCGGAACCCGTTGCCGACCTCGCCGAGCAGGAATGTCAGGCGCACGGGATCAGTCCTCGCCCTGCTCGAGCGCCCGGGCCGCGCGTTCGGCGGCCCGCTCGCGTTCGCGGGTCTCGTCCCGGTTGTAGCCGCCCTCGGCCTCGTCGCGGACGAGTTCGCCGTCCTTCAACTCCAGCACCCGCTTCTTGAAGACGTCGACGATCCCCTGGTCGTGGGTGGCCATCACCACGGTGGTGCCGGTCTTGTTGATCCGGTCGAGGACTTTCACGATCTCCGCACTGGTCTCCGGGTCGAGGTTGCCGGTCGGCTCGTCGGCCAGCAGGATCGGCGGCTTCTTCACCACAGCACGTGCGATCGCCACCCGCTGCTGCTCGCCGCCGGACAGTTCGTGCGGCAACCGGCTCGCCATACCGTCCAGACCCACGAGATCGAGGGTCTCGGGGACCAGTTGCTTGATCTGGTGGCGCTTGCTGCCGAGCACGCGCAACACGAACGCGACGTTCTGGTAGACGGTCTTGCCCTCCAGCAACCGGAAGTCCTGGAAGACGACCCCGATCTCGCGACGCAGCGTCGGGACCTTGCGCTGCGGCATCGGCACCAGCTCGCGGCCGGCGACCAGGACGGAGCCCGCGCTGGGCGTGATCTCGCGGGTGATCAGCCGCATCATGGTCGATTTCCCCGACCCGGACGCGCCGACGACGAAGACGAATTCACCCCGGTCGATGTCACAGCTGACGTCGTCGAGTGCAGCGGCGCCGCCGGAGGCATACCGCTTGGTGACGTGTTCGAGTCGAATCATCTGGGGCAGAAGGCCTTTTCGGGGTCACAGGTCACTGGCCGCACAACGGTATGCCGAGCGTCGTTCACGATCGCTCAGGCGCGCCCACAAGTCTCAAATTCCCCAGGATCCTCAGCGGCCACACGGATGGTCGGGCGGGGGCGGGGGTCATACCTCACCCCAGTGGGGACTCCGGCACGCGTCAGGCCCGGATCCCGGTCATACCTCTCCCCTGGGGCGACCTACGCACGCGTCAGGCCCGAATCCCGGTCATACCTCACCCCAGTGTGGACTCCGGCACGCGCCAGGCCCGGACCCCGGTCATACCTCTCCCCTGGGGCGACCTACGCACGCGCCAGGCCCGGATCCCGGTCATACCTCTCCCCAGTGGGGACTCCGGCACGCGCAAAGCCCCGATCCCGGTCATACCTCACCCCAGTGGGGACTCCGGCACGCGCCAGGCCCGGATCCCGGTCACAGCTCCCCCCTGGGGCGACCTACGCACGCGCCAAGCCCGGATCCCCGGCGAGACGCCACGCTCACTCCGCGTGCGCCTTCTCCTGGCTTCGCTTCCACCGGACGCCTGCCTCGATGAAGTCGTCGATGTCTCCGTCGAACACCGCATCGGTCTTGCCGACCTCGAACTCGGTACGCAGGTCCTTGACCATCTGGTAGGGGTGCAGCACGTAGGAGCGCATCTGGTCACCCCAGCTGGCCTTGATGTCGCCGGCCAATTCCTTCTTCTCCGCTGCTTCCTGCTCCCGGCGAAGCAGCAACAGCCGCGACTGCATGACGCGCAGGGCGGCGGCGCGGTTCTGGATCTGCGACTTCTCGTTCTGCATCGAGACGACGATGCCGGTCGGCAGGTGCGTCATCCGCACGGCCGAGTCGGTCGTGTTGACGCTCTGACCACCCGGACCGGAGGAGCGGAAGACGTCGATCTTCAACTCGTTGTCGGGGATCTCGATGGAGTCGGTCTGCTCGATCAGCGGCACCACCTCGACCGCGGCGAACGACGTCTGCCGCCGCCCCTGGTTGTCGAACGGGCTGATCCGCACCAGCCGGTGCGTACCGGCCTCGACCTGCAGGTTTCCGTAGGCATAGGGCACATTGACCTCGAAGGTCGCGGATTTGAGGCCGGCCTCCTCGGCATACGAGGTATCCATGACCTTGGTCGGGTAGCCGTGCCGCTCCGCCCAGCGCAGGTACATCCGCAGCAGCATCTCGGCGAAGTCGGCCGCGTCGACACCACCGGCGCCCGAGCGGATCGTCACCACGGCCTCGCGCTGGTCGTACTCGCCGCTGAGCAGCGTGCGGACCTCGAGTTCGCCGACCGCCTTCTGAACGCTGGCCAGCTCCTTCTCGGCCTCGGCCAGCGTCTCGGCGTCGTTCTCCTCCTGGCCCATCTCGACCAGGACCTCGAGGTCATCAATCCGGCTGTCCATGGTTTCCACGCGCTCGAGTTCGCTGTTCGCGCGCGAGAGGCTGCTGGTCACCTGCTGGGCGTGCTCGGGGTCGTCCCAGAGGTCTGGTGCGGCGGACTGCTTCTCCAAGTCGGCGATCTTGGTGCGCAGCGAGTCGAGGTCGGTCACCTCACGGACGGAGTCCATGGTGGTGCGCAGTGCCTTGATGTCGGCGGGGAAGTCAGTAGCCACAACCTGACAGCCTACGGCGTCGGAAAATGTATGCCGCAGGCAGCGCGTCGCGGCCCCGGCCGCGCCTGCTGCGCAGACCTCCCTCCTTCGTCGGGAGACCTGCTTCGCCCTGAGCCTGTGGTCGCTCGCTGCGCTCGCTCAGCGGTCGTTCCACTCCTCGTCCTCCGCGTCCCACTTGGCCGTGCGCTCCGCGGCGGTCTTCAGCGCGTTCCGGGCGGCTTCCTCGGTGTCGTAGGGACCCATCAGGTTGCCGTGGAACAGGTGGCTCTTGTCGGACTCGACGACTTCGTCCTTCTCGACGTCGTACCAATAGGCCATGGTGGCTCCTTCGCTCCGTGTGGTCGTGCCGCCCAGCCTATGGGCGATCAGTGCACGTGTGCCTCGGCGCGCGACTGCACGGTGACATGGACGTCGCCGAACAGGCCGGACATCACCCCGCCGAGCAGCGGCGGGTGGACCACCGCCGAGACCCGGACGACCGCGACGCGGGAATCCTGTGCACCGGTGCCGTCGACGACCTGCCAGCCCAGCACATGGGCGGGCAGGTCCTCCCGCGCAAGAGTCGCGCCGGCGACCTGCCGGACGGACGCGTCGGACAGCGTGAGCTGCGACCCCACACCACCGGTGTAGAGACTGCTCTCGTCGGCCGCGTCAGCGGCATTGGCGGCCGCCGCGTCGGCGGCATCGATGACCTGCAGCCGGGCGAGTTGTATGGCGGTGACGTTGATCCCGCCGACGATCAGCATGCCGAGGATCCCGAAGAGCCCGGCGATCAGCAGCACGACGCGACCGCGGTCGTCCGCCCGCCGAGGCAGCCGCGCCAGCAGTGTCGCGAACGGTCTCATGGCGCGCGGTAGTGGTCGACGACTTCGGCGTGCCGCGAGTGGAGGTGGATCGTGGACGGCACGACCCCGCGGAGGAAATCGGGGATCAACGGCAGGTCGACATCCAGGTCGGTGACGCTGTCGATGACCGAGTCCGGACTGAGGCACGGCTGCCTGCTGCAGCCGATGTGCATGCTCCCCCGTCCGGCGAAACCCTGGTCCTCGAAGGACATCGCAGCGGCCGCCTGCGCCCGCGCCTGCCCGGACGCCGTGTCCGGCGCGGTCACGAACATCCTGGACGACTCGCGGGCCGCCGAAGCCACGGCGTAGGCACCGGCCTGCAACCGCGCCAGCGAGATCACCAGGTAGAAGACTGGCAACGTCAACAACAACCCGATGACGATGAATTCGATGAGCGCGCTGCCGGTTTCGGCATCGCGTTCGTGCACGAGACGGCTCAGGCGGCGGACAACGGGCGACCGGCGCAGCCAGGAAACGCTCATGGCTGTGCCTCCTGATAGGCCCGCCCGGACACCGTCAGCGACTGCGCGGGACCGAACGGACCCACGATCGGCAGCGGAGCCCTCACGGTGACCTTCACGACTCGCGCACCGCCTTCGGTCTCGACCGAGGCCGAAACGTGCCCGGCATACCGGCCGGACAGTCCGGTCGTGATGAGGTCGACGGTCCGCTGCGCGCCCATCGCCGGCGTGGCATCGGCGCGAGCGCCGTACCGGGCCCCCTCCGCGGCGTTCTCGATGAGCGTGTTGCGGACGTAGAGCGAGAAGCCGACCTGGAACGCGGCCAGGAAGAACACCACCACCATGGCCCCGACGAGGGCGAATTCAGCTACCGCCGAGCCGGACTCGTCGTCCCGCAGGCGTTGCAGCACCGTCTGCGGGCAACTGGCCCGCACCCGCCTACTTCTTCCCGGTGACGCCGTTGACGGCGCTGCTGAACAAGCTGGTCAGGGCATCCTGCGCGGTCGCCCAGAGCACGGTCACCAGACCCGCGGTCATGATCGTGATCAGCACCCAACCCGGCACATCGCCACGCTCACGGTCGGCGGCTGCGTCCGCGACGCGTTGCTGTGCGGCATACACCGCTCGCCTGGTGCGGGACTGCAACTTTGCGATGACAGTCATGGTTCCTCCTGTGTTTCGATGGGTTGCGACGGGTCAGATGGACATGTTGAGGACGTCCAGTCCGGGGAAGATGGCGAAGAGGACGGTGACCGGGAGCACGAGGAACACGACGGGCACCATCATCATCAGTTCCCGACGGCCGCCCAGCTCGATCAGCTGCTGTTTGCTGGAGTCTCGCGCGTCCTGGGCCTGTGCTCGCATGACGTCGGCCAGGGGTGTCCCTCGCTCGACGGCGATCACGATCCCGTCGACGAACCGCGACAGGCTGGGTATGCCGGTGCGGTCGGCCAGGCCCTGCAGCGCCTCGGGCAACGACGACCCGGACCGGGCGTCGACCAGGCAGCGGGCGAGTTCCCCGGACAGCTCACCCGATGACAGGTTCGCGACGCGCTCGAGCGCAGCGGCTGCTCCTTCCCCGGCTGTGACCGCGAGCGCCAACATCTCTGCGACCGCTGGGAATTCGGCGAGGATCTGTTGTTCTCGTCGCTCCGCAGCGCGGGTCAGCAGCTGGTCGCGCAGCACCACCCCGACGCCGAATGCGATCACCAGGATCAGCACCGCTCGTACCGGCGAGCCGTCGCCGCCGACATAACTCAGCGAGACGTAACAACCACCGACCAGCATGGCGCCGAGTCCCCAGAGCGCCTGCTGGGCGCGGAAGCCCTCGAGGTCCGGCGGCTGCCCCGCGCGCTCCAGTCGCGTCCGCACCGATGTCGCACCGCCGAGCAGCTGGTCGACCACGTGCCCGAGCCGGCGTAGCACCGGGGCCAGCACCTGGTTGACGTCCAGGCGGTCGGTCGGGGTCGACAGCAGCCGTGACGGCAACGGTGCGTCCCGCACATAGGGTTCGATGCGTGCGTTCAGGTCGGGCTTGCGGTGCATCGGCAGACCCACGTAGATCAACACCGCGCCAACCCCGGCGACTGCCCCGAGCAGCGCGCCGAGCCAGGTGTAGGTCGCGATCACCGCAGCACCCTGGCCTCGACCGGCAGGCGTCCGATACGGCGCATGATCCGGTAGGCGACGAACGTGACGGCGGTGCCCACCACAAGGACCACGACACCGCTCGGATCACGGTAGGCCGCTAGCGAGTCCCCACGAGTTGCGAGCATTGCCAACACGATCCACGGCGCAGCAACGGCCAGCCGTGCCGCATTGACCGTCCACGACTGCCGCGCTTCCAGCTCTGCCCTGGTGCGAGCGTCGTCACGCAGAAAGGTCGAGAGCGTGCGCAGCAGCTTGCCGAGATCCGTGCCGCCGACTTCGCGCGCGATGCGAAGCGACTCGATGAGCCGGTCGGCGACCGGATCGCTGAGGCGCGCCTTGAGCGCGTCGAGACATTCGTGGAACCGTCCCGCTGCGCGGTAGTCGTGGGCGAACTCGGCGAACGCCGGCCGCAACTCCTCCGGGCCACGGACCGCCAACTGCGACAGCGACTCGGGCAGCGCCAGCCCCGCACGCACAGCCGAGGCGATGTGGTCGACCACGTCTGGCCACAGGTCCCGCAGTTGGGATCGGCGTCGGCGGGCTTTGCTGCGCACGAAGGCGATCGGCCCGTATGCCGCGAGCCCCGCGAACGCCACCGAGATCGCCGGGACTGCGGTGACCGCCATGACGAACAGCAGCACGACCGCACCGACAGCTCCGGCGATCCACAGCAACCGAGCGGTCGTCAGACCGCCCAGGCCCGATTGGACGACCTCGTCGGACAGGCGCTCACGCAGCGAGGCTCCGGAGCGTTGCCGCGTGGCCTCCTCCCGCGGCCAGAACGACCACCAGATGCACAGCAGCCCCGCACCGAACATCAGCGGGAAGATGACGTTCACCGGTCCCCCAGCAGCTCGGCGACGTCGTAACCGGCACGGTGGAACTGCTCCTCGTGCGTCGGGAAGCCGCTGCCGCGCACCAGGCGCCCCTCGCGGTGGACGTAGATGTCGGCGAGCTCCACCACATCCCCCTCGACCCGGCCGGGGACGGCGACGATCTCGCGGACACGACGGGCACCGTCGCGATCGAGTGCGATGTGCACGACCAGATCGATCGACGCGGCGACCGTCGGCACGACGAACGTGGAGCTGACGTTCGGACCGGCGAGGAGCGGGAGCGTGCACATCTTGACGATCGCTTCGCGCGCGGAGTTCGCGTGCAGTGTCGCCATACCCGGGAGTCCTGAATTCAAGGCGATGAGTAGGTCCAGACTCTCGGCCTGGCGCACCTCGCCGACGATGATGCGCGAGGGCCGCATCCGCAGGGCCTCCTTGACCAGGCGGCGCAGCGGGATCTCACCGGTGCCTTCCAGGCTCGGCTGGCGGCACTGCATGGCGGCCCAGTCACGCAGGCTGAGTTGCAGCTCGAAGACCTCCTCGCACGAGACCACGCGCTCCATCGAGGGGATCGCGCTCGCCAGACAGTTGAGCGTGGTCGTCTTGCCGGACTGAGTTCCCCCACTGACGATCACGTTCAACCCGGAGGCGACGGCGGCGGCCAGGAAGCGCGCCGCGGGGGCCGTGATCGTGCCGAGCCGGACGAGGTCGTCCAGCCGTCGTGCCCGGGCGACGAACTTGCGGATGTTGATCAGCCAGTGGCTGCGGGTGATGTCCGGGATGGCGACGTGCAGTCGGCTACCGTCCGGCAGCGTGGCGTCGACGAAGGGCGAGCTGAGATCTATCCGGCGCCCGCTGGGCTTCAGCATCCGCTCGACCAGCGTCCGGACCTGCTCGGACGTCAGGATCGTGGGTGTCAGCTCGGGCACGCCCTGGCGTGCGACGAACACCCGCTCGGGTTCATTCACCCAGATTTCCTCGATCGACGGATCATCCAGATAGGGCTGCAAGGGGCCGAAACCGAGGACCGCGTCGAGCACGCGCTGGGTGGCCTGCTCCCTGTCGCCCAGCGGCGCCAGACCGCCGTGCAGGCTGCGCTCCTCGTAGTCCTGCACCGCCTCACGCACCAACCCGTGCAGGATGTGCTGATCGTGGGCAGGGTCGAGTCGCTGCCGACGGATCAGCTCGCGGATCTCGTCCTCGATGACCTCTGCGCCGTCCATCGAGCACCTCCCCAGAAACTCGCCCCATATACAGGGCGAACGTGGACATACAACACAGGAAACCCCCAGCATTGGCCAAATAAGACCAAACCTTTACAAAGCCCTTACCTTGCGCGACGGGGCCCGGGCCTCGAGCCGGGGGCGGCCCGGAGCACCCGTCGCGCTCTCAGCATGGCGCAGTCGACACCAGCGAAAACAGTTATCCACAGGGAGATGCCTTCATCCCAGCGCCGCGGACCCGGGCCATCCCAGAATCCGGTTATGCCGACAGACACCACGAACCACCAGGAGCCCACTTCACGCGCCATTCGCCTGCGACTCGTCGCCCTCGACGGAACGGCGGTCACCGCCTGCGTTCGCGCAGGAGAGCGGGCGACCTGGGCCGAGATCCGCCAGGTGATGCG
The DNA here is from genome assembly GCF_014190805.1 of Flexivirga oryzae. Lineage (NCBI taxonomy): Bacteria > Bacillati > Actinomycetota > Actinomycetes > Micrococcales > Dermacoccaceae > Flexivirga > Flexivirga oryzae. The sequence goes on along the minus strand of NZ_JACHVQ010000001.1, from coordinate 32,551 downwards.
CACCTGCGGACTCACGGTGCCCGATCGGTTGTATGCCGGCAGCGACCTCCTGGACGACTCGACGAACCTGGGTCATCACCCGTTGTACAACGGCGTGCAGCTCTCACCGGCGCCCACCGCCGCGCAGGCGCCGCACCTCCTCGATCTGGTCGTGACCGAAGGACCGGATGTCGGGGCCCGGACCGCACTCAGCGCACAGGTGCAACGGATCGGCCGGGGCCCTTCCAGCTCTCTGGTGTTGAGCGACCCGGGTCTGTCCCGAACGCACCTCGTCGTCGGTGTCGACCAGGGCCGGGCGATGGTGTCCGACGCCGGATCCACCAACGGCAGTCGCATCGACGATCACCGACTGGATCCGGAACGACCCGTTGAGGTGCGTGCCGGACAGCGGCTACGCGTCGGAAACACAACCATCGCGCTGGAGCGCGCATTGCACGTCGCGGAAGCCGTGGCAACGGACGAGTCCTGCCGGATCCGCTTCCAACGAGCCCCACGCGTCCCACTTCGCCTGACCGCCACAACACTCGAACGCCCCACTCCCCCGGTCAAGCCCGAGCGACATCGGGTGCCGTGGCCGCTCATCGTGCTGCCGATGCTTGTGGCGGTCGGCATGGTCCTGCTGCTGCACAACGCGATGTTCCTGATGTTCGCCCTGCTCGGGCCGGTCATGATGATCGGACAACACCTGTCCGACCGGCAGGGCGGAGCGAGCCGCGTCAGGCAGCAGCGCGCCGAATACGCCACGGCACTGACACTGCTCGCCGACACCCGTCGCGGTGTCAGCACCGACGAACTCACGATCCGCCGCAGGATCGCACCGCCGATCAGCGACGCGTTACGCGCCGCGGCGACGCGTGACAGCCGATTGTGGGCGCGGTCCCCGACGCATGACGACTACCTGTCGTGTCGCATCGGTATCGGGACGATCCCGAGCCTGATCCAGGTCTCGGGTGGCGGCGCACCCCCCGAGACGGTGACGCTGCTGGAAGCTCCGATCACCCTCTGCCTGAACGACTCTCGGATCATCGGCCTGACAGGCCAACCCATCGAACGACTGCGTCTGGCGCACGGCCTGCTGCTGCAGCTCGCGGCCTGGCAGTCACCCCGCTTCCTCAGGCTCATCGTCGTGTGCGACTCCGCAGCCTCGAGAGCTCGCTGGGACTGGGCCGCGGACCTCCCGCACGTCACTCCCGGGCCACACGCGCCCAGCACGATCCTGGATCTCGAAACGGACGAAACTTCCTGCCAGAAGCTGCTTTCCGACCTCTCCCCCGAGTGCGACGACAATGCCTCGATCACGGACCGCGACCGGCCCGCAGTCTCGACCGTGCTGGTCCTCGACGGCTGGGACACCCTGGGCAAGCGCGCCGAGGTCACCGAACTCTTGGCGGCAACGAAGCGAGGTGGCATCGCGATCATCGCACTCGGCGACGCCGCCGACCTACCCGCGGAGTGCGCGGCATCGATCGAGGTCCGCAGCAGCATGTCCGTCGTCGTCAGCGGCGCCGTCAATGCCTCTGGCTGTCCCGACCTGCCCCTGCCCGACCTGTCGCATACGTTTGCCCGCCTGCTCGCACAGGTCTGTGATGCGACCCCGGACGTCGATGCCGGCGCTGCGCCCGATCGGGCTGCACTGCTGGATGTATGGCGGGCCGACGGCTGCGACCCCACCGATGCGTCGAACGTCGTCGACCACTGGGTCGCTCAGCGCAGGTCCACCGTGGCTCCCCTGGGCGTCTCCGCAGAGGGCTCACTACTACTGGACCTTGCGGCCGACGGGCCACACGCACTCGTCGCCGGCACCACCGGTGCCGGCAAGTCCGAACTGCTGCAGAGCCTGGTGACGTCACTCGCAGTGGCCAACCGGCCCGACGAGATGTGCTTCGTGCTCGTGGACTACAAGGGCGGCGCCGCCTTCCAGGACTGCGCGAACCTCCCGCACACGCTCGGACTCGTCACGGACCTCGATGCACATCTGACCGCCCGCGCCCTCACGTCCCTGGGCGCGGAGGTACGGCGCCGCGAGCAGCTGCTGGGTCACGCCGGCGCGAAGGACATCGAGGATTACCTCCGGCTTCCCGACCTGCCACCCTTGCCGCGTCTCGTGCTGGTGATCGACGAGTTCCGCGTGTTGGCGGAGGAGATGCCGGACTTCATCTCCGGCCTCGTCCGCCTTGCCGCCGTGGGTCGTTCCCTCGGCATACATCTGGTGCTCGCAACACAACGGCCGGCAGGTGTCATCTCCGCCGACATTCGCGCCAACGTCAACCTGCGCATCGCACTGCGGGTCCGCGACGACGCGGACTCGCAGGACGTGATCGAGACCGGACTCGCAGCCGGGATCTCGTCGGCGTCGCCCGGGCGGGCGATCCTGCGTACCGGGGGCAGTCGACCGCTGACGTTCCAGACCGCACGCATCGGCGGCCGCAGCGTGGGTGAGCGCGCGGACATCGAGGTCTCGAAGGTCGTGTCGGCGGTCAGTGCACCGACGCTGCTGAGCGCTGCCCGGACCGCGGACGGTCCGACAGATCTGCAACGCGTCGTCGCGGCAATTCGTTGCGCCAGTGAGCAACTCGGGGTTACGCCACCGAAGTCGCCGTGGCTGCCGCCCCTGTCGGAAGCTGTCACCACGGCGGACCTCACCGGTCCGGCGCACGGCATCCAGGGTGCGCCGTGCGGAACGGATGCCATCCCCTTCGGATTGCTGGATCTCCCGCACGAGCAGACGACCCGGACGGTCTCCTGGGATCTGGAGGCCGACGGGCATCTCGCCGTCATCGGTGGCCCACGCAGCGGGCGTACCTCGCTGCTGCGCACTCTCGCCGTGCAGGCCGCGCTGACCTGGCCGACCGAGGGGTTTGCGATCTATGTCGTCGACACGGAGTCGGCGCTCGGGGTGCTGACCGGCCTTCCGCAGTGCGGTGCCGTCATCGAACGCGACGACGTGGGGCGGATCACCGCGCTCGTCCAGTGGCTCAGCAACGAAATCCGCTCTCGCCGGCAACAATTCGCCCGGGAGAGCGTTACCGAGTTTTCGGAGCACCTGCGCGGCGGCGGGACGCTGCCCCGGATCCTGCTGCTCGTCGACGGCTGGGAGGCACTGAACGACGTCAGCGAGGAGGCGACGCTCGGCCGGATGACCGACGAGTTGTTGCAGGTCATCCGGGACGGGCCCGCCGTCGGGCTGTATGCCGCCGCCAGCGGTGGCCGTGCCCTCGGCACCGGCCGGGTGGCGAGCGACTTCTCCAGCCGGCTGGTGCTGGACCTCGCGGACCGCAGCGACGTGGTGCTGCTCGGCATGAGGGAAGCCGACCTGCCTGCGGCGATGCCACCGGGCAGGGCGGTGATCTGCCCGGCGGCCTTGGAGCTGCAGGTCGCACTTCCCACCGATGATCCGTCCGGGACCGTTGTCGCCCAGTACATCTCACGGATCAGCGGGAAGATGCGCGGCACACACGTGCGTCGGTTCACGCCCGTGCCGAGCAGCTGCAGACGTGGTGACCTACCGGTCGACACGGACCAGGTCTTGGTCGGCATCGGCGGTGCCCAGGTCACGCCGATGGGCCTACCGCTGGGTGGTTTCGGCGAACTGGCAGCACTCATCGCCGGGCCCGTGCGAAGCGGGCGCACCACCACGTTGGCCACGATCGCCCACCAGCTGCGCGACCGGCCGATCTGCTGGATCGACGGACACGGACAGCCCCCCGACGTCCCCGACGTCCCCGACGGCACCGACGTCCTCGACGCAGCGTCACCGGAGACGTTCGCAGCCTGGCTCAACGCACACCCCGGTGGTGCGGTGCTGGTCGACGACCTCGACGACCTGCTGGGCTCCCCCATCGACGACCTGCTCGCCGACTACCTGCAGCACGGCCGTCGTCACGGCGGGATCGTCTGTGCCACCGGACAAACCGACTCCCTGATGAATGCCTTCCGGGGCGCGGTCGCCGAGCTCCGCCGCCGTCAGACCGGCATCATCCTGCAACCGGGCCGCCGCGACGGCGACCTGCTCGGCGCAACCCTCGCGCCGGCAGGACGGCCGCAGCCGGGCCGCGGCGCTCTCGTCATACGCAGTCGAGCGGTGCCGATCCAGGTGGCCGCGTGAGCACGGACAGTACGCACCGCATGCGCAGTCGTCCGACCGGTCACACTGGGTATCACAGTGATACGGCGTATCATGATGAACATGACGTCCATGATCCACGACCTGGACCGTGTGCTGGCCGACCACCGCGCGTCGATGAGTCCGCAGGAGTTCATGGAGATCCTCATCGAGGCCACCGAGTCGACGGACACCATGACGGCCGCCGAGCGGTCCTTCCTCGTCGAGCACGGCGGTGTTCCGGCCGACGCCGTCGACCCGGCGCACCAGACGGTGGCCCTGGTGCGGAACGCCGCCGATACGGCGGCCGCACAACGCCATGCAGTCGAGCAGGGCTACACCACCGGACAGGTCGCGACCAAGTTCGGCATGAAGCCCGCCAACATCCGCCGTGACGTCAGCAACGGGCGCTTGTACGTCGCCGGGCGCGCCCGGACCGGCGAGCACGTCTTCCCGCGCTGGCAGTTCACCGATGACGGACCACTGCCCGGTCTGCGCGACGTGCTTGCCGCACTGCCGGCCGACCACCACCCGCTGGATGTCGCGGCGTTCATGACCACCCCGCAGCAGAGTCTCAACGGCAGATCACCCGCGGCGTGGCTGGCGACCGGGGGTGCCGTGCATGTCGTTGCCGAGCTCGCGGACGAACTCGGTCGTCAGTGACCGGCAAGAACCCGCTGCGCCCGACCCGGGAGCTGATCAGCCGCCCCGGTGACGTCCTGGAATACGACCGCGCGCTGTGGCGGATCCACCGCACCCAGGGCACGCACCGGCAGCGATGGGACCAGTTGCGCGACTTCGGGCCGCTGCGATCGATGCGCTGGGACCCGCATCCCGAACCGGCCCGCACCCAACCGGACTGGGCCGTCTGCTACGCCAGCCCCGACGTGGAGACCGCGTTCGCCGAGGTCTTTCAGGCGACCCGAGCGATCCACCTCTCCGCTGCCCGGGCATTGGTCGGCTGGCTGCCGTCACGGAAGCTGCACCTGCTGGATCTGACCGGCCAGTGGCTGCTGCGCAACGGCGCCTCCTCGTGGCTGGCCGGTGGCCGCAAGGACGCATGCCGCAACCGGTCCCATGCGATTCGGAGCACCTGGCCCGATCTGGACGGGCTCTACGTGCCCTCGAGCATGAACGGCGAGCCGTCGGTCGTGCTGTACGCACCCGCACGCGACGCCTTCCCGGCGGACCCGCAGGTCGCCCGTCCGCTGAACAGCCCCGCACTTGCCGGAACGATCCGGCACGCCGCGGCGGCGCTGCAGTGGCCGATCCGCTAGCTCGGCACTACACCCGAAGCGCGCCATCCAGACGTCAGTGACCCAGCGACAGCTCCTGGCGACGGCGCTGCACCAGCAGCACCCGCAACCCGTCGTCCCCGGCGGCGAAACCCCGCTCCGCGCCCGCCGGGACGTGCACCAACGCCCCTGGCGTCAAAGCGATCTCACCGACCTCGGTCACCAGTCGACCGCCGCCGGACAGCACCGTCACCAGCACGTCCGAGCCCGGCCCGTGGTGCGGCTCCAGCGCGACACCCGGCTCCACCTCGAGCACGCTCGCGTCCAGGTCGCGGTCGCGACCACCGAGGCGCCATACCGCGCCGTCCGCACCCGGTTGACCACCCAGGTCGTCCGCCTGACCCAGCAGCCGCGGCGTCGGCGCACTCGCCCGCCGGGTGATCCGGATCTGCCAGTCGCGCATCTCCTCGTTGAGGTACTCCCAGTCGTAGCCACCCGGCCACTCCTGGTCGAACTCGTCGTGCAGGTGCTTCGGGTCGTGGTCGTTGACCAGCACGAACGACTCCCCGACACCCAGCTCCTTGAACCGGCCGAAGATCGTCGGGTGCTTCAGGGGCTTGCGCATACCTCGCACGTCGAGGACTGCATCATCGGCAGGGCTGGTCGCGGACACGGTGCCTTCTTTCGCTCGGGACCTTTTCCACATCGGTGAATTGTGTAAATTCTAAGCATGGCAGACACCCCCGCAGCCCTCGGATCCCTCGCCGACGATCTCCTCTCCCGTGCCGCGGAGGCGTCCAGCGGCCGGGCGACCCACGCGTTCCACGCCGCACCGAAAGGCGTGCTCAGCCAGGTCGTGCTGGCCCTCATGGCCGGCCAGCACCTGTCCGAGCACGAGAACCCCGGCGAGGCGTTCCTGCACGTGCTGCGCGGCCGGGTGCGGCTCACCGCGGGCGACGACTCGTGGGAGATGGGCGCCGGAGAGCTGATCGCCATACCGCAGCACCGGCACGCGCTCGAGGCGCTGGAGGACTCGGTCGTGGTGCTCACGATGGCCCGGGTGACCTCGTTGTGACCACGCGGGCGACGGTCCTGCAGATCCTGCGCGACGCCCCCGAGCCCCTGCCGATCGCCGAGGTTGCCGCGCGGGCCGGGGTGCACGTCAACACGGTGCGCTTCCACCTGGAGGCGCTGACCGACAGCGGGCTTGTCGAGCAGCTACGTGCCGAGCCGACGGGCCCGGGGCGGCCGGCGACGCTCGTCCGCGCCGTCGCCGCGATGGACCGCACCGGTCCGCGCACCTACCTCCCGCTGGCCCAGTTGTTGCTCGACGATGTCGCCGCCGGGCCGCGGCCCAAGGAGCACGCGCGGCGGGCCGGGCGGCGCTGGGGACGACGCGTCGCCGAGGAGGTGTATGCCGACCACCCGGAGCCGGTCGACGGCCTGATCGATGCGCTCGGCGAGCTCGAGTTCGCCCCGGAGAGAACGAGTTCCACCGAGCTCGAGCTGCACCACTGCCCGTTCCTCGAGCTCACGACGCCGACCGGCGGCCTCGTGTGCGCCATCCATCTCGGCCTGATGCAGGGTGTCCTCGACGGAGCCGGCAGCGACGTGCGGGTCGAGCGGCTCGATCCGTTCGTGCGTCCGGACCTGTGCTGCGCCAGGCTCAGCGCCGCCAGCTGAGCGACGGATCGCCCTGCAGTCAGTCGCCCGCCACCGCCGCGGCGCTGATGGCTGCCAACGTCTGCCGCATGCCGTCCCGCAGCGTCTCGGTGAACGTCTCCTGGCCACCCAGGTAGGCGTCGGTCAGCTCACGCGACAGGTCCGAGATGCCGTCGGGTGCCTCGCGTCGCTGGGTGAGCACGGTCGTGTCGCGATCGGTGCGCTCCAGGCGGAAGGACCAGATCGCCCAGTTCTCCTCGATCCGGAAGGCGAGCTCGTGCTCCGGCGCGAACCGGACCACGGTGCCGTGGGTCTTCCAGGCGAGTTCACCCTGCCGGTTGGCGTTCGTGAACCGCGCTCCTTGCCCGAGGCCGGCGGCTTCGTCCTTGAGCCGGGTCGACTCGACCTGCGGACTCCATTCGGGCATCCGACGCAGGTCCTGCACCAGACGCCAGACGACGTCGAGGGGCGCGTCGATCTCGACGCTCTCGACGAGGTCGGGCACCTCATTCTTGTCCGCCACACCTTTTCCGATCTCTCGTCCGACGAGCCGACGTGAATCATCCTGCCTCACCCGGCTCGGGCGCCCCGGCGTGGCGGTCGCGGAAGCCGCGCTGAGAGTGCACTTGTGGTCGGTGTGCGGCGTTGGGAACGGCGCGAACTGCACTCTCGGCGAGCGGGTGGCGAGCGCCCGGGTTACAGGTCGGCGCCGCGCAGGCAGTTGCCCAACGAGGTGATGAACCGGTCGATGTCGTCCTGCGTGCTGTATGGCGCCAGCCCGATCCGCAGGCCGCTGTCCACGCCGAGGCGGCGAGCCGGTTCGTAGGCGTAGAACGTGCCCGCCGGCGCGTCGATCCCGTCCGTCTCCAGGTAGTCCGACACCTGCTCCGCCGGGCGGTCGGCGAAGGTCATGAAGAGCGTCGGGGTCCGCCGCGCGGCGCGGGAGTGGACCGTCACTTGGGGCAGCAGCGCCAGGCCGTCCTCCACCCGCTTGCGCAGGGTGTCCTCGTGCTCCTCGAGCACACCCAGCGACGTCCGCAGCCGGTCGCGCCGGGCACCGGTGCCCGGCACCAGGTCGGCGAGGAAGTCGACCGCCGCGGTGACCCCGGCGAGCAATTCGTACGGGAGAGTGCCCAGTTCGAAGCGTTCGGGAGTCTCGTCGGTGGACGGCCGCAGCTTGTCGGGGGTGAGCTCGCGCAGCAGGTCGGCCCGGCCGGTCAGCACACCGCAGTGCGGTCCGAGGAACTTGTACGGCGAGCAGACGTAGAGGTCCGCCCCGAGCGCCGGCACGTCGACGAAGCTGTGCGCGGTGTGGTGCACGCCGTCGACGTAGACCAGTGCCGGGGTGCGGTGGGCCGCCCCCGCCACCGCGGCGATGTCCGGTTGGGTTCCGATGAGATTGGAGGCACCCGTGAGCGCGACCAGCCGGGTCCGGCCCGACAGCTGATCGGCGATGGTCGCGAGATCCAGTTCACCGGTCGCCGGGTCGAAGTCGGCCCACTTGACGTCCACACCGGACCGCTGCGCGGCGAGCAGCCACGGCCCGACGTTCGCGTCGTGGTCGAGTCGGCTGAGGATGATCTCGTCGCCGGACCGCCACCCCTGGGCGAGCGTGCGGGACATCGCGAAGGTCAGCGCGGTGGCACTGCGGCCGAACGCCACGGTGCCCGCGTCGACGCCGAGCAGGTCACCCATTGCGGCGCGGGCGCCTCGAACGAGGTCGTCGGCGTTGCGCTCGGCCTGGGTGCGCCGGCCCCGGTTGGACAGCGGCGCGGCGAGGGCGTCATACACCGCACGCGCGACGGGCTCGGGTGTCTGGGTGCCGCCGGGTGCGTCGAAGTGGGCGCGCCCGCTGCGTAACGAGGGGAACTGCTCGCGCACCGCCGTCACGTCATACCGCTGGGTCGCCGTCTGCTCCATGCCAAGCCTTTCGAAGATGCCGCGCGAGTGTGCCTCTGCAGGATCGCAGACAGGCTCGGCCAACTCCACCGGGACCTCGACAAGCTCGGCCACCTCGACAGGCTCGGCCACCTCGACAAGCTCGGCCAACTCCACCGGGACCTCGACAGGCTCGGCCACCTCGACAGGCTCGCCCACCTCGACAGGCTCGGCCACCTCGACCCTCTCGCCGATGCGGATCGTGCTCGCCCGTCCAATTTCCGGGCACCGACTGCGGCGGCGAATCGGGCGGGCCTATCGTAGAAACCCAACACAAACTTCTACTTAGGAGAGCATCAGGTTATGAGTCGCGCTGACGTCCTCGTCTCGGCAGAGTGGGCCGAGCAGAATCTCAACGCCCCAGGAGTCGTGTTCGTCGAGGTCGACGAGGACGTCTCGGCATACGACAAGGGGCACATCCCCGGCGCGGTCAAACTCGACTGGCGGCTGGACCTGCAGGACCCGGTCCGGCGCGACTTCGTGAACAAGGAGCAGTTCGAGAAGCTGCTGTCCTCGCGCGGCATCGCGGGCGACGACACGGTGATCCTCTACGGCGGCAACAACAACTGGTTCGCGGCGTACGCCTACTGGTACTTCAAGGTCTACGGCCACCGGTCCGTCAAGCTGCTCGACGGCGGGCGCAAGAAGTGGGAGCTGGACGGGCGGACCCTGGACGCCGAGACCGTCACCCGCGACGCCACCACCTACCAGGCCACCGAGCAGGACCGCTCGATCCGCGCGTTCCGCGACGACGTGGTCGCCGCCATCGGCGCCCAGAACCTGGTCGACGTCCGCTCCCCCGACGAGTTCTCCGGCAAGCTGTTCGCCCCCGCGCACCTGCCGCAGGAGCAGCCGTATGTCGCCGGCCACGTGCCCGGTGCGACCAACGTGCCGTGGAGCAAGGCCGCCAACGAGGACGGCACGTTCAAGTCCGACGCCGAGCTCCAGGAGCTGTACGGCGACCTGGACGACGCCAAGGACACCATCGCGTACTGCCGTATCGGCGAGCGTTCCAGCCACACGTGGTTCGTGCTGCGCGAGCTGCTCGGTCTGAAGAACGTGCGGAACTACGACGGCTCGTGGACCGAATACGGCTCGCTGGTGGGCGTGCCGGTCGAGCGGGAGGTCTGACCGTGCAGAGTTGTGCGGATGCCGGGTCCTCGCTGCCGGACGGTGCCGCCCTCCCGGGTCAGACCGTGCTGCAGGGTTCGGTGACCACCGACGGCGCACCGGTCTCGGGCGCGTACGTCCGGTTGCTCGACGCCGGCGACGAGTTCGTCGCCGAGGTGGTCACCCCGGACACCGGCGACTTCCGCTTCTTCGTCGCCCCGGGCGCCTGGACCCTGTCCGCGCTGCACCGCAGCGGCAAGGCCCGCACGACACTGCAGATCGATCAGCCGGGCACCGTCGACGCGGCGCTGTCACTCGCCTGACGCGGCACCGTCGACCCGTGGCTCACAGCCGCGGGTCGACGGGCTCCGACTCCAGAGCCAGCACGGCGAAGACCGACTGGTGAACCTTCCACAGCGGCTCGCGCTCGACGAATGCCTGCAACGCGTCGAGTCCGAGCCCGTGCTCGCGACGCGCCAGGTTGCGCTTCTTACCCAGGTGCCGTCCCCGCAGCACGTCGAGGGAGTCGGTGTAGTCGGGACCGTAGATGATGCGCAGGTATTCGCGCCCGCGCACCTTCAACCCCGGCTGGACGTTGCTGGCCGTGAGGTGCGCCGGCTTCACGACCATGCCCTCTCCACCGGCGGCGGTCAGGTCCAGCCACCACTGCGTGGCGGCGTCCCTCTCCTCGCGCGAGGAGAGGTCGACGAACCGGTGCCGGGTTGGCGTGATCAGCTCATCGCGGAGCCGGGACAGGTGGGCCAAGTGCCAGTCGTGCGGCTCGGCGAGCGCGAGTGCGCGGCCCTCGGCGGCCAGGATCTGGAACGGCGCCAGCGTGACGCCGTCCAGCCCGTCGGTCGGCCGGATGTATGCCGTGTAGGCGTCGCGGAACGCCCGCGCGTGCTCGAGACGCCGCTGCGAATCATCAATCAGCACAGTCACATCCAGCCCACGCTCGTGCGCTTTCCCGAGCACCGACAGCACGTCCGGCAGCGCACCGAGCGCCGCGGCGCCCACCGATGCGTACTGCTCCTTGATCAGCCCGAGCGCCTTGGCCGACCAGGGCAGCAGTTCGCAGTCGAGTGCCAGCCAGTCGGTGTCCAACTCCTCGAACAGCGGCCGGACCGCGTCCTGCAGCCGGTCCACGAGGCCGCTCGGCTCGTCGAAGAACGAGCGTCCGGTGCGCGTGTAGATCGCCCCCGACGTACCGTCATCGATGCCGAACCGCCGCTCGGCAGCGTCGGCGTCATGTGCGACCACTGCGATCGCGCGTGAGCCCATGTGCTTCTCCTCGCACACGACACGCGTGACACCCCAGGCGGCATACTCCTCGAACGCCTGCTCCGGGTGCTCCAGGTAGCCGTCGAGCGTCGAGGTCGCGACCGGTGACATGGTCGGCGGCAGGTAGATCAGCCAGCGCGGGTCGACGGCGAACCGGCTCATGACCTCCAGCGCGGCCGCGGCGTTCTCCTCGGGGATCTTCACCATGCCGGCGTGGATGCCTTCCAGCCACCGGGTTCCGGCGACATCCCCGATCCGCAGCACCGACGACTCGCGCTCGGAGCCCGGGGCGACGAGAGGGCGCGCCGGTTCGTACCACTGCTGTTCCGCCGGGGTCGACACGATCTCCCGTTCCGGATAGCGCAGTGCGGTGAGCGCACCGCCGAAGACCGCACCGGTGTCCAGGCAGATGGTGTTGTTGACCCATTCCGCGGTCGGCACCGGCGTGTGGCCGTAGACCACCATGGCCTTGCCGCGGTAGTCGGTCGCCCAGGGGTAGCGCACCGGCAGGCCGTATTCGTCGGTCTCGCCGGTGGTGTCGCCGTACAGCGCGAAGGCACGCACGCGCCCGGAGGACCGCCCGTGGTAGCTCTCCTTCAGGCCGGCGTGCGCGATCACCAGCTTGCCGCTGTCGAGCACGTAGTGACTGATCAGGCCGTCCATGAACTCCAGTGCGTCGGCTTGGAATTCATCGGGTTGCTGCGAGAGCTGCTCGAGCGACTCGGCGAGGCCGTGCGACACGGTGACCTTGGCGCGCCGCAGCGCTCGCACGAGTTTGGCTTCGTGGTTGCCGGAGACGCTGAGCGCGTTGCCGGACGCGGTCATACCCATGACGAGCCGCAGGACGCCCGGCGTGTCCGGGCCGCGGTCGACCAGGTCGCCGACGAACAACGCCTGGCGTCCTTCGGGGTGTATGGCGTCCACGGCGCGCCCGGCGTCGTCATACCGCAGTTGCCAGCCGAGTTCGCCCAGCAGGGTGCGCAATTCGGCGACGCACCCGTGAACGTCGCCGATGATGTCGAACGGTCCGTGCAGGTCGGTGCGGTCGTTCCAGGGCCGCTCCCGGACGATCTCGACCGCGTCGACCTCCTGCTGCCCGTGCAGCACGTGCACGCGTCGGAACCCTTCCTTCCGCAGCCGGCGCAGCGATCGTTTCAGGTCGCGGTGCTGCCGGGTCACGACGTGCTTGCCGAAGCTCCGGTCGGGTCGCATCTCGTTGCGCTGCACCGCGGTTGCTTCGGGTAGATCGAGCACGATCGCATCCACGAGCACGTCGTGGCTGCGCGCGAGCTTGACCAGCTCCGCGCGGGAGGACTGCTGCACGTTGGTCGCGTCGACGACGGTGAGCAGCCCGCGTCGCAGCCGGGTGCCCGCGATGTAGTGCAGCACGTCGAACGCGTCAGGGGTCGCCGCCTGGTCGTTCTCGTCGTCGGCGACCAGCCCGCGACAGAAGTCGCTGGAGAGCACCTCCGTGGGCCGAAAGTGCCGCGCCGCGAAGGTCGACTTGCCGCTGCCGGAGACACCGATCAGGACGATCATGCCCATCGCCGGGACGCTGAGCTGCCTTGCCTCAGTGGTGGATTCAGTCATCGGTGCCCTCCTCTCGGGTGAAGATCGCCATCTGCGTGGGGGTGCCGTGTGTTTCGTCGAGCTCGCCGATGCCACGCCGCTCGACCCGGTAACCGTGAGCACCGGCTACCCGGTCTGACCATTCGGTGAACTGCCCCCGATCCCATTCGAAACGGTGATCGGGGTGTCGAGCACCGGTGAGTCCTTCGTAGAGACAGTTGTATTCGCGGTTCGGCGTGGTGACGATGACCGTTCCGGGTGTGGCCGCTTCGAACACCACGTGTTCGAGCGCTCGCAACCGCGAGGGGTCGACGTGCTCGATCACCTCCATCAGCACCGCGGCGTCGAAGCCGGCGAACCGCGGATCCTCATAGGTGAGGGCACCCTGGAAGAGCTCGATCCGCTCGGCCTGGCGCTCGCTCAACCGGTCGAGGTGCAGTCGGCGAGCGGCATACTGCAGCGAGCGGGTCGAGACGTCACAGCCCGCGATGCGGGTGAAGGCGGACGTCTTGACCAGGCGCTGGAGGAACTGCCCGGGGCCGCAGCCGAGATCGATCACGGATCGCGCCCCCGCGTCCAGCAGGACCTGGTGGACGGCGTCGTGCCGCTGCCGGTTCAGCGGGACGCGCTTCTCCTCGGTCTGCTGGGCATCCTCGTCCGCGGTCGTCTCCACGGCGGCCTCGACGTCGTCACCCACCTCGGCGAGACGCGCGAGAGCGGTGCGAGTCAGCGCGCTGCTGCGACCCAGGTAGCGACGCGTGATCACTGCCGCGTCCGGGTGCGCGGCGAGCCACCCTTCCCCCGAGTGCAGCAGCTTGTCGATCTCGTCCGGGCCCTGCCAGTAGTGCTTGGACTCGTCCAGCACCGGTAGCAACACGTGCAGTTGGCTGAGCGCGTCGGCGAGCCGGACCACTCCGGTCAGGCGGAGCCGGAGGTACCGGGAGTCGCCCCAGTCGGGCAGTTGCGGGTCGAGCGCGATCGGCTCGGCATACACGCTCCACCCGAGCGGCTCGAAGACCCGTCGGGCGAAGTCGACTCCGCCCCGGCAGGGCAGCACGGGCAGGGCGATCTCGAGCGGGATCGCGCTGTCGGCAAGCTCCTGCCGCGACTTGCAGCGGCCGCTGCGCGCCGTGCTGAAGACGTCGGCCATCGCGACGCCGAGCAACGACGAGGCGGCATACGAACGGTCGTTGACGTATTGCGCGAGCGTGAAGTCCGGCGCGTTCTTCGCCCGTGACCGCGCCAGCCTGATCGGGTCGACCCGGAGCAATAGTGCTGCGGTGCAGCGACTTTCGGTGGCTTCGGGGTAGAAGACCGTTGCCGTGCCGAACGACTGCTGGAAGTCCTGGACCCGGTCAGGGTGTTTGTGCAGCAGGTATCCCAGGTCCGTCGCCGGTTCGTGGGTCGTCGTGATCGTCAGCAGCACCCGCCCAGTCTGCCTGACCAGGCAAATGAGTTTCGCCGGCGACACCGTGCCGGATACCGTGCGTCCTATGTCCGACCAGCCGAACGTCGAGTACGGCGACCGTGACGTGGCTCTCGGCGGTGAGATCCTGCGCTCGGTCGTCGGCAGTGGCGTGCACGGGATCGCGATCCCGGGCACCGACGACCATGACGAGATGGGTGTCTACATCGAGCCCGCGTCATACGTCCTCGGGGTCGAGAAGCGTCGCGCGGATTATGTATGGCGAACCCAGCCCGAAGGCGCACGCAGCGGTCCCGGTGACACCGACCTGGTGCTCTACTCGCTGCGCAAATACCTGAGGCTGGCGATCAAGGGCAACCCGACGGTGATGCTGCCGCTCTACGCTCCCGAAGCCGACCTGATCGTGGTGACACCGCTCGGCGAGGAGCTGCGGGGCTTGCGGTCGTCGTTCCTGTCCAAGCAGGCGGTCGAGCGGTTCCTGGGCTACATGCATTCCCAGCACGAGCGCATGCTCGGCCAGTCGAAACGCAATGTTCCCAATCGCCCTGAGCTGATTGCGAAGTACGGGTGGGACGTGAAGTACGGCAGCCACGCCCTCCGGCTCGCCCACCAGGGGCTGGAGATCGCGAGCACCGGATCGCTGACCCTGCCGATGCCGCAGGAACAACGCGAGCGGGTGCTTGCGGTGAAGCGTGGTGAGGTGCCGCGCGATGAGGTGTCCCAGGAGATCGGTCGCCTGGAGCTCGAGGTCCGGCGCCTGCTCGACGGCGGCCGCACGCCGCTGGCCGACGTCGCTGACTACCAGCGCATCTCGGACTGGGCCGTCGGTGCGCAACGCCGGCACTGGGGCTGGTAGCCGATGACGGACGCCGTGCCGGCACGGGTCGATTCGGTCCACCTCAGCAGGACGCACTCGTTCTCCAAGGCATCCGTGCCCGCCATACAGCTGATCGAAGGTATCGGTGTCGAGGGCGACGCACTCCGGTGTGACGGTGCAGCACCGGAGCCGCGTCGCCGCCGACCCCAGCCAGCCCAACCTGCGGCAGGTGCACCTCATCCACGCCGAACTGTTCGAGCTGCTGGCGTCCTTCGGTCATGCCGTCACAGCGGGTCAGCTCGGCGATAACGTGACCACCACGGGGATCGACCTGTTGTCCTTGCCGGTGGGCACCCGGCTGCGTCTCGGCAGTGCGGAGCTCTCGGTGACCGGGCTGCGCAACCCCTGCCAGCAGATCAACGACTTCCAGTCCGGTCTGCTCAAGCAGGTGCTGCGCAAGGACGCGTCGGGCGCCGTCGAGCGACTGGCCGGCGTCATGGCCGTCGTCACCCGGGGCGGCACGGTGCGTCCCGGTGACGTGATCGCGCAACAGCTGCCGCCGGAACCGCACTTCCCGCTGACCCGGGTGTAGTCACCGGAAGCTGATCCTCGACTGCGCCCACTCCCAGTCGATCCGCTCCTGCTCCAGACGGATCTTCTCGCCGAATGCATCGCTCACGAGGTCCGCGTAAAGGTCCTGCTCCGCCCCGGTCAGCCGGGTCAGCGCCGCACGGGTCGGCCGCTCTTCCCGCACCCACCGATCCCGGTGCGCCAACAACGTCTCACGATCCATCAGCACCGAGCGCGTCTGCGGCAGCCAGGCTCGCAGTTGGTTGAGTATGGCGAAACCGTGCGTGTCCAGATCGCCCCAGTAGGCCACGTCCACGCCGGACAGCCACGGGATCCTGCCCACGTTGTCAACGTCAAAACCTTTGCCCCACAACACGATCCCGTGATCGGGTACGTCGACGCTCAGGTAGGTGATTTCGTTCTCAATCACCAGCGCCCTCGCGGGCTGTATGTCGAGGTCAGCCATTTCCGTTGCACGGACAGCGAGTTCACTCAGCGAGCCGGGAAACCCGAGTCCGGTCGTCACCCGGACACGGACCAGCTCCGGTTTCCCGCGCAACCCCAGCCCGGCGCGGAATCCCGCGGCCGACGACGAAACGCCCAACATGGCGGCCAGGGCGCCACGGTGTCGCTCGGCGAACTTGGTATCGACGCCGGGGGCACTGATCTCGCGCAGATAGCGGCCCTGGTCGCGGTGCTGGTCGAGCCAGACGTACGCTGCGAGCAACGCGGGCCACTCGCCATACAACTCCAGCGCCCGGTGCGGGTGATCAAGCACCCAGGCGAGCACCGCCCGATGCCCCTGCACGAGGGACAGAATCTCGTCGAAACGTCCCACGCCGGCGGTGACTCCGAGCAGCGCCCAGGCCTGGTCGAGCGTGGAAACGACCGCGCGAGAAGGCAACTGGTTGCGGCCGATCTGCCGGCCACCGACCTGCTGCCACTGCAACTCGTAACGCGTGCCGCCCCGGCTGCCGGCCTCGAGCGCGGCGATCCACTCACGGACGGCGTTGAGGTCGTCGCCGATCTGGGACGGTCGTGGCCCGTGCAGTGGCAGGTCGATGGGCTCCGGGGACGCCGCAGAAGCGTGCGAGCGCAGCAACGATCCGTCGTCCCAGCGGCGGCGCACAGCCACCGCGATGTCGGCCGGCGTCGTCCAGCGCCGAGTCACCGCCGGCTGCCGTCGCGGCGGGAGCGATAGTCCTCGATCGTCATCGTTTGCAGGCGGGAGAAGGTGCCGGCCGGGTTGTCGACGAAGCCGATCGCCTTGACGTAAGGCTCGATGACGTGGACCTTCTGCAACGGTGTGACGATCAGCAGTTGCAGGCCCAACTTGGCGAACAGCTCCAGCGCATAGCGAGTCGACGCGTCCGACCCGCGGCCGAACGCCTCATCGATCACGACGAACCGGAAGTCCTTGGACCGCGAGACTCCCCACTCCAGGCCGAACTGATACGCAAGCGACGCCGCCAGGATGGTGTAGGCGAGCTTCTCCTTCTGCCCGCCGGATTTCCCGTCGGAATCGCTGTAGTGCTCCCACTCCTCGTGAGACTCGATGTCACGCTCCGACGCGGAGAAGACGAACCAGTTGCGCACGTCGGTCACCCGCCGCGTCCAGGCCTTGTCCGAGTCGGCGAAACCGTCGCGGCCCCGGAACCGTTCGATGATGCGCTGCACGTCCAGGAAGCGCTGCTCGGAGTACTGGTCGCCGTCGACCACCAGGCTGTCGTTGGTCAGGTTGCGCAGCTCGGACCGGAACTGCAGCACCTCCTGGTTGACCGTGGACTCCTTCTCCAGGCGGATGTAACGGCCCGGGTTGTAGGGCACGGCGCCCAGTGCTTCGTTGATGCGCTCGACGCGCTCGTCGATGGCAGCCGCCTGGCGGCCCAGCCAGTTGTTGAAGCCGGCCAGTTCCTGGATGGCGTTCTTGTTGAGCTGATCCTTGAATTCCTGCTCGAACCGCGGCAGGTCATCACTGGCGACGCGCTCCTGGAAGGCGACGAAGTCGGCGCGGGCCTCGACCGTCGCATCCATGTCGGCACGCAGATCGGGCCACCGGCGCAGCACCTCGCCCATCGCCTGGCCGAGGCTCTGGCCGAAGCCGCCGAGTTCCTTGCCCAGTCGCTCGATCCGCGCCGTCAGCCGATTGGTCAGGTCCGCCTGCACGGCGACGCAGTCCTCGGCCCGGTCCGGCAGTTTCGCGCCCAGCCGCTCCCGCAGCCCGTCGTATGACGCCCGCGCCGTCGACAGCTCATCGGCGGACCGGGATGCGACGAGGTTGTCGTCCCGCTGTTTGCCGCGCTCGGCCTGCTCGGCGGTCTTGCTCGTGGTGGCGAAAACGCCTGTCAGCTCATCGATCCGGGCATCGACCGACGCCGCGTCCTCGGCGTTGCAGTCTAGCGCCGTGGCGATCTCCGCGAGCCGCGACGAGCCGCTGGTGAGGCGTGCCCGCTCGGCGTCGTACTCGTCCGCTCGTGCGATCGCTTCGGCCACATCGAGTTGCTCCCAGCTGCGATAGGTCTCCAGCCGGGCGAGCGCATCCCTGCGGTCCTGGACGTCTTCACGGCTCGCCGCAACCTCCCGCGCCCGTGTCGCCGCGCTCTCGCGTTCGGTCTCCAGCTCCGCCAACTCCGAACGCAGCGCGGCGATCTTGCGCTCGTTGGCCCAGCCCAGCACCCACCGCCGCGGGTCGTCGACGCGGTGTCTGTCGTCCTTCTCGTGCCGGTCACCGGAGCGGACCTGCCCCTGCTCGGTGACCGCCCGGCGCTCGTTGCGGAACTCTTCCAGCGTCGCGGCGCACCGGTGATCCGCCCGCTTGGCCAATTCGCCCGCGAGGTATGCCGCAAACGGCCCCTCCTTGACCTCGAGGCAGTCCGCCAACACCAGCCCAGGACCGGAATCTCGTTGCAACGGAACCCTTCTGGTGGGCACGCGCTCATAGACCAACCGCGCACCGACGGTGCGGCCGCCGCGACCACGAACGCTCAACCGGTTGTCGTTCACCCAGTCCGCCACCGCGCCGTAGTGCTCCTGGGGCACCAACAGCGACAGCGCGAAACCCCGCAGGACCCGCTCCGCTGCGCCGCGCCATGGGGCGTGCTCCTCACGGACGTCGAGCAACTCGCCCGCATACGGCAGGTCATCGGTGGTCAGGCCGAGGTCGTGGCACAGCTGGGCACGCAACTCGACCTGCTCGGACGGCAGGTTGCTCGTGCGCTGCTCAAGGCTGTGCAGCTCCGCAGTGAGCAGCCCACCCCTGCGGTCGAGGTCCTTCTGCGCGGCAAACGCCTCCGCCGCCGCATTGTCCAGCTCACGTTTCTGCTCGGCGAGCAGCGGCCGCTCGGCGGCAACGCGCTCGGCGAGCCGATCGAAACCAGCGCGATCGTCGACAGCCTCCCAGCCGACGCCGGAGACGGCGCGGTCGAACAACTCGCGCGCCTCCTGTCGCTGGGCCGCTTGCGCGCGTGCCTCGCGGGTAAGGCGCTCCAACTCGCCGATCCGGTCGCCGCCGGCACGGGTACGCTCCTCGATCAGCGACTCGCGGTCGCCGGTCAGCCGTTCGCGCTCCTTGCGTGCGGTGCCGAGGTCTCGTTGCAGGCGCTCCAGCTCGGTGCCCAGCTGCGCGATCTCCGCGTCGAAGAGGGCGGACCGTGTCTCGGCGATGAAGAGTTCCACCGCGGAGCGGTCCTGCTCGGTGGCGTCCCGCTCGGTCAGCGCGGCGTCATACTTCGCGGCGGTGGCGACCACCGGCTCCAAGGCGTCGAGCTGCTCACGAGCGCGGCGGACGGCGTCATGCGCCTTGGTGAGGTTCTCGAAGTGTCCGATGATGTCGCGGACCCGAGCCGTGGCGTCGCTCGGCTCGAGCATGTGGTCGCGGACGAAGTCGTTGAGGTTGCCCACCGACTTCATCGAAACCGTCTGATGGAAGAGCTCCAACGCCTGCTCGGAGCGTATGCCGAGCAAGCGGCGCATCGAGGTGCCGTATTTCGGGAAGTCGTCGAAAACTTCCGCGCCGGCTCCCCGCAGCCGCTTGCGCAGATCACGCAGGTCGGAGCCGAAGTCGGCGAAATCGCTTGCCACTGAAAGCGTTTTGGTGGCTGTCACAAAGAAGCGGTAGGGCTGCCCGGTGCTCTCGCGTTGCTGGAAGACCTGGGCGAGCGTGACCGTCTCGTCATACCCCTCGTTGGCGAAGACACCCAACACGACGGAGTAGGTCTTGCTGTTGCTGCGCAGCCCGATCGCGCGTGAGCGGCCGGAGGACTCGGTGCGCTCGGACTTGTAGTGGCCCTCGACATACGACCGCAGCGTGCGCTCCCTGGCGTCGGCGCCGGCCGCCTTGTTGTAGACGATGCGGTGCGCCGGCATGAGCAGCGTGGTGAGGGCGTCCACGAGGGTGGACTTGCCCGAGCCGATGTCGCCGGTCAGCAGGGCGGTGTCGGACCCCGGCGTCAGCCGCCACACCGAACCGTCGAAGGTGCCCCAGTTGAAGACTTCGAGGTGCTGCAGGCGGTATCCGGCTCGGCCATCGCCGGCCACTTCGACGCTGGAGAACAACGCGTCAGTCATCGTTCGATGCCTGTCCGGCGTATTCGCGCAGTTTGCCGGCGAAGTCGTTCAGCGTCTCGGCGTCGACGTACGCCTTGAGGATGCGACGCACCTCCCACTGATCCCGCTCGCCGCGCAACTGGCGCAGGAACCCGAGGTCGGCGGCCTTCTTGATCGTCGTCTCCGCGCTGTCGACGAGCCGGGCGTCGTTGGACGACTCGGCCTGGAAGACGCGCAACATCTCGACGATCTGCTCGGTGCTGAGCACCAACCTGCCCTCACCGCCCATGGTTTCGAATTCCACGAGTCTCTTGCGCAGCAGCACGAGCAGCAGGCTCACCGGGTAGGTCAGCGACCGGCGGCGGACCAGCCGGGGAAGCGCCTCTTCGCCCTCGATCTCGGGCCTGGACCGTAGGAAGGCGTATCCCTCGTCCTCGTCCACCACCACGTCGACGCCGATAGCCGCGAAGTGGTCACGGACTCCTGCTCCGGCTCGCTCCAGCGTCAGCCAGGTGTTTTCGTCGCTCTCCCGGTAGACGACACCTTGCATCAGCCGGATCACCGCACTGGCTTTCGCGTGGGTATCACTCATCGTCGTCTCACCGTGACCTTGGGCAGCCGTGCCCGCTTGGTGGTGTTCGGGTCCGCCGGGTCCGGATAGTCCAGCACGGTTTCGTCCGAGTCGTCCATCTCGACGGTCACCTCGCCGTCATCGAGCGCGAGGTAGCCGACGATCTCCGCCGCGCCCTGCTCAAGGGGATAGAAGGTCACGACATCGGACAGGAGCGCAGCCGAGTGCTCGGGGAGTATGGCGCGCACGTGGTCGAGCAGGCGCGCGGGATCCACGAACGTCTCGGTGAACAACGCGTCGTCGTCGACGTCGTCGGTGGTGGGCGCGATGAGGCTCTCGACCTCCGCGCTGGCCGGTGGCCGATAGAGCGGTCGCTCGAAGGGCAGGGTGATCGCCATCCCCGGCTCGTCCATCTCCAGCCCCAGTGTCGGCGGGTGGTCGCGCACCTCGATCGCCGACGCTTCAACCTCCCGCACCAGGTCCAGGACCCGGCGGTTCTCCAGCCACACCTGGTCGTCCAGGAAGCGACGCAACTGCTCGGAGATCTGCCGCACCGTGCGCTGAGCACGCTCAGCAGCCTCCGACCAGTCGTGGTGGATGTGCCGGGTGCGCGGGTCGACGTCGACGACGTCCAACGCGGACACCCGGCCGAGCAGCTCGGTCAGCTCGTCCTGGCGCTGCTGGGAGAGCAGGAAGTCGTAGAACGCCTGGAAGCTGTGCCCCTGGTCCGAATGCGTGATCTGCGAACGACTTCCGACCAGGTCGGACAGCAACTCACCCTTGGCGCCGTCCCAGGTCGCGATCTTCTCGCGAGCCGCACGATCGAGCCGGCGGAAGTTGTCCTCGACCTCCCGGAAGTCGGACAGCAGCTCCCGTGCGGTGATGCTGAACTGCTGATAGCGGTCGCGAACGCTGGACGGAGTCAGGACAGCGAAACGGCCCTCCTCGACCGCGGCGATCTCCTGGTCGAGCTCGTCGCGGCGGCGATGCAGGTCGACCAGCCGGCTCTCCGGGTCGTCGTCGGTGCCCTGCACGATCTGTCGCAGCAGCTCGACCGCCGTGTGCAGTCTCGACTCGGTGGCGACGAACGGCCGGACCTGCAGCGACTCGACGAAGGAGTACGCCTTCTCGAAGGCCGGGGTCACTTCGTAGTGGACCTCGTCGTCACCCGGCGGATAGAACCGGCGCAGGTAGCCGGCGTCGGTGGCCGACCAGTCCTCCAGGTAGGCGCGCGGTTCCTTGGGGAATCTGAGCTCGCCGTCCGCGGTGTCAATCGTGACGTTCAATGCGTAGAGGTGATCGTCAAGGGCGGCTGCCATCTCACTGGCCGAGCAGGCACCGCGATTGCCCTCGACGAAGAAGTCGCCGAGAAAGGAAAGGATCAGGCTCGCGTTGCCGGCGCGCAGCAACCGCCACGCCTGGTGGCGCTCGCGCAGCGACTCGATCGACTCGTGATCCACCCGGCGATTGTAAGGACCACCGACGACAACCGCGGAGGTGTCTTGCGAGCGCCTTGGCCGCGAGCGGCAGATTCGTCCTGCTCACGTTGCGACGGACATATGACGAAAGCGCCTCGGATCGATGAGATCCGAGGCGCTTTCCGCGACGCCTCGCGTAGTAGCGGGGGCAGGATTTGAACCTGCGACCTCCGGGTTATGAGCCCGGCGAGCTACCGAGCTGCTCCACCCCGCGTCGGTGAACACCACCTTACGCGACCGCCTCCGCAGTACCAAATCGACGCGTTCGATGCCCAAGCCCCGGTCGGGTATGGCGGTGCCGGCGTCAGCTGAGCTCGAGAATGTCCAGCACGTCGTCCGCCTGAAAGAGGTTGGCTCTCTTCAGTTTGCCGCCCGATGCATGAAGCACCCCGGCGTCGACGAGGCTGTTCACACGTATGCGCTGATATTTTCGTGACGCCCAGCTGCTCCTGCAGGAACCCAGCCGTTACGACCGCCTGCTGGATCAGGACGAAATCCAACATCATCAGGCCCACCACCCTGACGGTCGGATTCACGAGTGACGGCCGAATTCGACCGTCAATGGTGAATCGGACCGTCAGAGTCAGCCGTGAACAGTGATTCCGACCGTCAGGGTCGATTCGGCGTGCGGCGCTGCCCGGCAGGAGTATGCCGGGCGCGCGGTATACGCCGCGATCGGCATACCCGAAATGCCAGGAAAGCCCCTAGTTGCCGGTGGACGAGGGAGCCGGCGAGGAGCTGCTGGACGACTGCGGTGCGGTGCCGCCCTCGGCCTCAATGGCCCGCTTGATCGCCGCCTTGAGCTTCTTCTGGTCCTCGCCGTATGCCGCGAAGTCACCCTTCTTCAGGTCCTTCTCGCCCTGCGCGTACCACTGCTCCGCATCCGCGAGCGCCGACCGCAACTCCGGGTTCGCGGCCGGTTTGGTCGACTTCGACGAGGACGACGGGGAGCTGGACGGCGACGACGGCGTACTCGACGGGGGTGACGACTGACCCGAATCGCCCGCGGTGGCACCGGAATCGCCGCCGAACAGCGCATTCAGCGCGCCGTCGAGCGTGGTGTCCCAGGCGAGCTTGTCGCCGAATCCGACCACGACGGCCTTCAGCAGCGGGAACGAGGTGTTGCCCGCCGCGCGCACGTAGATCGGCTCGACATACAACAGACCACCACCGACCGGCAGGGTGAGCAGGTTGCCCTCCTCCACGGTCGAGCCGACCTGTTTGTTGTAGGTCAGGAACTGCGCGAGCGTCTGCTTGGTGGTGGGTGACACCGCCTGCGAGGAGTTGATGTCGTTCTGGAACTGCCCCGGGCCCTTGATGGTGACGTTGCGCGGCATCTCCAGGATGCGGAAGGTGCCGTAGTCGGCGCTCTTCTTGCCCGGCGTCGACCCCGCGTCGGCGTCGACGGTCATGAACGCCGAGAGGTTCTGCCGGTCACCGGTCGGGATGAACGTGGTGGTCAGCGAGAACTTCGGCGACGACTGGTCGGGCATCGCCAGCGACAGGTAGTAGGGCGGCTGCTGCTCCCCGGCCTTCGACGACGACGGGTCGGTCGGCACCTGCCACTGGTCGTTGCCCTGGAAGAACTGCCCCGGGTCGGTGACGTGGTACTTGGTGAGCAGCTCGCGCTGCACCTTGAACAGGTCCTCCGGGTAGCGCAGGTGCGACATCAGGCTGGACGAGATCTGCGACATCGGCTTGACGGTGCCGGGGAAGGCGCTCATCCACGCCTTCAGCAGCGGGTCCGTGTCGTCCCACGCGTAGAGCGTCACCTTGCCGGTGTAGGCGTCGACGGTCGCCTTCACCGAGTTGCGGATGTAGTTGACCCGGCCACCGGCGAGGCTGCGCAGGTTGTTCGACTGGGTGGTCAGCGAGTCGGAGGTCGCGCTGCCCAGCGACTCCAGTTGCGAGTTCGGGTAGTGCGAGGTGGTGGTGTAGCCGTCCACCACCCATTGCACGTGGCCGTCCTCGACGACCGGGTAGGGGTCGCCGTCGACGGTCAGCCACGGGGCGACCTTCTTGACCCGGTCCACCGGGTTGCGGGTGTCCAGGATCCGCGAGTCGGAGTTGATCGAGCCGGAGAAGAGGAAGTTGAGGTCGTGATACTTCACGGCATACGCGAGCTTGCGGTTGAACGAGCCGACCGCGACGCCGCCGCCCCCGGTGTAGGTCGTGCGCTGCTCACCGCCGGACGAGGTGTTGGGGTAGTCCAGCTCCCGCTTCTGCCCGTCCTTGGGGCCTCCGACGATGGAGAAGCGTGGTGAGGACTCCCCGAAGTAGATGCGCGGCTGGAACTTGCCGAGTTTGCCGACCGGCGGGATGTCGGACTCCATGAAGACCGGCTGACCGTCCTCGGTGCGTTCGTTGCCGTAGGCCGCCACGACCCCGAAACCGTGCGTGTAGACCGTGTGGTCGTTGACCCAGTTCCGCTGGGACGTGGGCACACCGGACAGGTCGAGCTCGCGCACACCGACGACCACGTCGTCGGTCTTGCCACCGACCTCGTAGCGGTCGACGTCGAGGGTGTTGCCGAACTGGTAGTAGTTGCGCTGCCCCTGCAGCTGCCGGAAGGTCGGGGACACGATCGACGGGTCGACCAGCCGGATGCCCGGGATCGTCTCCGCGTCCTGCGTCAGCTGCCCGGCCGTGGTCGCCTTGGTCGGCGTGTAGGACCTGACCTTCACCTTGTCGAGGCCGTAGGCCGTCTTGGTCGCCGTCAGGTTGCGGGTGATGTATGGCGACTGCAGCGCCTGCTCGTTCGGACGGACCTTGAAGCGCTGCACCAGTGCCGGGTAGATCGCGCCGAGCACGATGGCGCACACGACCAGCAGTGCGAGGCCGACGACCGGCAGCCGCCAGGTCCGGGTCCAGATCGTCGCGACGAACAGCGCGGCGCAGATGACCGCCGCGCCGGCCAGCATCGCCTTGGCCGGCAGGACGGCGTTCTGCGCGGTGTAGTCGATGCCGGTGAACAGCGAGTTGTCACTGGTCGTCAGGTCGTAGCGGCCCAGCCAGTAGGCGGCGCCGCGCACCAGCACCAGGATCGCGAGCAGCACGGACAGGTGCACACGGGCGGCGCTGGTGGTGTGGACTCCCCTGTCGCGCAAGGAGATCCCGCCATACAGGTAGTGCATCACCACTGCCGCGATGAGCGAGAGGATCAGTGCCATCGTGAGGAAGCCGACGATGACCTGCAGCCAGGGCAGGGTGAAGACGTAGAAGCCGATGTCCTTGTGGAACTCCGGGTCCTTGGTGCCGAAACTCTGCCGGTGCAACCACAGCAGCACGGTCTTCCACTGCCCGATCGCGGCGGACCCGGCGAACAGCCCGAACACGATCGGCACCACCCAGAACGCCGCCCGGCGGAAGGGTTCGATGGCTTCTCGGTAGCGGTCCATGGCGTCCAGGTCGCCGGTCGACGGCGCGTAGATCGGCCGCTGCCGGAACGCGATCCACATGCTGAACCAGATCAGCCCGCCGACGATGAGCGCGCCACCGAGGAACATCAGCGCCTTGGTGAGGTACTCGGTCCGGAACACCGAGGAGAAGCCCAGGCTGTCGAACCACAGCTTGTTGGTCCACACGTTGGCCCAGACCTGCACCAGCACGGCCAGCACGATGATCGCGCCCGCAACCATCAGCGTCCGACGCGCACCCGTCGGCCCGAAGCGCCGCACAGCGCCCGCGTGCTCCGGGTTGCGCCCGTCGCCGCCGGTCGGCTCGTCCGAAGAAGTCACGTCGGCCTCGAAGTTGGGTGTGAGCAATGGGTCAGGTGGGGACACGGTAACCCGCGGGGCTATGTGGCGACCCGAGCAGTCTGGGTTTCACCGGCGTGCGGCAGCATGGGTGTATGCCGTCCGAGGACCCGATTCCCGTCGCCAAGCCCGTGCTCAGCCCGCTCGCGGAGTGCGCGATCGACACCGAGCGGCACGTCGCCGCTGCCGGCTGGGACCAGGCTCCGCGGCTGTTCGCGATCGCCCGGAACGAGGATCTGCTGCAGCGGGAGCCGGGCCTCGCGGGTCAGTTGCGCGGCGCGGACCCGTCGG
The DNA here is from genome assembly GCF_014190805.1 of Flexivirga oryzae. NCBI lineage: Bacteria > Bacillati > Actinomycetota > Actinomycetes > Micrococcales > Dermacoccaceae > Flexivirga > Flexivirga oryzae. The sequence goes on along the minus strand of NZ_JACHVQ010000001.1, from coordinate 6,201 downwards.
CATACAGCACCATCGAGCAGGAGGGGCTGCCGCAGACCTCCAACATCGAGAGCCTGCTGCGGCAACTCGCGTGGCCGCCGGAGGTCGACGGTGTCGCGCTGGCCATCGAGCGGATCGTCGTGCCGCCGGAGGCGGAGCAGGGCCTGCCCGACAACCCCACCGAGGCGACCGACGTGCTGGCCGCACACCCCGACCGGGCCGACGTCCGTCTGCTGGTCGCCGTGCTGCGCGACGGCGACTCGATCTGCCTGTTACGCCAGCGCGCCCACGACGCCGACGACAAGGTCGCCGTCGGCAAGGACATCGCGCCGGGCCTGGTGCACGCGCTGCGGGTCACCCTCGAGTAACCCCGCTCTGCTCCTTCGATACATCATGGGGACCCGTGCGGATCCGGAGCTCAGCCACACCCCACGAAGCCGGTGGTCTTGCCGCCGCGGATCTGCTTCAGCGCCTTCAGGGCGTCCTGCAGGGTGTTGATCCTGATGACCGTCAGCCCGCTCGGCACGTGACCCTTGGCCTCCTGGCAGTCGCTGCCCGGGGCGAAGAAGAACTGCGCGTCGGCGCGTTTCGCCGCGATCAGCTTCTGCCGGATGCCGCCGATCGGGCCGACCGAGCCGTCCTCGCTGATGGTGCCGGTGCCGGCCACCTTCTTGCCCCCGGTCAGCGCCCCCGGCGTGAGCATGTCGTACATCGCGAGGGTGAACATCGTGCCCGCCGACGGGCCACCCACCGCACCGACGTTGACCTTCACGTCGTACGGGAACTTGTATGACGGGGAGATCGCGATCCCGAAGACGGCGCCGCCGTCCTCGCCCTTGCCCGTCGGGACCCGCAGCCGGACCTGCTTGCCGGCGCGCTTGACCACGACCGGCACGGTCGCGCCCGGCGTGACCTTCGACATCGTCGTCGAGACCGACTTCAGGTCGGTGACCTTGCTGCCGTTGAGCGACACCAGCACATCCTTGGGCTTGAGTTCGCCCGCGGCGGCCGCGCCCTGCTGCAACTGCACGACCGTGATCGACTCGGGGACGGTGATGCCCGCCGCGCGCATCGCGACCACCTCGGCGGTCTCCTGCGAGTTGGTCATCTCGGAGGTGCTCTGCTGCTCCACCTGCTTGGAGGTGATGCCCTTGGGGAACCACATGCTCTCGGGGTCGATCTCGGCGTCGTTGTCGATGTACTTCGCCTTCAGCCACTCCATCACGCTGACCGGGTACTGCGGCCCACCCGCCATCGAGATGGTGACGAAGTCCAGGTTCCCCGAGGTCGGGTAGGTCTTGACGCCCTTGATCTCGACGACCGGTTTCCCGTCGGTCTCGCCCAGGGTGTTGGTCACCGGCCCGGGCCGCAGGATCACCTTCGGCACGTGGATCAGGTTGAGCGCGGCGACCGCGACCACCAGGACGAGCGCCGTGATCAGCAGGGCGATGTTGGAGCGGCTGAGGCTGCGTGGGGCCTCCCGTTTCTTCGCGCCAACGCTCCCCGAGGACTCGGAACCCCCGCCGGTCGCCCCGTCCAACCTGCCCCGCTCGTTCGTACCTGCCGCCATATCTCCTACAGCCCGACCCATTCGTCGCTTCCGTCACTGAACGCCTGGTGCTTCCAGATCGGCACCCGGTGCTTGAGAGTGTCGATCATCTCCCTGCAAACTGTGAGTGCGGCTCCCCGGTGCGGAGCACTCACCGCAACCACCACGGCCAGGTCCCCCACGTGCAGTCGGCCCACGCGGTGCACCGCCGCCAGCGCGGTGATCTCGTCGGTGACCACCGACTCCGCAACCTCACGCATCACGTCCACTGCCGACGGGTGTGCCGAGTAGTCAAGCAGATCAACAGCTTTCGCGTGATCCTGCTGCCGGACGGTCCCGACGAAGAGCGCCATGCCGCCGGCTGCCGGATCGGTGACGGCGGCCAGCGCCTCGTCGACCGACAGCGGTGTGTCGCGCAGGTCGACCAGGCGTACGCGAGGGTCCGGCTGCGTCATACATTCTCCCGATTGCGCTAAGGGCGAACACGGGCGCCGTCGCGGAACGACGGGGCCGAGTTCGTGGTTGTCTAGTGGACAGCCTATTCACGGTAGGCAGGCGCGCGCCGACCGCGTGTCCCATCCGGGCCAGGAGAAGAGATGTCGAACAACCCACCCGAGCGCCCTGACGACGACGACGCACAGCAGCCGGACCTGTCCGAGTTGCTGCGATCCATCCTCGGCGGCGACTCCGGCAACGATCAGCTGGCGAGCGCGCTGGAACAGATGGGCGTGCAGGACATGAACCCGCAGATGATGCAGATGCTGCAGAGTCAGCTGCAGGCGATGATGTCCGGGCCGGTGGACGGCGCCGTCAACCTGGAGCTCGCGACCGACGTCGCCCGCAAGACCGTCTCCGCCGCCGGTGACGCCAGCGTGGGCGCCGCGGCGACCCGCGACGTCGAACAGGTCGTGCAGGTGGCCAACCTGTGGCTGGACGAAGTCACCGACTTCCCGGCGATCGGCCCGGCGAAGGCGCTCAGCCGCGCCGAGTGGGTCGACCAGACGATGCCCATGTGGCGGCAGCTGGTCGAGCCGGTCGCGGCCGGGGTCAACGGCGCCATCGAGAAGGCCATGGGAGAACAGTTGCGCCGCCTCGACCCGGGCGATGCGGAGCAGCTCGGGCTGCCCGCCGGCATCAACCCGGCCGCGCTGATGGGTCAGATGCAGCCGATGATGGCGCGGATGAGTGCCGGCATGTTCGGCGCGCAGGTCGGCCAGGCGGTCGGCGCCCTGGCCGGCGACCTGGTCAGCGGCAGTGAGGTCGGCCTCCCCCTCACCGACGGCGTGGCGATGCTGCCGGCCAACGTGTCGGAGTTCGCCGACGGACTCGAGGTCGACGCGGGCGAGGTCAACCTCTACCTGGCGGTGCGCGAGGCCGCCCGGGCCCGGCTGTTCGCTGCGGTGCCCTGGCTCGGCCCGGCGCTGATCGCAGCCGTGCAGTCGTATGCCGGGGACATCTCAATCGACACCGACGGCATCGAACGTGCCGTCGCCGACGCCGACCCGAGCGACCCCGCCGCGATGCAGGAGGCGTTGCAGGGCTCGCTGTTCAGCGCCGAGCCGTCCGAGGCGCAGCAGCGGGCGCTCGCCCACCTGGAGACGCTGCTCGCACTCGTCGAGGGCTGGGTGGACGTCGTCACGAACGAGGCGGCGGGCAAGCATCTGCCGCACACCACGCAGCTGTCCGAGGCGGTCCGGCGCCGCCGCGCGACCGGTGGTCCTGCCGAGCGGGTCTTCGCCTCCCTCGTCGGGCTGGAGCTGCGCCCCCGCCGGTTGCGTGACGCCGCGCAGGTGTTCACCCAGCTGGAGGACGCTCTCGGCCAGCAGTCGCGGGACGACGCGTGGAAGCACCCGGACTTCGCGCCGACAGCGGACGACCTGGACGACCCGCAGGGTTACGTGCGCCGCCGCCAGTCCCCCGACACCGAGTCCGCCGCGCCGGACGAGGTCGACGCAGCCCTGGAGGCGTTGCTCGCCCAGGGCACCGCGGAGCTGGACGCCGAGCGGGAGGGCAAGGACACGAAGGACGACGGCTCCGGCGGCGCCCAGGGCGACGAGTGACGCCCGACGGCCTGCCGATCGTGACGGACGAGAGCCGAAAAGCACTGCGGGACAACGCCTTCGAGGTGCTTCGCGCGGCTGCTCCCAGCCCCACCCGGGATGCTTTCGTGGATCACCTCGCGGCATACGACGACGCGCTCTGGCGCGACGGCCCGCCCGAGCACTTCACCGCCGGCGCGGTCGTCTTCTCCCACGACCTGACGCGGGTGCTGCTGGTGCTGCACAAGAAGGCCCGGCTGTGGCTGCAGCCCGGCGGGCACTTCGAGCCGGGCGACCGGACCGTCGCGGGCGCCGCCGTGCGTGAGGCGACCGAGGAGTCCGGCATCGACGGGCTGCGCGCGGTGCCCGGTGCGCTCTTCCTGCACCGGCACGACCTGACCGCGGCCTTCGGCCGGTGCACCGCGCACTGGGACCTGCGGATCGCCGCCGTGGCCCCCGAGGGCGCACGCATCGCGGTCTCGGACGAGTCCGACGACGTGCGCTGGTGGCCCGCACACGCGCTGCCGGAGCCGACCGACCCGGACCTGGCCGACTGCATCGGTTTCCTTCGGGGCCAACTGGTTTCGGCCTGACCGGCCGGCGCATCGGTCACCGCTCGCGTCCCAGACCCGCCTCTCGCGCCCGCACGATCGCGGCCGAGCGATCCGACACCTGCAGTTTGGTGAGAATGGCCGACAGGTGGTTGCGGACGGTCTTGTCGCTGAGCCCGAGCGTGGCCGCGATCGCCGAGTTGCGGCGACCTGCCGCGAGCAGGTCCAGAACCTCGCGTTCGCGCGTGGTCAGCTCGGGGAAGGCCCCTTGCGCGAAGCGGCTCGTGGACTCCAGGTAGAAGCCCACGATGCGGCGCGCGACCGACGGGCCGAAGGCCGTGCCACCCGCAGCAACGGTCCGGATCGTGGCGATCAGTTCGTCCGCGTCGGCGCCCTTGAGCAGATACCCCCTGGCGCCGGCACGCATCGCGCCGAAGACGCTTTCGTCGTCGTCGTGCATCGTCAGCACCAGCACCGGCAGGTCCGGGTTCGTCATACCCAGTTCGCGGGTGACGGCGATGCCGTCCAGGTCCGGCATCCGCAGGTCGGTGACGACGACGTCCGGCCCGGTCCGTTCGACCAGAGCGAGCAACTCCCGCCCGCTCTGCGCCTCGCCGACCAGCTCGACCCGCGGCTCGGAGGCCAGCACCGCCGCCACTCCGTAGCGGTACATCGGGTGGTCGTCCGCCAGGACCACCCGGACGGGCGCGTCGGCGCTCACCGCGGCTCCTGCAGCGGCAGCTCCGCCCGCACGCAGGTGCCGTGCGGCGACCGGTCGCCCAGGGTGAGGGTGCCGCCGACCGACTCGGCCCGCTCACGCATCGATCCCCTGCCGACACCCGGCGTCGACCCGTCCAGCCCGACGCCGTCGTCGGACACCTCCAGCACCAGCGACCGCTCGTCGCAACGCAACGACACGTGCGCCGTGGTGGCGCCGGAGTGCCGCACCACGTTGGTGATCGCCTCCGTGGCGATCCGGTGCGCCGCCACCTCGACCGGGAGGGTGACGGGCGGCAGCGCGTCCACGGCGACGGTCACGTGCACCACGCCCAGCGCGTTGACGGCCGACGCATGTGCCGCCAATGCCTCCGGCAGACGACCGTGCTCCAGCCCGGCAGGGCCGAGATCGTCTATCAGGCAACGAATCTCACGGACGAGCTGCTTGATCTCACCGTGCACCACTGCCAGGATCTCGCGGGTGTCTTCGAGCCGGTCGGTGCGCAACGCGGCCTCGATGCCGAGCGCGGCCCCCGACAGGGACGGGCCGACGCCGTCGTGCAGGTCCGCCCTCAACCTGCTGCGCTCGGCCGCCCGCACCTCGATCACCCGCGCCCGTGACTCCTCCACGTCCCGGGCGAGCCGGGTGGCGTGGACCGCCACGGCGACCGACACCGCGAGCACCTCGACCAGGGCACGTTCCGCGCGCGACGGCGGGTCGGTGGGTGTCCGCCAGCAGACCCGCAGCGTGCCGACCCGGTCGGTGTCCCGGCTCAGGGCGATCTCCTGCGCCGCATGCTGCTGCGGTCGACCGGCGGTCGCCAGCACCTGACCGTCCGCACCCACCACCTCGACGTAGGGCGAGCGCAGCGAGTGGGCCACCGCGGCGACCACCGCGTCCAGGTCGGGTCCGAGCGCGCCCTCCATGCCCGGGCCGAGCCGGCCGAGGGCGCGTGCCGGGTCGGTGCGGTCGCCATACACGAACCGGCCGATCCAGCGGGAGAGGCCGATGTATGCCGGGCGCGCGAGCAGCGCCACCACGGCGGCCGCGAAGAACGTCGGCACCGCGGTGGAGGACGACACGATGCCGGCGGCAGCGACCGCCGCGAAATAGGCACCGGCGGCGAGACCGATGAGCGCGCCGTACAGCAGCCCGCTGCGCAGGATCAGCTTCACGTCGAACAACTCGTACCGCACGATCCCGACCAGCAGCGTCACCGTCGTCAGCAGGGTGACGACGAAGAGGACGACCGGCGGCCCGACCAGGATCGCGACGATGATCGGCAGCACGGAAACCAGCAGCCAGGCCAGCTGTTCGCGCTCGGGGGACGCCGCCCTGGCGAGCCGGCGGATGGTCCAGCGATGG